>NZ_JBYSYL010000006.1:0-98789 GCF_058783235.1 Achromobacter sp. FW305-C-28 | reverse complement strand
CCAAGTCCCCTTCGTCTAGAGGCCTAGGACATCACCCTTTCACGGTGAGTACAGGGGTTCGAATCCCCTAGGGGACGCCAGTCTTACTGGCAGCAGTATGTGAATGCAGTTGAAGTGTCACAGTAGTTGAGTATGCCGCTGCGGAGCGGTAGTTCAGTTGGTTAGAATACCGGCCTGTCACGCCGGGGGTCGCGGGTTCGAGTCCCGTCCGCTCCGCCAAGTTTGCTCTACGCAGTGCCGTTCAAGAGCTCCGTTCCGGGAGCTTTTTGCATTTATAAGGGTGTAAGCCTTGTTGTTTGAAGTATGGAACAGCAGGGACTTCTGGGGGGTATAGCTCAGCTGGGAGAGCGCTTGCATGGCATGCAAGAGGTCAGCGGTTCGATCCCGCTTACCTCCACCAGTGAAGCAGTTCGCAGTAAAGTAGTTCTGTTCAAGTCCCCTTCGTCTAGAGGCCTAGGACATCACCCTTTCACGGTGAGTACAGGGGTTCGAATCCCCTAGGGGACGCCAGTTCACCCTGGCATGTTTTACCAAGCTGCCCTGACAAGCAGTGTGTTGCGCACGTTGATTTTGCCGCTGCGGAGCGGTAGTTCAGTTGGTTAGAATACCGGCCTGTCACGCCGGGGGTCGCGGGTTCGAGTCCCGTCCGCTCCGCCAAGCACGCTGTGCTTTTCTCGCTTCGCGAGACCAGTTGTTCCGCAGGGGTACCCCTGCAATGCGCCAGAAGGCGCCCGCCAAAAGCTCCGGATTCCGGAGCTTTTTTGTTTGGCGCAGCCAAGCGCCCTGCACCCTTTCCCTTGTGTGTCTCGTCCGTTTATCCTCTGGACAGGCCGGCCTTGCCAACGCATCCTGTGCGCTTGTGCCCGCCAAGCAAAGAGGCTTACGTGACCGCAAGCAATGCCGCTCCTCACGCGCACCGCCAACACCTGCAACACATCATCGCAGGCCTGAACGAAGGCATCATCCTGATCGAGCCCGATGGCGCCATCGCCTGGGCCAACGACAGCGCTCTGGCGCTGCATGCCGTCGAAACGCTGCAAGGCCTGGGCCAGACGCCGGCCGGCTACCGCAAGCGCTTCGCCCTGACCTACCGCAACCATCATCGCGTACCCGCCCGCCACTACCCGCTGGACCGACTGGCGGCGGCCGAGCCCTTCGACGACCTGCAGCTGGACCTGACGCGCAAGGACGACGCCGACTTTCTGCGCAACATCCGGGCGCGCGGCCTGCTTCTCGAAGGCGACGGCGGCGATTACCGCGTGCTGATCCTGGACGACCAGACCGATCAGTTCAACGCCGAACAGCGCTTTGAGCGCACCTTCGGCGCCAACCCCGCCCCGGCCCTGATCTGCCGCCTGTCCGACCTGCGCTACGTGAAGGTCAACCAGGGCTTCCTGGACATGACCGGCCTGACGCGCGACGCGGTGCTGGGCAAGTCCGCCTATGAACTGGATGTGCTGGACGGCGGCGACGACAAGGACGACGCGGTGGCCAAGCTGAATGCCGGCCTGACCATCACCCAACGCGAAGGTGTATTGAGACTGACCGACGGCGGCGCCAAGTTCGTCATCGTCGCGGGCCAGCCGATCGACATGCACGACGAACCCTGCATGCTGTTCACCTTCATCGACCTGGAAAAGCGCAAGCGCGCCGAAGAGGCCCTGCAGCAAAGCGAAGAACGTTTTTCCAAGGCATTCCGCCTGGCGCCGGTTCCCATGGCGTTGTGCGAAGGCGAATCGCTGCGCGCCCTGGACATCAACGATGCCTTTGCGCAGGCCACCGGCGCCTCGCCCGAAGACGCCGCCGGCCAGGAGCTGACGGCCTTGGGGTTGCGCCCCTTCGAAGGCATGGCCGAGAGCCTGGCGCGCGGCGAAAGCGTGCGCAATCGCGACAGCCAGTTGGTCGCGGCCGACGGCGGCGAACTGGATTGCCTGGTCTCGGCCGAACCGGTCATGATCGGCGGCGAGCGCCGCGTGCTGCTGGTGATGCAGGACATCAGCGAACGCAAGCGCAACGAGACCGAGCTGCTGACCGCGATCGAGGCCGTGATGCAGGATACGTCCTGGTTCAGCCGCGGCATCATCGAGAAGCTGGCGCAACTGCGATCGCCCGCGCCTGCGACCCGCGACGTGGCCGAACTGGCGCAACTGACCTCGCGCGAACGCGAAGTGCTGGGGCTGCTGTGCCAGGGGCACGATGACGACGACATCGCCAAGCAGCTGCGCCTGTCGCGCAACACGGTGCGCAACCACGTGGCCACCATCTACAGCAAGATCGGCGTGCACCGGCGCAGTGCGGCCATCGTCTGGGCGCGCGACCGTGGCATCACCGGCCACGAAAAGCCCCGGGCACGCGGCAAAACGGGAAAAACCTGAGCCCGACGCGATGAATTTACAAATTGAATCAAAATAATCGGGGGTTACGGCTGCGCGAAAATACCGCCTCGTTCGCGCAGCCACACCCTCAAAAAACGCCATTTCCAATAAAAATGGCGGCAACACGCCTTTAAAAATCAGAACTGACGCCAGATTGCGCAAACCCTGCGCAGGTTCTTACGATCCGCCGATCAAGCCGCCGTCCCAAGGCGAGCGGCGCGATCCCGCAAGCCCCTCTGGAGAGTCCGTTCATGCAGACCGCCTACATCCCCGTTCCCAAACCGACCAAGACGCTGCCCCCGCCCGCCTGGAGCAGCGAGGCCGTGATGGCGCTTTACGAGCTGCCGTTCATGGACCTGGTGCACCGCGCCCAACAGACGCACCGCGCCCACTTCGACCCGAACGGCATCCAGCTGTCGAGCCTGTTGTCGATCAAGACCGGCGGCTGTCCCGAGGATTGCGGCTACTGCTCGCAGTCGTCGCGTTACGACACGGGCCTGGAAGCGGAAAAGCTGATGCCGCTGGACGAGGTGCTGGCCGCGGCCCGCGCGGCCCAGGCCGGCGGCGCGCAGCGCTTCTGCATGGGCGCGGCCTGGCGCAGCCCCAAGCCGCACCACCTGGAGGCCGTGGCCGAGATGGTCAGCGCGGTCAAGGCGCTGGGCCTGGAAACCTGCGTCACGCTGGGCATGCTGCGCGAAGGCCAGGCCGAGCAGCTCAAGGACGCGGGGCTGGACTACTACAACCACAACCTGGACACGTCGCCGGAGTTCTACGGCAAGATCGTCACCACCCGCACCTACCAGGATCGGCTGGACACGCTGGAACGCGTGCGCGACGCGGGCATCAACGTCTGCTGCGGCGGCATCGTGGGCATGGGCGAATCGCGCCGCGAGCGCGCCGGCCTGATCGCGCAACTGGCCAACATGGAGCCCTACCCCGAGTCGGTGCCGATCAACAACCTGATGCGGGTGGAAGGCACGCCGCTGGCCGACGTCGAGGCGCTGGACCCGTTCGAGTTCGTGCGCACCATCGCCGTGGCGCGCATCACGATGCCGCGCGCCATGGTGCGCCTGTCGGCCGGCCGCGAGGCCATGGACGACGCGATGCAGGCGCTGTGCTTCATGGCAGGCGCCAATTCGATGTTCTACGGCGACGTGCTGCTGACGACGGGCAACCCGCGCATGGAAGCCGACCAGCGCCTGCTGCAACGCCTGGGCATGCGGATCGACGCGGGCACGCACAGCCACTCGCACGCGCACCAGGACCTGCACGCGGCCCCGGCTCACACGCATTCCCATGACTGCGCCCACCCCGGCGCGCACGACGCCCCCGCATGCCGCTGACACCGGGCCTGTTCTACCTGCTGGCCAGCGTGGCCTGCAGCGTCGGCGTGGCCGCGCTGCTGAAGCTGGCGCGGCACTGGCAGGTGGACGTGCGCCAGGCCATCCTGGCGAACTACGCCGTGGCCGCCCTGCTCTGTTGGCTGGTGCTGCGGCCCGACCCTGCGGCGCTGCTGACGCCGCAGACGCCCTGGCTGGTGCTGGCCGCGCTGGGCGTCTTGCTGCCCAGCGGCTTCATGGCCATGGCGCTGGCCGTGCGCCACGCGGGCGTGGTGCGCAGCGATGCGGCGCAGCGGTTGTCGCTGTTCATTCCGCTGCTGGCGGCTTTTCTGCTGTTCGGCGAACCGGTCACGGCCCGCAAGCTGGGCGCGATCGCGCTGGCGTTCGGCGCGTTGTTCTTCCTGCTGCGCCGGACGGCGGCCAGGCCTGACGCGCCGGCATCATCTCTGGCGGATACCCACGCCCTGTGGCTCTGGCCGCTGGCGGTGTGGGTGGCCTATGGGCTGGTGGACATCCTGTTCAAGCAGATGGCGCGCGCCGGCACGGCGTTCGCGGGCGGCCTGCTGCTGGCGTTCACGCTGGCGGGCGTGCTGACGCTGGCCTATCTACTGTGGCGCCGCGTGGCCTGGGCGCCGCGCCACCTGGTGGCGGGCGTGGCGCTGGGCGGCCTGAACTTCGCCAACATCCTGACCTATATCCGGGCGCACCAGGCGCTGCCCGAGCACCCCGCACTGGTGTTTGCGTCCATGAACATGGGGGTGATCACGCTGGGCACGCTGGTCGGCGCCCTGGTGTTTCGCGAACCGCTGACCCGCTGGAACGGCCTGGGGCTGGTGCTGGCGCTGGCGGCCATCGTGCTGATGGCCCCCATCTGAATCACGTTCCGGTGCGCTTGCGCCGTTCTGCCTCGGCGTGATCCCGTTCGTCGTCGCTGGCATCCGGCTCGGGCGCGGGCGTCGGCACGGGGTTCGAGACCACGCCGGCAATCGGAGGCAGCGCGGCCGCGGGTTCGGCTGCCGACTCGGCAGCAAGCCCTGCGGCAGGCTGAGCAGCCGATTCGGCGGTCGATGCCTGCCCCGCGTCGGCCACCGGCGCCACCGGCTCGGCAATGGGAGGATCGACCGCGCCTGCCCCCTCGACCGGCGCAGGCGCGGCCGACGGGTCGGGCTGGACCATTTCGATGTTGAGGTCGTTTTCGACGTCGACCCGAGGATCGAGCACTGCCGCAGCGGGCGAGCTTTGCAGGGTGTCGGGCATGGGCACGAAATGCACCGGGGCCTCGTCGACCTGGTGCGCGCCGGTGACGCGGGTGGGCCGCACCTGCCACACCAGGATCAGCGCGCAGGCGGAAATGAAGACGTAGTACATGCTGGGCCCGGCCAGCGACATCAACAGGCCCGCGATCATGGGGCCGACACAGGCGCCCACGCCGTAGGTCATGAGCAGCACGGCCGACAGGCTGACGCGGCGCTCGGACTCGACGTGATCGTTGGCGAAGGCGGCGCCCAGCGGGTAGAGCGTGAACTGCAGGATGCCGAAGACGCAGGACATGGCCACCAGCGCCCAGTAGGGCAAGGTAAGCCAACCCCACATGACGGTGGGCAGCACGACCAGCAACAAGGCGTTGAAGCGAATCAGGCCGGCACGGTTGATGCGGTCGGACAGCCAGCCCATGGGCCACTGCGACAGCAGGCCGGCGGTCACGGCGGCCGCGACGAAGATGGCAGCCTGTGAGGTGGACAGGCCATGCTTGGCGCCGTACACGGCGGCCAGGCCGTAGAAGGCGCCCGACAGGTTGCCCGCCACGAACAGCACGGTCATGGACAGCGGCACGCGCCGCATGAAGAAGCGAATGTCGAGCGCGGCCGGCAGCGGCGTGGGCGGGTGCGAGCGGGCCGTGACGGCAATGGGCACCAGGCACAGCACCAGGCACATGGCCACCAGGGTCAGGGGCCGCAGGTCAAGGGTGGCGTAGGCGGTCAGGGCCAACTGGCCCAGCACGGTGCCCAGGCCGGACACCACCATGTAGACGGAGAAGACGCGTCCGCGCTGGTGGTTTTCGGTTTGTTCGTTGAGCCAGCTTTCGATGACCATGAATTCGGTCACCATGACGATGCCCGAGATGACGCGGAACACCAGCCACAGCGGCATGGAGTCGACCAGCGTCTGGGCCAGGATCATGCTGGTGGCGATGGCCGCGCAGGCAACGAAGGCGCGGATGTGGCCGACGCGGATGATGAGTTTGTGCCCCAGACGCGCGCCGCACACCAGGCCCAGGTAGTAGCCGGCGATGAGGGTGCCGATCCAGACCTCGCTGACGGACTGCGCAGTGAGCCTCAACCCCATGTAGGTGTTGAAGAGACCGGTGCCGATGAGCATCAGCAGGGTCGCGAAATACAGCGACGAGAAGGAGGAGATGGTGGCGAGCATGGCGTTGGGCAACCGCTGCTGGCGGTAGCGCGGCGAGCCGCTTGAGCGGCCCGCGCGTTAAGCGGTGAAACGAGACTACGCGGGGAACATCAGGCCTGCGACAGCAGGGTCGCGGCGTCGCTGACTTCGAACTTGCCAGGACCTTCGATGTTCAGGTGCTTGACCACGCCGTCGACGATGAGGGCGGAGTAGCGCTGCGAGCGCACGCCCATGCCGCGCTGGATCAGGTCCAGTTCCAGGCCCAGGGCCTTGGTCCACAGGGCGGAACCGTCGGCGAGCATGCGAACCTTGCCTTCGGTCTTTTGTTCACGGCCCCAGGCGCCCATCACGAAGGCGTCGTTGACGGACACGCACCAGATTTCGTCGACGCCTTTGGCCTTGAGGGCGGCGGCTTGCTCGACGTAGCCAGGCAGATGCTTGGCGGAGCAGGTGGGGGTGAAGGCGCCGGGCAAGGCAAACAGGGCGATGGTCTTGCCACGGGTCAGGTCGGCGACCTGGAAGGCGTTGGGGCCGAGGGAGCAGCCTTCGCTTTCGGTTTCGATGAATTCGGTCAGGGTGCCATCGGGCACGCGGTCGCCGACTTTGATGGTCATGGGGAGATCTCCAGTATGTGATGGGGGGGTTGCATTGGGGCGCAAGGCGCCCCACAACCGCCATCATAGTTCTTGCGCGCGGCGGCTGCAGGCGGGCAGACCGGAATGGGAAAAAAAGAAGCACAGTCTGATACGACTCCACACTTTCAATGAAACGGCATGCAACGTGATCGTTGCCATAATGTGACGGTGATCAATGGCTATCGCGCAGATGCGGCGCGGTGGGCGCTTTGTGGAGGGATATCGATGCGTCAATTACTGATCGGCCTGGCCTGGATGATGGCCGCGGCCACGCCGGCCTGGGCCGCTCCGGATGCGGCGGAGCAGGCGCAATTTGAATCGTTCGTGGTGGCGGCGGGCGCGTCCAACGGCGCCGCCCGGGCTTGCGGGGCGTCTGAACCGGACCTGGCGCAGCACGAGACGACTTCCCGCAAGAACCTTGAACGCTATGCCAAGGAATATGGGTTTTCTGCTTCGGGGTACGACGGGCTTTATCAGAAGGGGCTTTCTGACGGGACGACGATGATGGAGGAAATGAAGCGCTCGGGGGTGGATGGTTGCCGGGGGGTGCTCGGCAGCTTTCAGAATGAGCGGGTGATTTCCTATGAGGATATGAAGGCGGCTCTGGCTGAGGTCAGTGATGGGTTGCCTGGGGAGAGTGCGGAGAAGTAGCGGTGTTTTTGCTGGCTTCGGGCTGAGTTCTTGGGACGCCCGAAGCGCCGGGGGCCTTGCGGCTTCGGTGCGTGCCGCAAGGGGTGAGTTTCGAAACCGGATAGTCGCTTCAGACGCCCAGTCCGTTCTGCTTGAACCAGTCCAGCATTCTTTGCCACGCCTGTTCGGCCTCCGCCTTGCGGTAACTCGGCCGATAGTCCGCGTGGAACGCGTGCGGCGCTTCGGGGTAGACGTCGATGCGGGAGGCCTTGGCGGCGGCGGGGCCCTTGGCGAGTTCGATGCGCATCTTGTCGACGTCGGTCAGGGGGATGCCGGCGTCCTTGCCGCCGTAGGCGCCCAGGACGGGGGCCTTGAGGTCGTTGACCTGGCTCAGGACGGACTTGGGCTTGAGGTCGCTGGGTTCGCCGCCCAGTTGGCCGTAGAAGGCGGCGCCGGCTTTGAGTTTGGGGTTGTGGGCGGCGTAGAGCCAGACTTGGCGGCCGCCCCAGCAGAAGCCGACGATGCCGAGCTTGTCGGCGCTGCCGCCGTTGGCGGCGGCCCAGGCCGTGGTGGCGTCGAGGTCGGCTTCGACTTGTTTGTCGGGGACCTTGCTGATGATGTCGGCTTGCAGCTTGGGGATTTCGGTGTACTTGGACGGGTCGCCCTGGCGGGCGAAGAGTTCGGGGGCGATGGCCAGGTAGCCCAGGTGGGCCAGGCGGCGGCAGACGTCCTGGATGTATTCGTGGACGCCGAAGATTTCGGAGATGACCAGGACGGTGGGCAGGTTTTTCTTGCCGGCGGGTGCGGCGCGGTAGGCCGGCATCTTGCCGTCGGTGGTGGGGATGTCGACCTTGCCGGCGGTGAGGCCGTTGGCGTCGGTGTGGATGGCGGTCTGGGCGACGGCGGGGCCGGCGGCCAGGGAGAAACCGGCGGCGACGGTGGTGGCGATGAAGCCTCGCCGGTCCAGTCGCAGGGGCGGCAGCAGGCTGTCGAAATGGGCGTCCTGGTCTTTCATCATGAATCTCCGGGCAAAGGGCGGGCTGCCGGACGCCAGTTTGCTTGACTGGGCGTCGCGGCGGACCGCCGGGTTCACTTCAGGGAGAAGTCCACGCGCGAGGGCTGGCCCTCGTCCTTGATGCCATCGGCGTTCAGTTGCGGGGCAACGATGAACACGCGATCCGCGAGTCCTTCCTGGGCTTGCAGCTTCTCATAGACCGCTTGCGCGCGGGCGTCGGCCAGTTGGCGCAACTGTTCGTCGCCCACCTGGGCAACGCCGCGCAGCATCTCCTCCATTTCTGCTGGCGGCACGGACTTGGCCATGCCAATGAAATTGCGGGGTTTGTCCTTGATGTCGGTGTCGTCATAGACCTTTTCGAGGTATTTGGCGCGTTCGGCGCCGGAGACCTCGACGCCGGCGGGGTCGGGCTTCTTGCCGCGGGGGGCGACGTCGCGGGCCTTGGCGGCGCGGATCTTGGCGTCGACCCAGGCTTGGCGCAGGCCTTCCATGTCGGTCTTGGGGTCGGCGCGGCCGCTCAGGTCCATCTTGAGCGCGGGGCGGTCGGCCAGGGCCTTGGTGAGGGTTTCGATACGCTGCAGCGAGTCTTCGGTGAGCGCGGCGCTGCCCGGGGCGAATTCGACGTAGGACAGTTCTTCGCCGCCGCCAAAGGCGGATGCGAGCAGGCTGAAGGGCGAGGTGACGGCCTTGACGACAAGGTTGAGCAGCACGCGCACGACGATGCCGCCGACGGAGAATTCGGGATCGTCCAGCGAGCCGGAGATGGGCAGGTTGATGTCGATGTTGCCGCGCGAGTCCTTGAGCAAGGCCACGGCCAGCAGCACGGGCAGCTTGGTGGCGTCGGGGCTGTTGGTCTTGTCGCCGAAGGTGAGCTGGTTCAGTACCACGTGGTTGGTGGCGAGCAGCGCGCGGTCCTTGATCTTGTATTCCAGGTCGACGGACAGCTTGCCGCGCTTGATGGGGTAGCCGACGTACTTGGCCGAATAGGTGTTGAAGCGCGGCAGGTCCACACCTTTGGCGGAGGCCTTCAGGTCCAGCGACAGGAACTTGGCGAAGGGCTGCACGATGCCGCTGATGGACAAGGGCGCGGTGGTGTAGACGCGGCCGGTGACCTTGACCTTGGCGGGCTGCGGGTTGGTGGACGAGACGGCGGTGATGGAACCGTCGATGCTGGACAGTTCGGCAACGTAGTTGGGTTTGACGAAGCGGTCGGTGAAAGTCATGCGGCCGCGCGACAGGGTGACGCTGTTGAGCGAGATGTCGGGCATGCCGCCGCCCTTGGCGCTGGGCGCGGCGGCCGCTGCCGGGGTGGGTGGCGCGGCGTTGCGGCCAGGGGTCTGGGTGTCCTGGGTGATGGAGCCGCCGGCCTGGCCAGGCGCGGCGACGAGGTCCATGACGTTCAGGCGGCCCTGGGCGTTGAGCAGGATGCGGCCATAGAAGTCGTCGAGCGCGATGTCGCCCAGGGCGGCGCCGATCTTGTCGCCGGCCACCGAGATGTTCATGCCCGAGAAGGCCAGGCGCTTCCAGTTCAGGAAGTCGTCTTTGTTGACGCGGTCCTGCAGGTCGACGTCGGTGATGTCGACGCCGCCTTTCCACCCGGCCTTCATGGGGGCGTTGCCGGCGGCAGCGACGAATTCGGCGTCGCCCTTGGCGGCCAGGGTGATGGCGCGCACGGTGGCGTTCAGGCTGGAGGCGGCGTAGGGCGCGAAGGATGCGACGTTCAAGCCAGCCAGGTCCACCGAGGTCTTGACGGTGAGCGGCTGCGGGGTGAAGACGCCCTTGAGGTCGAGCTTGCCGTCGCCCTGGATGCCGGAGGCGGCCAGGGTGAAGTTGCTTTGGCCGGGGCCCATGGCCAGGCGGTCGGCGGTGACGGCGAGCTTTTGCAGGGCGATGTCCAGCGGCGGGTTCAGCGTTTCGTCGCGAGCCTTGAATTGGGCCAGTTCGGCGCGCACGCCGGTGGCGGACGCGTCGATGGCGCCGTTCTTGTCCAGGACGTGCACCTGAGCGGTGAGGCCAAGGCGGCCGTCCAGCAGTTGCACGGGCGAGAGGCTGCGCACGGCGGGGGCGAACGGCGCCAGGGCGACGTTGCCCAGCCGGACCGACAGTTCGAGCGACAGGGGTTGCAGCACCAGCGGCCCCTTGGCGCGAATCCAGCCGCCGTCGGTGCTGTTATCCACGGTGAGCCACAGGTTGATGGGCTGGTCCTTGACCTGCGGCAGCGCCACGCCTTCGACGGTGACCGCCAGGCCGGTCATGGCGTAGTCGAGCTTGCTGATGGCGTCGGTGACGTAGAGCTCGCCTTCGTGGATGTTGAAGGCGTCGAGCGTGACCTTCCATTCGGCAGGCGCGGCGGGGGTGGCCGGGGTGCCGTCGGTGGCGGGAGGCATACCGGCGGCGGGCGTACCGGCAGCGGGCATACCGGCGGCGGGCGTACCGGCGGCGGGCGTACCGGCGGCGGGCGTACCAGCGGCGGGCGTACCAGCGGCGGGCATACCGGCGGCGGGCGTACCGGCTGGGGGAGCGGCGCCCTTCCCGGCTTCTGCGGCGGGTGCGGCGGGTGCGGCGGCCGATGCCGCGGCGGCCGATGCCGCGGCGGCCGATGCCGCGCCGGCCGGTGCCGCGGCTACCTTGGCGGGGGCTTGCTTGGCGGCATCGAGCTTGGCGGCGTCGGTCTTCGCGGGTTCGACTTTGGGCGCGTCAGCCTTTGCCGCGCCGGGCTTGGCGGTAGCGGGCTTGGCCGCCGGGGCCGGGCCGCCCAGCGCCTTGAGCTTGTCGACCACGTCCTGCCAGTTCAGGTGCTGGTTGCTATAGCGGCGGGCATAGACTTGCGGGGCCCACAGGCCGACGTCGCCGACGTAGACCTGGCGGGCGATGGGTTCGAGTTCGAGGCGGCTGACAGTCAGGGCGCTCCAGGCGGCGAGGCTTTCGCCGGCGGTGTCGCGCAGGTCGAACTGGCGCAGGCCCAGGTCGCCGACGACGCGGATCTTGGGCGGAGCGTCCTTGGGTTGTTCGAACACGACCTGAAGGTTGGAGTCGAGCAACGCGCGTTCGAGTTTGAAGGGCAGCGGCATGGGCCAGACGTCGGCCCATTTTTCGAGTTGCAGGCCGGTGAAGGCCACCCGCAGGGTCGATGACGGGACCTTGTCGAAGGGCCGCGCCACGCCGGTCAGGTCGAACGGGCTGCCGTTGATGCGCAGGTGCAGCCGGGGCTGCACGTCGATGTCGGTGGCGTAGCCGAAGGTGGAAATGAACGGCACGCCCACGGCCAGCTCGTCGATGACCTGCTTGCGGCCGGTGACCTTGTCGTCCAGCGTGACGACGCCGCCTTCGATCACCATGTTGTTCAGGGAGAAGCGCGGCGGGCCTTCGTCGGGCTTGGGCGGCTCTTCGGGCTTGGCGGCCGTCATTTCGGCCACGCGCTGCTGGATATCGGAGAAATTGAAGCGGGTGACGTCCTCGCGCACGATCGAGACGGTGGGCGAGCGCAGGGTGAAGCGGTCGACCACGGGCGCGAACCAGAACAGCGAGGACCAGGCGGCGCTGACGTTCAGTTCGGCGGCGGTGAGCAGCGGCGTCTGCGAGCCGGGCTGGGCCACGGCGAGATCGCGCGCGCGCACGGTCAGGGTGAAGGGATTGAAGGTGATCTTGCCGACGGAGACGTCGCGGCCGATCATCTTGGCGACGTCCTGGGTCAGGACATCCTGCAGGACCTTGGGCACCTGCCATGCTGCAACGCCGCACAGGATCAGCGCCACGGCCACGACGCCCAAGAGAATCTTGCCTAAGCGGCGGGTGAACCGGAACTTGGGCATCCGCAAGGGCATTACGCGTCTCCTGATACGAATTGAAGGCCATTATCGCGTCCTTCGAGCAAATGTGGGGTGCTTTTTGCGGCCCATCCCGAAAAGCAAAATGCCCCCGCAGGGGCATGAAAACATAAGGTGCTTTTATTCTTCAGCAAGGCCGGGCCGATAAACCCTCGTTATCATAGGCGTATCAATGGCCCCGCCACGGCCCGCCGGGGCCAGGCTTTTCAATCATTAACAATTCTCGGTCCCCGATTCCCATGTCCACGCCCACCCCCACCTTGAGCCACCTGGATGAAGCCGGCCAGGTCCGTATGGTCGATGTGATCGCCAAGACGGACAGCGAGCGCGTGGCCGTCGCCGCCGCCAGCATCCGCATGAACGAGGTGGCCTATGGCCTGTTGACGCAGCCGGGCCGCGGCAAGGGCGAGGTGCTGAACACCGCGCGCGTGGCCGCCATCCTGGCCGCCAAGCGCTGCGCCGAGCTGATTCCCCTGTGCCACAGCCTGCCGCTGTCGTTCGTGGGGGTGGAATTCTCGCTGGACGACGCCGCGCATCGCATCGACATCCAGGCGACCTGCCGCACCAGCTACAAGACCGGTGTCGAAATGGAAGCCATGACGGCCTGCAGCGTGGCCGCGCTGACCATCTACGATATGTGCAAGGCGGCGGACAAGGGCATCGTGATCGAACAGGTACGCCTGAAGTACAAGGCGGGAGGAAAAAGCGGTGAATGGCGCAACGATTAATCTGCTGTACTTTGCCCGCGTGGCCGAACTGGTCGGCAAGCGGACCGAAGCCTGGCCGCTGGACGGCGAATCCACCGGCTCGCAGCTGCTGGCCGCGCTGGGCGAACGCTATCCGCAGCTGGCACCGACCGCGCGGCTGAAGCTGGCCATCAACCAGACCCACGCCAAGCCGTCGGCGCCGATACGCGCGGGCGACGAGGTGGCGGTGTTCGAACCCGTCACCGGAGGCTGAGCGCCATGGTCATCGTGCAGGAAGCCGATTTCGACGCGGCCGCGCTGACGGCGGCCCTGCGCGCCAGCGCCGGCCCGGGCGTGGGCGGCATCGTCACGTTCGTGGGCTATGTGCGCGACTACGCCCCGGACACCCCCACCGACACGCTGTACCTGGAACACTACCCCGGCATGTGCGAGCGCGAGCTCGAAGACATTGCCGCCACGGCGCGCGCGCGCTGGCAGCTGGACGGCACCGTGATCGTGCACCGGGTGGGCGCCTTGGCCCGCAACGCGCAGATCGTGTTCGTGGCCGCCGCCAGCGCCCACCGCGGCGACGCCTTCCGCGGCTGCGAATTCATCATCGACGCGCTCAAGACCCGCGCGCCCTTCTGGAAGCGCGAGACGCTGGCAGGCGGCGACAGCTTCTGGGTCGAACAGCGCCAATCCGACCAGGACCGCACGCAGTCCTGGGACGCCGACACCCCGCCCTCCAAGGAGACCGCATGAACGACGTCACCCCCGTCTCGCTGGCCTGCGCCGTGCTGACGATCAGCGACACCCGCAGCGCCGGCGACGACACGTCCGGCAACCTGCTGGCGCACAGCCTGGCGCAGGCCGGCCACCAATGCGTGCGGCGCGACATCGTCCGAGACGATATCTACCTGATCCGGCGCGTCATCAGCGACTGGATCGCCGACCCCGAGGTGCAGGTCATCCTGACCACCGGCGGCACGGGCTTTTCGCACCGCGACCACGTGCCCCAGGCCATCACCCCGCTGCTGGACCGCGAGATTCCTGGCTTTGGCGAACTGTTCCGCCAGCTGTCCTACACCGAGATCGGCAGCTCGACCATCCAGTCGCGCGCCTTTGCCGGGTCGGCCAACCAGACGCTGCTGTTCTGCCTGCCGGGGTCCAACAACGCCTGCGAAACGGCCTGGACCAAGATCATCCGCGAGCAGCTGGACAACAGCCATCGCCCCTGCAATTTCGCCACGCATCTTCAACACCGCGAACAAGACCACTGACCCCATGCTGGATTTCGATCAAGCCCAGACCCTGCTGGCCAATGCGGCCGCCCCGCTCGCCCGCCGCGAGCATGCCAGCCTGGCCGACGCCCCCGGACGCGTGCTGGCGGCCGACCTGGACGCCACGGTGGACATCCCGCCGGCCGACAACAGCGCCATGGACGGCTACGCGGTGCGCCTGGCCGACTGGCAGCCCGGCGCCCGCCTGCCCATCCAGCAGCGCTGCTATGCCGGCGACACGCCCGAGCCGCTCAAGCCCGGGCACGCCATCCGCCTGTTCACGGGTAGCCTGGTGCCCGCGGGCGCCGACACGGTGGTGATGCAGGAAGACACGCACGAAGCCGATAACCAGGTGGAAATCACGCGCGAACCGCGCCTGGGCCAGCACATTCGCCTGCGCGGCGAGGACACGCTGGCCGGCGCCCCGCTGCTGGCCGCCGGCACGCCATTGCAAGCGGCCCATATTGCGCTGCTGGCCTCGCAAGGCCTGGCCAGCGTGCCGGTGGTGGGCCGCCTGAAGGTCGGCATCCTGACGACCGGCGACGAACTGGTGCCGCCGGGCGGCGCGCGCGAGCCGGCGCAGATCTACAACTCCAACGGCCCGATGCTGGCCGCGCTGGTGCGCGGCATGGGCGCGGACCCTGCCCTGGTGCTGCACGCCCGCGACACCGAAGCCGACCTGCTGGCCGCCTTCAAGACTTTGCTGGCCGAATGCGACCTGGTGCTGAGCGTGGGCGGCGTGTCGGTGGGCGAGCGCGATCTGGTCAAGCCGGCGCTGGCCACGCTGGGCGGCGAACTGTCGCTGTGGAAGGTACGCATGAAGCCGGGCAAGCCGGTGGCGCTTGCACAGATCGACGGTAAGCCGGTGGTGAGTCTGCCGGGCAATCCGGTGTCGGCCTACGCCGTGTTCACGCTGCTGGTGTCGCCGCTGGTGCGGCGCATGCAGGGCCGCGAGGAATTGTTCCCGCCGGTCAGCCGGTTGCCGCTGCGCACCGAGCATCCGCGCCAGGATGCGCGCGAGGAATTCCTGCGCGTGCAGCGCCGCACGGGCGACGACGGCAATGCCGAACTGGTGCCTTACGGCCATCAAGGGTCTGGGGTGATCAGTTCATTGCCCTGGGCCACGGGCCTGGCGCGCCTGCCGGCCGACGTGCCCGTGCAGGACCGCGACCGCGTGCCCTACTACGACCTGCGTCACTGGCTGGCGTAGCGTTCGGCGGCGGCCAGGTCGTCGGGCGTATTCAGGTTCATGAATGCGTCCGGCGCATCGTCGAAGACGGCGGCCACGCCGCCCGCCTGCGACTGCCACAGGCCGACCTTGCGTTCCCCAACCGCCAGGTAATCACGCAGCGCCGGCAATAAGGCCGGGCGCACGGCCATGCAGGCCGGATGACGCCGGCCACCGGCCACGGCATAGGCCAGCGGCGCGCCGGCCGCTTGCGCCGCGGCGATCAGGCGGGCCGCCAGGTCGCCGGGCAGGAAAGGCGTATCGCAAGGCACGGCCACCAGCCAATCACAGGCAGCGGCGGCGGCCAGCCCGGCGGCTAGGCCGGCCAGCGGCCCTTGCCAGGCGCCCAGCGCGTCGGTGTCGTCGGCCACGACCCGCCCGTAGCGGGCATAGAGGTCGGCGTTGCGGTTGGCGCTGATGATCAACGTGCCGACTTGCGGCGCCAGACGCTGCGCCACGTGGGCCACCAGCGGTTCGCCGCGCAGCTCCGCCAGGCCTTTGTCGCGCCCATCCATGCGCGAGCCCTGGCCGCCAGCCAGGATCAGGCCGGCGATGTGCTGCGGATTCAAGGCCGATGCGGGATCAGCCACCGATGTAGCTCATTTCGACTTTGCGGGCCGGGTCGGCCATGTGGCGACCGCGTTGTTCAGAATAATTGTCGCCGCGGCCGGCCCAGATGCCCGTGAGGATGGCGGCCAGTTCGTCGTCGCTCGCGCCGTCGCGCAGCGGCGCGCGCAAGTCGTAGCCCTGGTGCGCGAACAGGCACAGGAAGAGCTTGCCTTCCGGCGACAGGCGCGCGCGCGTACAGCCGCCACAGAAGGCGTGGGACACGCTGGAGATGACGCCGATCTCGCCGCCGCCATCCAGGTAGCGCCAACGCTCGGCGACACGGCCCATGTCGTCGGCGGCCACCGGCGCCAGCGGATAGACCGCGCCGATGCGCGCCAGCACTTCCTGGCTGGGCACGACTTCGGTGAGGTTCCAGCCGTTGGTGTTGCCGACGTCCATGTATTCGATGAAGCGCAGAATGTGGCCGCTGCGGCGGAACCGTTCGGCCATGGGCAGGATCTGGGCGTCGTTCAGGCCGCGCCGCACCACCATGTTGACCTTGACGGGAGCCAGCCCCGCGCGGGCGGCGGCATCGATGCCGCGCAGCACGTCGTCGGGCGTGAAGCCGCTATCGCTCATGTCCTGGAACATGGCGGCGTCCAGCGCGTCCAGACTGACGGTGACGCGGGTCAGGCCCGCGGCTTTCAGGTCGGCGGCCTTGCGTTCGAGCACGCTGCCGTTGGTGGTCAGGGTCAGTTCCAGCGGCTGGCCGGCGGGCGTGCGCACGTCGGCCAGCAGGCCCACCAGGTTTTCCAGGTGTTTGCGCAGCAGGGGCTCGCCGCCCGTGAGGCGGATTTTTTCGACGCCCAGGCGGGTGAACACGCCGGCCAGGCGCGCGATTTCCTCGAACGACAGCAGGTCGGAATGCCGCATGAAGGTGTAGTCGGCATCGAAGACCTCGCGCGGCATGCAGTAGGTACAGCGGAAGTTGCAGCGATCGGTGACCGAAATGCGCAGGTCGCGCAGCGGCCGCGCGCGCAGGTCGAGCGCGGGCTGGCCCGGCGCGGGGGGCGCGACGGGGGCCGGCAGGTCGTTGCGGCGATCAGCAAGAAGGATCACTTTGCTCATGGAATCATCATAGCCCGGTGCGTTCAGGCAAAGGCCTCGTCCAGGGTTTGCAGCTGGCCGGTATGGCTGGCGTCGTAGCCCACCAGCTGGCCCACGTAGCCGACGTAGTCGGGGCTGCGCATGAGCGCCAGCAGATCCTGCATGGCGGGCGTATCGAGCGAGGTCTTGCGGATGGCGAAGAAGTAGCGTTCGCGCACCAGCGGGATGAAGTCCAGGCCGAAGCGGCAGGCGGCGGTTTCCACGCCCACGCCGGTATCGGCCATGCCGCTGGCGATGTGGGCGGCAATGGCCATATGGGTGAATTCGTTGGTTTCGTAGCCCTGCACCTCGCTGATCGACACGCCCGCGCGTTGCAGCATCAGGCCCACCAGGTAGCGGGTGCTGGAGCCGATCTGGCGGTTGACGAAGCGCACGTCCTGGCGCGCCAGGTCGGCCATGCCGCGGATGCGCTTGGGGTTGCCGGCAATGACGAACAGGCCCGTGTTGCGCACCGCCAGGTGGATCAGCAGGTATTCGTCGGCGTGCAGCCACTGGGCGTAGCGTTCCATGATGGGCGCCTCGAAGTCGCCCAGCGGCACCTGGAAGCCGGCCAGGTCGCATTCGTGGCGTTCCAGCGAGGCCAGGGCCTCGATGGCCGTGCGGTAGCGCAATTCCAGCCCCGGCTTGCGCGTGCCCATGTGTTCCATCAGCGATTCCACGGCAAAGCCATGGCTGGCGTGCAGTCGCAGGTGGGGGCCGTTTTCGGGCAGGAGCCGCGCCAGTTCTTCCTGCAATTCGGACGCCATGCTGTCCAGCGTGGGCATCAGCCGCGCCTCGATGCGGCGGTTGGCCCACAACAGGCGCTGCGCGAACGGCGACAGCTGCGTGCCCTGGCGCCGGTTGGTGATCAGCAGCTGGGTGCCGAAGATGCCTTCGAAACGGCGCAGCACGCCCCAGGCGTGGCGGTACGACAGCCCGCAGGCGCGACAGGCGCCGGCGATGTTGCCGGTGGCGTCGATGGCGGCCAAGAGCGCCAGCATGTCCTGCAAGGGCACCGGCGCCGCGTCGTCTCCACCCAGGGTCCATTGGGGCCGCAGGCCGATCTTATATGTCATTTATTTCTTATTGAACGGGTTTAATTACCTGTTTAGAGTACACAAATAACGCGGCGCATGGGTATTTAATATGTTTTTAAAAGCATATTAAACCTCTGGACGCCGCCCCACGATAAAACCCCTGCAATGGGGTCCAGCACACAACTGGAGGAGACCGCCATGCGTCAGCGCGAGGCAAAATCCGATCTGGCGTCCAGCGGGGGCGCCCGAGGCGGCCCGTTGGCCCTTGATGCCGCCCAGGCGTCGGCCAGCCCGTCCATCGCCGCCACGGCCCGCATCCTGGCCCAGCTGAAAGACCAGCCCGGCCCGCTGTTGCCGGTGCTGCATGCCGTGCAGCACGAATTGGGCTGTATTCCGGCCGAGGCGGTGCAGACCATCGCCGAGGCCCTGAATCTGTCCCGCGCCGAAGTGCATGGCGTCATTACCTTCTACCCCCACTTTCGCAGCGAGCCGGCCGGGCGCCACACGCTGGAAGTGTGCCGTGCCGAAGCCTGCCAGGCCATGGGCGGCGAACACCTGGCCGCCCACGCGCGCCAGGCGCTGGGCTGTGATTTCCACGCCAGCACGCACGACGGCGATTTCACGCTGGAGCCGGTGTATTGCCTGGGCCTGTGCGCCCAGTCGCCGGCGGTGATGATCGACGGCCAGCCGCATGCCCGGGTCACGCCCGACAAGCTGGACCGGCTGCTGCGCCGCACGCGGGAGGCCGGCCAATGACCGCCCCCTTGACGATCTACGTGCCGCGCGATGCCGCGGCGCTGGCCATGGATGCCGACGCCGTGGCCCAGGCCATCGAGCAGGCCGCCGATGAACGCGGCCTGGCCGTGCAGGTGGTGCGCAACGGCTCGCGCGGGCTGCTGTGGCTGGAACCGCTGGTGGAAATCGCCACGCCCGAAGGGCGCCTGGCCTATGGCCCGGTGCAGCCCGAAGACGTGCCCGCCCTGTTCGAGGCCGGCTGGCTAACGGGCGGTGAACATCCGCTGCGCCTGGGCCTGACCGAGGAAATTCCCTACCTGAAGCACCAGGAACGGCTGACGTTCGCCCGGGTCGGCGTGATCGACCCGCTGTCGTTGCAGGACTACGCCGCGCACGGCGGGCTGCAGGGGCTGAAACGCGCGCTGTCCATGGAACCGGCTGCCATCGTCGACGAGATGGTGGCATCGGGCCTGCGCGGCCGCGGCGGCGCGGCGTTTCCCACGGGCATCAAATGGAAGACGGTGCTGGGCTCGCCCGCCGACCGCAAGTACATCGTCTGCAATGCAGACGAGGGCGATTCGGGCACCTTTGCCGACCGCCTGCTGATGGAAGGCGACCCCTATGTGCTGATCGAGGGCATGACCATCGCCGGCCTGGCGGTGGGCGCCACCTACGGCTACATCTACGTGCGGTCCGAATACCCGCACGCGATCGCCACGCTGGAAGCCGCCATCGCGCGGGCCCGCAGCGTGGGCTGGCTGGGTGACGACGTGCACGGCAGCGGCCGCCGCTTCGACCTGGAAGTGCGCAAGGGCGCGGGCGCCTACATCTGCGGCGAAGAAACCTCGCTGCTGGAAAGCCTGGAAGGCAAGCGCGGCGTGGTGCGCGCCAAGCCGCCGCTGCCCGCGATCTCGGGCCTGTTCGGCAAGCCTACGGTCATCAACAACGTGATCTCGCTGGCGACAGTGCCGATCATCCTGGCCAAGGGCGCGGCCTATTACCGCGACTATGGCGTGGGCCGCTCGCACGGCACGCTGCCGTTCCAGCTGGCCGGCAACCTCAAGCAAGGCGGGCTGGTGGAAAAGGCTTTCGGGCTGAGCCTGCGCGACCTGCTGTATGACTTTGGCGGCGGCAGCGCGTCCGGCCGCCCCCTGCGCGCGGTGCAGGTCGGCGGCCCCCTGGGCGCCTACCTGCCGCAATCGCAATGGGACGTGCCGCTGGACTACGAGGCCTACGTGCAGATCTCGGCCATGATCGGCCACGGCGGCCTGGTGGCGTTCGACGACACGGTCGACATGGCGCGCATGGCGCGCTACGCGATGGAATTCTGCGCCATCGAGTCCTGTGGCAAGTGCACGCCCTGCCGCATCGGCTCGACCCGCGGCGTGGAAACCATCGACAGGATTTCGGCCGGCGGCCCCGACCGCGCGCAGCAGGTGCATCTGCTGCGGGACCTGTGCGACACCATGCTGGGCGGCTCGCTCTGCGCGCTGGGGGGCATGGCGCCCTACCCCGTGCTGTCGGCGCTGAACCACTTCCCGCAGGACTTCGGCATCGATACCCCTCAGCCCGCCGCTCACCCGGCCTGACCCCGAGACCGCCATGCTAGAAACCGTCATCAAGCGCGACCGCGATCTGGGCACCCCGGCGCGGGTGTCCGAGCAGACCGTCACCCTGACCATCGATGGCCAGGAAATCACCGTGGCCGAAGGCACGTCGCTGATGCGCGCGGCCGCCGAGGCCGGCATCAACATCCCCAAGCTGTGCGCCACCGACAGCCTGGAACCCTTCGGGTCGTGCCGGTTGTGCCTGGTACAGATCGAAGGGCGCCGCGGCTATCCCGCGTCGTGCACCACGCCGGCCGAGAACGGCATGGTGGTGTACACCGAAACGCCCAAGCTGCACGACCTGCGGCGCGGCGTGATGGAGCTGTACATTTCCGACCACCCGCTGGACTGCCTGACCTGTCCGGCCAACGGCGATTGCGAGCTGCAGGACATGGCCGGCGTGGTCGGCCTGCGCAACGTGCGCTACGGCTACGACGGGGCCAACCATTTGAAGAGCGAAAAGGACGAGTCGAACCCGTACTTCACCTACGACGCGTCCAAGTGCATCGTCTGCAACCGCTGCGTGCGGGCGTGCGAGGAAACCCAGGGCACCTTCGCGCTGACGATCTCGGGCAAGGGCTTTGCGTCGCGCGTGTCGCCGGGGCAGGACCAGCCTTTCCTGGAAAGCGAATGCGTGTCCTGCGGCGCCTGCGTGCAGGCCTGTCCCACGTCCACCCTGCAGGAAAAGACCGTCATCATGATGGGCCAGGCCGAGCATTCGGTCGTGACCACCTGCGCTTACTGCGGCGTGGGCTGCGGCTTCAAGGCCGAAATGAAGGGCCAGGAAGTGGTGCGCATGGTGCCCTGGAAAGACGGCCAGGCCAATCGCGGCCACTCGTGTGTGAAGGGCCGCTTTGCCTGGGGCTACGCCACGCACAAGGAACGGGTGCTCAAGCCGATGATCCGCAAGCACATCACGGATTCCTGGAAGGAAGTGTCCTGGGACGAGGCGATCAACTACGCCGCATCGGAATTTCGCCGCATCCAGGGCGAATTCGGCCGTGACGCGGTGGGCGGCATCACGTCGTCGCGCTGCACCAATGAAGAAACCTGGCTGGTGCAGAAACTGGTGCGCGCCGCCTTCGGCACCAACAACGTCGACACCTGCGCGCGGGTCTGCCATTCGCCCACCGGCTACGGCCTGAAGCAGACGCTGGGCGAATCGGCCGGCACGCAGACGTTCGATTCGGTCATGCATACCGACGTGGTGATCGTGATGGGCGCCAACCCGTCCAGCGGCCACCCCGTGTTCGCCTCGCGCCTGAAGCGCCGGCTGCGCCAGGGCGCGCGCCTGATCGTGATCGACCCGCGCCGCATCGAACTGGTGAGCTCGCCGCACATCAAGGCCGATTTCCACCTGCAGGTGCGCCCGGGCACCAACACCGCGCTGCTGTCGTCGCTGGCCCATGTGATCGCCACCGAAGGCCTGATCGACGAGACCTTCGTGGCCGAGCGCTGCGAAACCCGCGCCTTCCAGGAATGGCGCGACTTCGTCTCGCTGCCCGAGAATTCGCCCGAAGCCATGGCCGAGATCACCGGCGTGCCGGCGCAGGCCGTGCGCGGCGCGGCGCGGCTGTTCGCCACCGGCGGCAATGGCTCGATCTATTACGGCCTGGGCGTGACCGAACACAGCCAGGGGTCCACCACCGTGATGGCGATCGCCAATCTGGCCATGGCGACCGGCAACGTCGGCCGCGAAGGCGTGGGTGTGAATCCGCTGCGCGGCCAGAACAACGTGCAGGGTTCGTGCGACATGGGTTCGTTCCCGCACGAACTGCCCGGCTACCGCCACATTTCCGACAACGTCGTGCGGGCGCAATTCGAGGCCGACTGGGGCGTGACCTTGCAGCCCGAACCCGGCCTGCGCATTCCGAACATGTTCGAGGCCGCACTGGGCGGCTCGTTCAAGGGTCTGTACTGCCAGGGCGAAGACATCGTGCAGTCCGACCCGAACACGCAGCATGTGGCGGCGGCGCTGGCGGCGATGGAATGCATCGTGGTGCAGGACCTGTTCCTGAACGAAACGGCCAAGTACGCGCACGTGTTCCTGCCGGGCTCGTCGTTCCTGGAAAAGGATGGCACGTTCACCAACGCCGAGCGCCGCATTTCGCGGGTGCGCAAGGTGATGGAACCGAAGAACGGCAAGTCGGACTGGGAAGTGACGGTGGCGTTGTCTAACGCGCTGGGCTACCCCATGAACTACCGCCATCCGCGCGAGATCATGGAAGAGATCGCACGCCTGACGCCGACCTTCAGCGGCGTCAGCTACGAAAAACTGGACAAGCTGGGCAGCCTGCAATGGCCGTGCAATGACGATGCGCCGGAAGGCACGCCGATCATGCACATCGATGCCTTCGTGCGCGGCAAGGGCAAGTTCATGATCACCAAGTACGTACCCACCGACGAACGCAGCACGCGCCGCTTCCCGCTGCTCTTGACCACCGGGCGCATCCTGTCGCAATACAACGTGGGCGCGCAGACCCGCCGCACGCCCAACGTGATGTGGCACAGCGAGGACGTGCTGGAAATCCACCCGCAGGACGCGGAAGACCGCGGCGTGAAGGACGGCGACTGGGTCGGCGTGCAGAGCCGCGCGGGCGAGACGGTGCTGCGTGCGACGCTGACCGACCGCGTACAGCCGGGCGTGGTATACACCACGTTCCACTTCCCCGAGTCCGGCGCCAACGTCGTCACGACCGACAACTCCGACTGGGCCACCAACTGCCCCGAATACAAGGTCACCGCGGTGCAGCTGACGCGGGTGTCCCAACCTTCGGAATGGCAGCGGCAATGGTCGCGTTTCGCGGACATCCAGCAAAAGCTGCTGCGTGAACGTTCACGCGAAAGCGAAGCCGCGCTGACGGGGAAATAACCCCGACTGCCCCGGAACCGCCATGGACCCACGCCCCTCTTCCCCGTCCGACCGCCTAGATAGCGTGGCGGCCCAGGTGACCCGCGTGCGGGCCGGCGCCCTCGTGGCCGGCGCCGAGGCCGACCACCTGGCCGAGGAAACGCCCGTGGCGCTGGAATTCAACGGCATCAGCCACGCCACCATGTTGGCCACGCCGGCCGACCTGGAAGACTTCGCAGTGGGTTTTTCGCTGTCGGAAGGCATCATCGACAGCGTGGCCGACGTGCGCGGCATCGATGTGCTGCCGCAATGCGACGGCATCGTGGTGCAGGTGGAAATCTCCAGCGCGTGCGAAGCGCGGCTGAAGTCGCGCCGCCGCGCCATGGCCGGGCGCACCGGCTGCGGCCTGTGCGGCGTGGAAACGCTGCCCGAAGTGCTGCGGCCCGTGGACCCGGTACCGGCCGGCGCGCCGCTGGCCATCGGCGCCGTGCTGCGAGCCATGGGCGCCATGCGCGCGCGCCAGGCCCTGCACGACCTGACCGGGGCCACCCACGCCGCCGGCTGGGCGGACGCCGACGGCACGGTCGCGCTGGTGCGCGAAGACGTGGGCCGCCACAACGCGCTGGACAAGCTGGTGGGCGCCCTGGCGCGCCAAGCCATGCCGGCCGGCGGCGGCATGGTGCTGGTGTCCAGCCGCGCCAGTTTTGAAATGGTGCAGAAGACGGCTTCTGCCGGCGTCGGCGTGCTGGCGGCGGTATCGGCCCCCACCGCGCTGGCGGTGCGGCTGGCGGACAGCGCCGGCATCGCGCTGCTGGGCTTTCTGCGCGGCGACGACGCCACCCTGTATTCCCACCCTGAACGCATCACCTCCTAGACCGGACGCGACACACGCATGGAAATCGGCAACCTGATCCGCATGGCCAACCGCATCGGCCAATTCTTCGAAGCCATGCCGGTGCACCCGGAAGCGGTGGAGGGCGTGGCCAACCATATCCACAAATTCTGGGAACCGCGCATGCGCAACGAATTGCTGGACTTCCTGGCCCGGCAGCCCGATGGCGATGCCGGCGAACAGCAGTTGCACCCCCTGGTGCTGGAGGCGGTCACGCAGAACCGCCAGCGCCTGACGCCGCTTGCCCGCGTGTCGTAGACCGGGCAGGCGCCGCCGCAGCACGCTTTACCGCAGCAAAGGGTTCACAAGAAGCGCGGGACTGGATTTTCCGGTCTGACGCGCGCTATAAAGCCGCACCCCGAGGAGACCTCATGGAAAGCACTGCAACACTGGATCTGCCTGGCTCAAAGCCCGGCATTCTGGACAAAGAACGCACCATCGCCGGGCCGGGCTTTTCCCGCTGGCTGGTGCCCCCGGCCGCCCTGGCCATCCACCTGTGCATCGGGATGGCCTATGGCTTCTCGGTGTTCTGGCTGCCTTTGTCCAAGGCGATCGGCGGCGCCCAGCCGCTGGCCTGCCCGGCCGACATGAGCCTGGCGGCCGAGCTGTTCACCACCAGCTGCGACTGGCGGATCTCGACCATGGGGTGGATGTACACCCTGTTCTTCGTGCTGCTGGGCTGTTCCGCGGCGCTGTGGGGCGGCTGGCTGGAACGCGCCGGTCCGCGCAAGGCGGGCGTGGTGTCGGCGGTGTGCTGGTGCTGCGGCCTGGTGATCTCGGCCTTCGGGGTCTACCTGCACCAGATGTGGATGCTGTGGCTGGGGTCCGGCGTCATCGGCGGCATCGGCCTGGGGCTGGGCTATATCTCGCCGGTCAGCACGCTGATCAAGTGGTTCCCCGACCGCCGCGGCATGGCGACCGGCATGGCCATCATGGGCTTTGGCGGCGGCGCCATGATCGGCGCGCCGCTGGCCGACCTGCTGATGCGCCACTTCGCCACGCCCACCTCGGTCGGCGTCTGGCAGACCTTCCTGACCATGGCGGTGGTGTATTTCGTCTTCATGATGTCCGGCGCGATGGGTTACCGCGTGCCGCCCACCGGCTGGAAGCCCGAGGGCTGGACGGCGCCCGCCAAGCAGGCCAACAATGCCATGATCACCAAGGGCCACGTCCACGTGAAGCGGGTCTGGGGCGTGCCGCAGTTCTGGCTGGTGTGGCTGGTGCTGTGCCTGAACGTGACCGCCGGCATCGGCATCCTGGGCATGGCTTCGCCGCTGCTGCAGGAAGTGTTCGGCGGCGGCCTGATCAACAAGCCTGAACTGGGCTATGGCCAGCTCGACAAGAGCCAGCTGGCGGCCATTGCCGCCATCGCCGCGGGCTTCACAGGCTTGCTCAGCCTGTTCAACATCGGCGGCCGCTTCTTCTGGGCCAGCCTGTCCGACAAGCTGGGCCGCAAGCTGACCTACCTGATCTTCTTCGTGCTGGGTTTCGTGCTGTACGCCGCCATTCCCTGGACGGCGCACATGGGCGCGCTGGCGCTGTTCGTGGCCGCCTTCTGCGTGATCCTGTCGATGTACGGCGGCGGCTTCGCCACGGTGCCGGCCTACCTGGCGGACCTGTTCGGCACCCAGATGGTGGGCGCCATCCACGGCCGCCTGCTGACGGCCTGGTCGGCGGCGGGCATCTTCGGCCCGGTGCTGGTGAACTACATCCGCGAATACCAGCTGTCCATCGGCGTGCCGCGGGCGCAGGTGTATGACATCACCATGTACATCCTGGCGGGCATGCTGGTGCTGGGGTTCCTGTGCAACCTGGCGATCCGCCCGGTGAACCCCAAGTACTTCATGACCGACGAGGAACTGGCCCGCGAAAAGGCCCTGGCGCACGAACGCGCCGCGGCGGCCGAGACCCACGGGTCGGGCACGTCCACCTTCCGCACGCCGCTGGCGCTGGTGCTGTTTGCCTGGGCCTGCGTGGGCATTCCGCTGGCGTGGGGCGTCTGGATCACGCTGCAAAAGGCCGTGGTGCTGTTCCACTGACCCCGTTTGCCCGGGCGGCGCCGCGCGCGCCAGCCCGTCCCCAGGGCGCGAAGCTGCTACATTGGCAGCCGCGCCCTTTCTTTTTTCTCTTTTCCCCCAATTCCCCTCCCCCATGACCTGCCTGCCCAAGAAGCCCCTTATTGCTGGAGCGCCACGTTGACCCTGCCTGAACTGAGCTGGACGGAAGGCGACGCCCCCGACCAGACCACGCACACCGCCCGCTGGCGCTCGGAAACCGGCGCCACGCCCCCCAAGCGGGTGGTGCTGGCCGACGACCGCACCACCGCGGACATGGCCTACCGCCAGGCCTGCGAAGGCGTGGGCCTGCTCTGGCGCGGCGACTTCCAGAACGCGCGCCTCTTGCTGCAGGCCATGACCCGGCGCGTGGACAAGCGTCCGCGCAAGCCGGTCGAGACCTTGCTGGAAGCGTTCAACCAGCATCGCCAGATCCAGTCGCAGCGCGCCCGCATCCTGGGCATGCTGTTGATTCCGTTCGACGCCGGCCACGGCATTTCGCTGCGCCGCGCGCCCGATGCCCGGCAGGCCTGCGAAGAAGCCCACGGCCCGGCCGACGAACCCTATGTGGCGTCGCTGCGCGAACTGCTGGGCTTGATCGGTGCCTTTGAATGGCGCAAGAAAGGCGTGGAAATTGCCGCGCTGAACAACCGCATCCATCCGCACTACGGCGTGTTCTCGCCGCTGCGCGGCGAATACGTGGACCTGGTCGCCAACACCCCGATGCCGCGCGGCAGCGTGGCCTTCGATATCGGCACCGGCACCGGCGTGCTGGCGGCCGTGCTGGCGCGCCGCGGCGGCAAGCGCGTCATCGCCACCGACATGGACCCGCGCGCCCTGGCCTGCGCCCGCGAAAACCTGGACCGGCTGGGCCTGTCCAAGCAGGTCGACGTGGAACAGGCCGACCTGTTCCCCGAAGGCCGGGTCTCGCTGATCGTCTGCAATCCGCCGTGGCTGCCGGCTCGCCCCAGCTCGCCGGTCGAGCATGCCGTGTACGACCCGGACAGCCGTATGCTGCGCGGTTTTCTCAACGGCCTGGCGGCGCACCTGACGCCCAACGGCGAAGGCTGGCTGATCCTGTCGGACCTGGCCGAGCACCTGGGCCTGCGCACCCGCGAGCAATTGCTGGAAATGATCCAGCAGGCTGGCCTGCGGGTGGTCGAGCGCATCGATACGCGCCCGACGCATGCCCGCGCCAAGGACGCGAACGATCCGCTGTACGCAGCGCGCTCGAAGGAAGTGACGTCGCTGTGGCGCCTGGCGGCGGCCGAGGCCGCGGCCTGACGGCACGCGCCGTGACCCGCTGAACGGCTAACGGGCCGGGGAAGCTTCCCCGGCCTTTTTCATGCCCGCCCGGCGGCCACGTTCACGCTGATGGCGATGATGAAGACGTTGAAGAAGAAGGCGATGACGCTGTGCATCAGCGCCGTGCGCCGCAACCGGCGGCTGACGATCTGCACGTCGGACACCTGGAAGGTCATGCCCAGCACCAGCGCGAAGTAGGCGAAGTCCCAGTAGTCCGGGTCTTCCTTGCCGGGGAAATCCAGGCCCTTGTGCATGCCGTTCCGGTGGCTGTAGTAGCCGTGGGCATAGTGCAGGGCGAAGATCATGTTCATGTACAGCCACGACAGCACGATGCTGACGGCGGCGGCGATCAGGTCCGCCACGCCTTCGGCGCCGCCGGCGGCGCGCATTTCGGTCCAGAGCGCCAGCATCACCAGGCACGACAGCGCCACACTGCTCCAGAGCACGCCGGTGCGGCCCACGTCGACCTGCTGGGCCCGTATCCGCATGGATTCGGGCGTGGCCTTGCCGAAGGCGGCGCCGGTGACCAAGAGGAACACCAGCGCGGCGACGTCAAAGCCCAGCAGGCCCGCACGGCTGGGCGACATGCCGGCGAGGTAAAGGCCCGCGGCCACCGCGACAAACAGCAGGCCGCACAGCACCAGGCGCAGGTGCGCATGAAAGAAGGGCAGGCGCGCGACCGCGGCGGGCGGCGCGTCGGCATCATGATCCTTGACCGGCAGCGACATGGGGGCTTCCTGGCGTGGCAAGAGCCCTAACGCTAACCGATAGCCAGCAATCCCACCAGCGCGCCGCCGAACAGCAGCCACAGCGGATGAATCCGCGTGGCGCTGCCCAGCACCGCCACCACCGCGGTGATGGCGCCCAGCAGCCAGGAATGCACCGAGGCCTCGGTGATGAGCGCGGCGCTGGCGGCCACCAGCCCCACCGTCATGGGGAAGATGCCGGCCTGGATCACGCCGCGCCAGGGCCGGTCCTTGAAGCGTTCCCACAGGCCCAGGGCGATGACCGTGATGATGGACGACGGCCCGAACTTGGCAATGGTGGTCACCAGCATGCCCATCCAGCCGGCCACGTGCCAGCCCACCAGGGTGACGACCATCAGGTTGGGGCCGGGCGCGGCCTGGCCCAGGGCGAACAGCGCCGAGAAGTCGGCGGCCGTCATCCAGCCATGCACTTCCACGACCTGGCGCTGCATTTCCGGCAGGATGGTGTTGCCCCCGCCAAACGCCAGCACGGACAGCTGCGAAAAGATGATGGCCAGGGCGATCAGGGTCTGGATCATCGGCGTTGCCTCCAGACCAGCAGGATGCTCAGCGGCGTCAGTACCGCCATGGTGGGCAGCAGCGGAATGCGCAGCACCGCGATGGCGATGAAGCACGCCGTGGCCACCAGGCCGGCCAGCCAGTCGCGTCGCTTGAGCACCGGCGTGCCGATCTTGACGGCCATGGAGATCAACAGGCCCGCCGCGGCGGCGGCCAGGCCGGCGAACAGGTGCTGGATGTGCGGATCGTTCTGGAAACGGTCGTAGACCATGCCCAGCAGCACCACGATGGCCGAGGGTGCCAGGATCAGGCCCATCAGTGCGGCAAAGGCGCCGCGCGGGCCGCGGAATTTCATGCCCAGGGCGACCGACAGGTTGATGATGTTGCCGCCCGGCAGGAACTGGCACAGGCCCAGCAGGTCGGTGAATTCGGCGCCGCTCAGCCAGCGGTGCTTTTCCACCACCATGCGGCGCGCCAGGGGCAGCGCGCCGCCGAAGGCCGTCAGGCCCAGCATGAGAAAGCCGTAGAACAGTTGCCCACAGGTGGGCGGGGGCCGCAGGGCGGCGTCAGGGGGAGTCGGTGCTGCGTTCATGATCTTCTGGATGAATAGACCGCAGCCTACTCCCGCCCTCAGATAATGTCTAATATATGACTGGCTAAACATTCATATCCATTCCATATGTCATCCGTCGACCTGCGGCTGTTGCGGTACTTCCTGGCGGTGGCCGAGGAATCCCACCTGACGCGCGCGGCCGCCCGCCTGGGCATCCGCCAGCCGCCGCTGAGCCAGCAGATCCGCGTGCTGGAAGAGGAGCTGGGCGTGACGCTGTTCCACCGCCTGCCGCGCGGCATGGAACTGACCGAGAGCGGCCGCGCGCTGCTGGCTGATGCGCGCAGCATCCTGGCGCTGGTGGACCAGGCGGTGGACGGCGTGCGGCGCGTGTCGCTGGGCGAGGCCGGGCGCCTGACCGTGGGCTTTACCGGGTCGGCGGCCTTCCACCCCTTCGTGCCGTCGGTGATCCGGCGTTTTCGCGAAATTGCGCCGCAGGTGCGGCTGGTGCTGGAAGAAAGCAGCACCGGCGAGCTGATGCAAGAGGTGCGCGACGGCCGGGTGGACGTGGCCTTCATTCGCGGCTCGCACGGCGTCGAGCGCGGCGTGGCGTTCGAGACCGTGTTGGAAGAAAGCATGCTGGCCGCCTTTCCGGCGGACCACCCCATGGTCAAGGGCCGCGCCCGCAAGCGCATCGCGCTGTCCGAGCTGGCCGAGGAATCCCTGATTCTCTATCGGCGCCACAGCGGCCCGGGCCTGTACGACGCCATCATCACGGCCTGCGGCGCGGCCGGCTTCAGCCCGCGCGTGGCGCAGGAAGCGCCGCGCATGCTGTCCACGCTGAGCCTGGTGGCGGCGGGCCTGGGCGTATCGCTGGTGCCGGCGTCGCTGCGGCGGGTCAACATCGAGGGCGTGGTGTACGTGAACATCACGGGGCCGGTGGAACTGCGCGCCCCGCTGACGCTGATCTGGCGCGACGCGCCGCTGTCGGGCGCCATCCGCCGTCTGATCGAAGAAGTGCGGGCGCACCGCGACACGCCCGAGGCCTGAGGCGGCGCTACACTTGCCGGCACCTTTGTTTTTGCCCAATCGAAATGGCTGCCCCCCATCCCATAGGCGTGTATGACTCCGGCGTCGGCGGACTGAGCGTCTTGCGCGCCATCCGCGACGCGCTGCCGCAGGAAGACCTGCTGTACCTGGCGGACTCGGCCCACGTGCCCTACGGCGAAAAAAGCCAGGACTACGTGCAGCAACGGTCGCTGGCCATTGCCGATTACTTCGTGTCGCGCCAGGCCCGGGCCATGGTGGTGGCGTGCAATACGGCCACCGCGGCCGCCATCGCCGCGCTGCGCGCGCGCCATCCCGACCTGATCATCATCGGCGTGGAACCGGCGATCAAGCCGGCCGCCCACCTGACGCACAGCGGCGTGGTCGGCGTGTTCGCCACCACCGGCACGCTGGCCAGCCCCAAGTTCGCCGCGCTGGTGCAGCGCGAGGCGCCCGAGATCCGCATCCTGTTCCGGCCCTGCCCCGAATGGGTGCTGCTGGTGGAACAGGGCGAGATCAGCGGCCCGAAGGCCGCGCACGCGGTCGCGGCGCCCGTACGCGAACTGCTGGCCCAGGGCGCGGACGCGCTGGTGCTGGGCTGCACCCACTTTCCGTTCCTGCGCAAGGCGATTGCCGCGGCCGCCGGCCCCACCGTGCCGCTGCTGGAAACCGGCGGCCCCGTGGCGCGCCGGCTGCGTCACCAGTTGCAGGAACGCGGCTGGCTGAAGGCGGATGGGCCGGGCACGCTGGCACTGGAAACCACCGGCGACCCGGCGGCGCTGGCGCAAATGGGCGCGCGGCTGCTCGGCTTGCCGGCCCAGGCCACGCAGACGCCTGCGCAATGGCGCTAGGTGCGGTCGGACCCGGGCTGTCCGTCGTGGCAGTGGCCGTTGGGGGTGAATCCCGGCGTCATTTGATCCGGCGCACCCCGCATTGCTGAATAATTCCTTAAAGTAGCGTTATCGACCAAGGAGACGCGATGAAACGCATTCTGATCCCCGTGGACGGCTCGACGCATGCGGTGCATGCCGTGCGCGCCCTGTTGCAGGCGCACCGCTACGACCCGGTCGAGCGCGTCGAGCTCCTGACCGTGCAGATTCCGCTGCAGGCCGGCAAGATCGGCCGCGGCCTGTCGCAGGCCGACATCGACGCCTATCACCGCGAAGAAGGCAACGCCGCACTGCGTGAAGCCCGCGCGTTGCTGGCCGCCGAGGGCGTGCCTTTTGGCGAACGCATCGAGATCGGCGCCCCCGCCGAGACCATCGTGCGCGTGGCCGATGAAATCGACGCCGATGAAATCACCATGGGCACGCGTGGGTTGGGGTCCGTGGCGGCGCTGTTCATGGGCTCTGTTGCCACCCGCGTGCTGCACCTGACGTCCCTGCCCGTCACCCTGGTCAAGTAAAGGAGCCCGCCATGCTGAACATCCTGGTCCCGGTCGACGGTTCCGACGACGCCAATCGCGCCGTGCTGCACGCGCGCCAGCTGGCGCAAGGCGCGAAGGACGCGCGCATCCACCTGCTCAACATCCAGACGCCGCCACAGGGCCGCGCCGGCCTGTCGCGACTGGTCACGCAGGACATGATCGACGAATACTACGTACGCGAAGGCCAGGAAGCCGCCGACGAAGCGCGCAAGCTGCTCGACGTAACCGGCAACGACTATACGAGCCATGTCGAATTCGGCAATCCGGCGGTAGAGATCAACGCCTACGCACAGCAGCACCAATGCGCGCGCATCGTCATGGGCACGCGCGGGCGCGGCGCCTTCGCGGGCATGCTGATCGGATCGGTCGCCAACCAGGTCGTGCAACTGGCCGAAGTGCCGGTGACGCTGGTGAAATAGGCCGTTGCGGCGGCGACTGGCGCGGTTGCCCCCTGCACGCCTTACGCGGGCAAGGCCAGCGCCGGCAGCGTCAGCGTCACGCGCAGGCCGCCCAGCGGCGACTGTTCGGCGCGCACCTCGCCGCCGTAGGTGCTGGCCAGGTCCCGCACGATATCCAGCCCCAGCCCCGAACCGGGGCGCTGTTCGTCCATGCGCACGCCGCGTTCGAAGACGCGTTCGCGCTCGCCTTCGGCAATGCCGGGGCCGTCGTCATCGATCTGGATCTGCAGGCGGTCGGGCGACGCGGCATGCGCGTGGATGCGCACCCGCCCCGCGGCCCACTTGCAGGCGTTGTCCAGCAGGTTGCCCACCATTTCCTGCAGGTCCTGCTCTTCGCCGCGAAAGATCAGGCCGTCGGCGAAATCGGTCATATCAAGGTCCAGTTCACGCGCGGCGTAAAGCCGGCGCATGACGCGCAGCAGCGCCTCGACCGGCGGCCGCAGCGGCGTGCGCCCGCCTTCGGCGCCCGACGCCGCGGCGGCCCGGGCGCGCGCCAGGTGGTAGTCGATCTGGCGCTGCGCCAGCGTGACCTGTTCGCGCGCCAGGCGGGCAAACGGCCCGTCTTCACGCGCAGCAGCATTGGCCAGGATCGTCAGCGGGGTCTTCACGGCGTGGGCCAGGTTGCCGGCCTGCGTGCGGGCCCGCTGCACGATGTCGGCGTTGACGGCCAGCACGCGGTTGAAGTCGTCGACCAGCGGCTGGATTTCGCTGGGATAGCGGCCGTCGATGCGCACGCTGTTGCCGCCCTGCTGCGCGGCCAGCTGGCGACGCAGCCGCCCCAGCGGCCGCAGCCCCACCGCCACCTGCACCACCGCCGCCGCCACCAGCCCGGCCGCCAGCGCGCCCAGCGACAGCAGCAGCATGTGATTGAAGCGTTCGATCGGCTCGGCCAGCACCTGGCGGTCGGCGGCGACGACCAGGCGCAGCGTGGCAGCGTCGGCGTCTTCGGGTTTGAGCGTGCGTGTCAGCGCGGTCAGGCCATGGCCTTCGGGGCCGGTGATGTCGTAGGCGCCGTCGGCGCTGTCAGCCGCGGGCAAGGCCAGCACCTGGTCCCAGAGCGAGCGCGAGCGGACCACGCCGGCGGCCGCCAGACGGCCCTGTTCGTCCAGCCGGTCGATCTGCCAGTACAGGCCGGACAGCGGCTGCTCCAGCCGCGGATCGCTCAGCGGCGGAGCCACCACGGGCCGCCCGTCGGGCGCGACGCTGACCGCGGCGGTCAGCTGGTTCAGGTGCAGCGCCAGTTCGGCCCGCAATTGCTCGGTGATGTGCTGGCGAAACAGGCTGCCCAGGCCCCAGCCGGCCAGCACGATGGTCAGCGCGATCCAGGCCAGCGTGCCGGCCAGCAGCCGCCAGCGCAGTGACCCGGGCGGGCGCGGCACGGTCATGCGCCGCTCGCCAGCCGATAACCCAGCCCGCGCACGGTTTCGATGGTGTCCGGCGGCAGCTTCTTGCGCAGGCGGCCGATGAAGACTTCGATGGTGTTGGAGTCGCGGTCGTGGTCCTGCGCGTAGATGTGTTCGGTGAGTTCGCTGCGCGAAATCACTTCGCCCGGCCGCTGCATCAGCACCGCCAGCACCTTGAATTCATGGCTGGTCAGGTTGAGCGCCTGGCCGTTCACCGTGACCTTGGCCTGGCGCGTGTCGAGCATCAGCGGGCCGCAGCGCCACTGCGCGCTGGCATGGCCGCTGTGGCGGCGCAGCAGCGCGCGCACGCGGGCAAGCAGCTCTTCCATGTGAAAAGGCTTGGTCAGGTAGTCATCCGCGCCCGCGTCGATGCCGGCGACCTTTTCGTGCCAGTTGGCACGCGCGGTCAGGATCAGCACCGGCATGCCGTGGCCGGCGGCGCGCCACTGCTTGAGCACGGTCAGCCCGTCCATCACGGGCAGGCCCAGGTCCAGCACCACCACGTCGTAGGTTTCGACCTCGCCCATGTAGTGGGCGGTGGCGCCGTCGGCCGCGGTGTCGACGGTGTAGCCGGCCTGGCGCAGGGCGTCGGACAACTGCGCGGCCAGGGTGGGTTCGTCTTCGACAACGAGCAGGCGCATCAGTGTTTGTTCCGGAACTGGATGTCGCGGCCCTTGATGCCCAGCACGGAGCCGTCACGCGCGTCGATCTTCAGCTTGACCAGGTTACCGCCGGGCTGCAGCAGCCGGATCTCGTACAGGTAGAGGCCGTCGTCTTCTTCGAATTCAACCTTCATGACCTGGCCGGGGTAATCGCGTTCGACGATATCGAGCACCGCGCGCAGCGGCATCACCTTGCCGGCCTGCAGAGCCTGGCGGGCCTGTTCGTGGTCGCTTTCGTCGGCGCGGCCGGGGCCGGGCCCGATGGCCAGCGCCGCGGCCAGCGCGCCGCCGGACAGCCAGAGAGCGATGCGCTTGCCTGCGGTCATGGGGAGTTCCGTGATGGGTGGCGTCCAGGATAACGCGGGACACCGGGGAAAAACAGAGTCGGCACTACGCCTTCGTTATAGCGAAACGAGGATGAACGGCAGGTGAACGGCGGCTTCAGAAACGGTTCATGGGCCGGCCCGAATAATGCATGCATGGCCGGCCTGTTGGCCATATTCCAACCCACAAGGAGCTATCACCATGACGACGACCCTCAAGCCTTCGATCCGCCACACCCTGGCCGCCTTCGCCCTGGGCGCCGCCACCCTGACCAGCGCCGCGGCCTTCGCCCAGGCCGCCCCGCAGCCGGCCGCGGCCCCCGCCGCCCCCGTTGCCACCCAGGCCGCCCCCGCGCAGATCCTGACCGTGCGCCAGATCTACGACAGCCTGACGGCCGCCGGCTACCGCAATATCACCGAGATCGAGCTGGAGCACCACCGCGCCTACGACGTCAAGGCCGATGACCCGCAAGGCCAGCGCGTGAAGCTGCGCGTGGATGCGCAGACCGGCGCCGTACTGCGCAGCCGCATCAAGGATTGATGCGCGCCACGGGGCCCGGCATGACACTGGAGCCCCTCATCGCCCTGGCGCAACGCCGCCAGGCATTGGGCAACGTCACGCTGCAGGTGCACGATGCCCGCCACCGCCTGACCGCCGCGGACCTGGCCCAAGGCGCCGTGCGCTGGCACCAGGAAGCGTTCGACATGCGCTAGCGCCTGTCGACACGGCAAGGAACCTCGCCCGGCAGGCTGAGTCGTATGATGAATGCCTGCGGGGCGTCCCCGCGCCTGGAGCCGCATCATGCGTATTCGAACCCTGTTGCCGGCGGCCCTGGCGGCCGTCAGCACGCTCGCCGCGTGCGGCGAGGTCGCCAAGCTGCCGGTCGAGGCCGGCATGGGGCCTCACCCTGAGCTGCCCGCCCCCAACACCACCCTGATCCCCACCGTCAACACCGCCAAGGCCGTGGGCTGGGCCGATGGCGCGCAGCCCACGCCGGCCAGCGGCCTGACAGTCACCGCCTATGCCCGCGACCTGGATCACCCGCGCTGGCTCTACGTGCTGCCCAATGGCGACGTGCTGGTGGCCGAAACCAATGCACCGCCCAAGCCGGACGAAGCGCCTGGCGGGCTGAAGAACTGGGCCGCCGGCATCGTCATGAAACGCGCTGGCGCGCGCACCGACAGCGCCAACCGCATCACGCTGCTGCGGGGCCTGGGGCTGGACGGCGCGGCGCAAAGCCGCAGCGTGTTGCTGGAAGGCCTGAATTCGCCGTTCGGCATGGCGCTGGTGGGCGACCAGCTGTACGTGGCGAACGCCGACGCCGTGCTGCGCTTTCCCTATCAGCCAGGCCAGACCCGCATCACCGCGCCCGGCGTCAAGGTGACCGACCTGCCCGCCGGCATCAACCACCACTGGACCAAGAACCTGATCGCCAGCCCCGACGGCAGAAAGCTGTATGCCTCGGTGGGCTCGAACAGCAACGTGGCCGAGAACGGCATGCAGATCGAAGAAGGCCGCGCCGCCATCTGGGAAATCGACGTGGCCAGCGGCGCCAAGCGCCTGTACGCCAGTGGTTTGCGCAACCCGGTGGGCATGGCCTGGGCGCCAGACGGCAAGACGCTCTGGACCGCGGTGAACGAACGCGACGAACTGGGCAGCGACCTGGTGCCCGACTACATGACCTCGGTGCAGGACGGCGGCTTCTATGGCTGGCCATACAGCTATTTCGGCCAGCACGTCGACACGCGGGTCAAGCCGCCGCGCCCGGACCTGGTGGCCAAGGCCATCGTGCCGGACTACGCGCTGGGGCCGCATACGGCATCGCTGGGCCTGGCGTGGTCGGGCGACGCCAAGCTGGCCCCGTTCACGCACGGCATGTTCGTGGGCCAGCACGGGTCCTGGAATCGCGATCCCCGCAGCGGCTACAAGGTCATCTACGTGCCCTTCACCGACAACCGCCCGGACGGCGCCGCACAGGACGTGCTGACCGGCTTCCTGGATGCCGCCGGGCAGGCCCAGGGGCGGCCGGTGGGCGTGGCGGTGGACCGCCAGGGCGGACTGCTGGTGGCCGACGACGTGGGCAACGTGATCTGGCGGGTCAGCGGCAAGCCCTAGGGCGCGTCGGGCGGGGATGGAATGGCGGTCCCACGTCACTATCAGACCGATTACCGGCCATTCGCTGCAGCTTGCTTGCGCTGCGTCAAACCCGGCGTAAGCGGCCGGGTTCGATCTGGCGTAGAGTGGAACGACAATAGCCGCAACGCCCGCCCGGATTGCCCGGCGGGCTTGCGGTCAACCCACTCGTCACCTGGAGGCATGTATATGCTGTTGAAGAATCTGTGCGCCGCGGCCGTCCTGGCCCTGGTTTCGGCCCCCGCGCTGGCCGCCGACTGCTCGGTCGAAATCGCCGGCACCGACCAGATGCAGTTCGACAAGAAGGAAATCACGGTCAGCAAGAGCTGCAAGGAATTCACCGTCAAGCTCACCCACCCCGGCAAGCTGCCCAAGACCGCCATGGGCCACAACTGGGTGCTGACCAAGCAGGCCGACATGCAAGGCGCCGTGAACGACGGCATGGCCGCGGGCCTGGACAACAACTACGTCAAGAAAGACGACGCCCGCGTCATCGCCCACACCAAGGTCATCGGCGGCGGCGAAACGGACTCGGTCACGTTCGACGTCAGCAAGCTGGCCGCCGGCCAGGACTACACGTATTTCTGCTCGTTCCCCGGCCACTTCGCGCTGATGAAGGGCGTGCTGAAACTGGTCGACTGATCGCCCCTGCCGGCCTTGCGGGATTGTCCGCAAGGCCGCCGTGCCCACCCCTACAATGGCCGTTTCCCGGACACCCTTGGAGACGAACACATGAGCACGGATAAAGTGGCAATCATCACCGCCGGCGGCAGCGGCATGGGCGCGGCGGCGGCGCGCAAACTGGCGGCCGACGGCTACCGCGTGGCCATCCTGTCGTCGTCCGGCAAGGGCGAAGCCCTGGCGGCCGAACTGGGCGGCCAGGGCGTGACCGGCTCGAACCGGTCCCCCGAAGACCTGGCCCGCCTGGTGGACACCACCGTGCAGAAATGGGGCCGCGTCGATGCCGTGGTCAACAGTGCAGGCCATGGCCCCAAGGGCCCGCTGCTTGAAATCAGCGACGACGACTGGCATCTGGGCATGGAGTTCTACCTGCTGAACGTGGTGCGCATCGCGCGCCTCGTGGCCCCCATCATGAAAAGCCAGAAGTCGGGCGCCATCGTCAACATTTCCACCTACGCCACTTTCGAACCCGAAGCGCTGTTCCCGACGTCGGGCGTGTTTCGCGCCGGTCTGGCGGCGTTCACCAAGGTGTTCTCGGACGAATACGCCGAACACAACGTGCGCATGAACAACGTGCTGCCCGGTTTCATCGACAGCCTGCCTGAAAAAGAAGACCGCCGCGTGCGTATCCCGATGGGCCGCTACGGCACCGCCGACGAAGTGGCGGACCTGATCGCCTTCCTGGCGTCCGACGCCTCGTCGTACATCACCGGGCAGAACATCCGCATCGACGGCGGCATCACCCGCTCGGTCTGAGGCGTCTCATTCGAACGCATTAATCCCCTCGTCCGAATGGTGGTATTGAAGCGCCTCCGGCGCTTCGGTACCGTAGGCTTTCGCATTCGAACCCGGGGCTTTCTGCATGCCTGCGCCGCCGTCCGAAGCGGCGTCTGGCGCCGCCTCTGTACCGACTTCGTCCGCCCGGCCCACGCCAGGCCAGGCCGCGCGCTTCCTGGCGCAGGCGACCTTCGGTCCGACGCCCGCCCAGATCGACGCCGTGGTGCGCGACGGCTACGCGGCCTGGCTGGACGCCCAGCTCGACCTGCCCCCCTCGCAAAGCCATTTCGACTGGCTGCTGCAGCAAGGCAAGAACACCGAGGCCTACAAGGGCAACGGCATCAATGCCCCGCTGGAATCCACCCTGTGGCGCAAGTTCATCAGCGCCGAAGACCAGGTGCGCACGCGGGTGGCCTTCGCGCTGTCCGAGATCTTCGTGGTGGGCGTGTCGGCCATTACCGCCAACTGGCCGCTGTTCGGCGCCGCGGGGTTCATGGACCTGCTGGCCGAGCATGCGCTGGGCAATTACCAGGCCTTGCTGACCGCCGTCACGCGCAACTTGTCGATGGGCTGCATGCTGACCTATCGCGGCAACCGCAAGGAGGACCCCAAGACCGGCCGCCATCCCGACGAGAACTATGCCCGCGAGGTGATGCAGCTGTTCAGCATCGGCCTGGTCGAGCTGAACCCGGACGGCACGGCCAGGCTGGCAAACGGCGCGCCCGTGGAAACCTACGGCAATGCCGACGTACAGGGCCTGGCCAAGGTCTTCACCGGCTGGGACCTGGACGGCCCCGAGACCGATGTGCAGTTTCACCGCCGGCCCATGGCGTTGAACGGCGCCCTGCATTCGCTGGCGGAAAAGCGCTTTCTGGGCGCGGTGATTCCGCCCGGCACCGACGGCTACCTGTCGCTGCGGCGGGCCATGGAAGTCATCAGCGCCCACCCCAATGTGGGTCCCTTCATCGGCACACAGCTGATCCAGCGGCTGGTCACCAGCAACCCCAGCCCCGCCTATGTCGGCCGGGTGACGGCGGCGTTCAATGACGACGGCCGGGGCGTGCGCGGCAACCTGCGGGCCGTGGTGCGCGCGATCTTGCTGGACGGCGAGGCCCGATACCCGGACCTGACCTCGCCCGAATGGGGCAAGGTGCGCGAGCCGATCGTGCGTTTCTCGGGCTGGGCGCGGGCGTTCGGCGCCACGTCCAACAACGGCGCCTGGGCCATGCCCGACACCACCGACAACACCATCCGCCTGGCGCAAAGCCCCATGCGTTCGGCCAGCGTGTTCAATTTCTTCCGGCCGCGCTACAGCCCGCCGGTGACCGAACTGGCGCGGCGCGGACGGGTGGCGCCGGAATTACAGATCACCGATGAAACCAGCATCGCGGGTTACCTGAATTTCCTGGCGATCTATGTCGACCGCGGCTGGGAAGACCTGCAAACGGATTACGCCGCCGAGATCGCGCTGGCCCGGGACCCGGCTGCGCTGGTGGCGCGGGTGGCGCTGCTGCTGGCGGGCGATGCGTTCAGCAGCGCCACCGCCACCGCCATCGCGCAGGCGGTGGCCACCCTGCCGCCCGAGCGGCCGCGCGACCGCGTGCGCGCCGCGATCATGCTGGTGGCGGCCAGCCCCGAATACCTGGTGCAGAAATGACGCGCGACCGCCTTGCATGCCGGGAGCCGAGATGACGCCCGATCGCCACGACCCTCTGGTGCTGCCATGAAGCCCGATCGCCGCGAATTCCTGCTGCGCGCCTGTGCCCTGGGCGCCAGCCATGCGGCCGCGCCGCTGGCGTTGAACCTGGCGGCGCTGGGCGCGGCTGCGGCGCAATCCGCGCCCGCCGACTACAAGGCGCTGGTGTGCGTATTCCTGTACGGCGGCAACGATCCGTTCAACACCCTGGTGCCCTTCGATGCCGCGGCCTATCGCGCCTATGCCGCGGCCCGCAGCGACATCGCCCTGCCGCGCCCCGCGCTGCAGGCCACGGCGTTGCGCGGCAAGGCGGCGCCCGACAACGGGGCGCAGTTCGCGCTGGCGCCGTCGCTGGCGCCGCTGGCCCCCTTGTTCGAACGCGGCGAGATGGCCGTGGTGCTCAACGTGGGACCGCTGGTCGTGCCCACGACCCAGGCCGACTACATCGGCGCACGCGTGCCGCTGCCGCCCAAGCTGTTTTCGCACAACGACCAGCAGTCGTACTGGCAGGCGCTGGCGCCGGAAGGCGCGTCGTCGGGCTGGGCCGGCCGCCTGACGGACCTGTATGCCAGCATCAACGCGCAGCGCAGCTTCACCGGCATCACGGCCGGCGGCAGCACCGTGCTGCTGGCGGGCCAGCATGTGGCCGGGTATCGGGTCGGCGTGAACGGCTCGACCCGCATCGACCTGCTGACACGCGATATGTACGGATCCAGCGCCTGCACCGCGCTCTTGCGCCAGTTGATCACCCAGCCGCGCGACCACCTGATGGAACGCGAGCTGTCGCGCATCGCCGCGCAATCGATCGATGCCGACACGCGCCTGCGCGCCGCGCTGTCAGGCGTGGCGGTGCCGGGCGACTTCGGCTCGCCGCTGGCGCAGCAGTTGAAGATCGTGGCCCGCATCATCGCCGCGCGCCAGGCGCTGGGCGCACGGCGCCAGGTGTTTTTCGTCTCGCAGAACGGCTACGACAACCACACCGGGCTGAACGACACCCACCCGGCCTTGCTGCGAGAACTGGGGCAGGCCCTGGCCGTGTTCCAGAATGCGCTGGCGACGCTGGGCGTGGCGCGGCAGGTCACCACCTTCACCGCATCGGAATTCGGCCGCACGCTGGGGTCCAACGGCAATGGCTCGGACCATGGCTGGGGCGCGCACCACCTGGTGCTGGGCGGCGCGGTGCGAGGCGGCCGCTACTATGGATCGCACCCCGAGATCGCACCGGATGGCCCCGGCTTCGTGGACAACGGCCGGCTGCTGCCGACGATGGCGGTGGAACAGCTGGGCGCGGCGCTAGGCGGCTGGTTCGGCGCGGGCCGCGACGACCTGAACCTGGTGTTTCCGAACCTGCGGCACTTCGATGCCGCCCCGCCCGCCTTGCTGGACGGGGCCGCCTAGCCGGACGCGGCGGGCGGCGATTGCCGTGCACGCCAACGCGGCGCGCCAGCAACGCGCGCCGCCAGGGATACCGCCCCCTTACAGCGCCGCGTGCATCGACGTGGCCAGGCGCTTCCACTTGACCGCCTCGTCCCGCACGAACGCGGCCAATTCGCCCGGCGTGCTGGTGCGGACCTCTGCCCCCTGCTCGTCGATCTTGCGGGCCACGGCCGGGTCGTGCAGCGCGCCGTTCAGCGCCGTATTCAGTCTGGCCACCACGTCGGCATTGGCGTTGGCCGGGGCGAACACCGCGTACCACTGCGCCACGTCCACGCCTTTGACCCCCAGCTCGGCCAGCGTGGGCATGTCGGGCAACACCTTGGCGCGGCGCGCGCCGGCCACGCCCAGCGCGACGATCTTGCCGGACTTCAGGTGCGGATAGGCGCTGAACAGGCTGGGGAACATCACCTGCGTCACGCCGGCCAGCGTGTCGGTCATGGCAGGCGCGGAGCCCTTGTAGGGAATCTCCAGCATGGCCGCGCCGGTGGCGCGATTGAACAGTTCGCCCGCCACCGCCGGCGCCGTGCCGGGGCCCGCGGAAGCGAAGCTCAGGCCGTCGGGATGCGCCTGGCCATACTTGATCAGTCCGGCCACGTCGTGCACGCCGATGCCGCTGTTCACCACCATCAGCGTGGGCGAATCGGCCACCATGCCGATGGCAGTGAAATCGCGCACCGGGTCGTAGTTGAGTTTTTGCAGCGCGGGGTTGATGCCGTGCGTGCCGATGTAGCCCAGCATCAGCGTGTAGCCGTCGGCCGGCTGGCGCGCCACGTAGTCGGCGGCGATGGCGCCCTGCGCGCCGGGCTTGTTGACCACGATGACGGTCTGGCCCAGCAGTTCGCCCATCTTCTGGCCGATCACGCGGGCCAGGGTGTCGTTGCCGCCGCCCGCGGCGGTGGGCACCACCATGGTGATGGCGCGGTCGGGAAATTGCGCCTGGACGGCCTGGCCGCCCAGGGCCAGGCACAGCGCGGCGGCGCCAAGAATGCTGCTGCGGGTGGGAAATGCCATGTCGAGTCTCCTGATGATTTTGGGAACGGTCTCTGTGGACCGTTGAATCGCTTGCGGGCACCGGGCCGGCGCCTGCCTGGTTCAAGGCGGGCCGCTCGACCAAGCGGCCCGGATGCTGTTGTCGGTGTAGCCGATACGGACGCTAGGCGGCTACCGCCATCGGTGCGGCGCGCAACGGCTGCGCCACGCGCGCTTGCGGCGCCACCTGGGGCAGGTAAAGCACTCCTTTCATGATCTTGCGGGCCGTGCGCACCAGCCCGGCAGCGGCGACCTCGCCCGTGCGCTCGTCCAGCCTCACGTCGATATCCATGCCGCCGGACGGATGCACAATGCGCACGCTGCGATAGCCCGGCTGCGGCGCGGCGCCGCCGCAATCGTGTGCCACCGTGCCCGGCATCAGGAAGGCGGCGGCCACGCCCACCGCGCCGGTCGCGGCATGCGCCCGGTGGCAGGCATGTGGCGTGAAATAGCGCGAGCGCAGCGACAGCCCGGCGGCCTCGTCGCCCGGCGCCAGCAGCACCGGCTTGGGGATGACGCTGTCCGTCACGTCGCCCAGCCCCATGCGCGCGCCGGCTTCGCGGCGGATGCGTTCCAGGCGCGCCAGCAAGGCGGCATTGGCGTCCAGCTCGGCGGGCGATTCATCGCCACGCAAGCCGAAGTCGGCCGCACGCAGCAGCACCATCGGCATCGCGGCATCGATCAGCGTCACCGCTATGCCGTCCACGATGTCCTGGCGCTGGCCGGTGGGGAACAGGCGGCCGGTGAGCGCGCCCCAGGCATCCAGGAAGTTCAGCCGCACCGGCGCGGCCGCGCCCGGCACGCCGTCGATGCGGGCGTCGCCCTCGTAGGTCAGGCGCCCGCCCGGGGTCTGCACCACCGCTTCGATGACGGCGCCCGTGTTCACGTTGTGCACCCGCACCGAGGTCTCGCCATCGGCCGCGGCGATCAGGCCTTCGTCGATGGCAAACGGCGCGGCGCCGGACAGCATGTTGCCGCAGTTGGGCCGGGTATCGACGCTGGCGCGGTCCACCGACACCTGGGCGAACAGGTAGTCGATATCGCAGCCCGGCCGGCGGGACCGCGACACGATCGCGACCTTGCTGGTCAGCGAGTTGCCGCCACCCAGCCCGTCGACCTGCAAGGCGTGGGGCGAGCCCATGGCGGCCAGCAGCACGCGGTCGCGCTCGGCCGGGTCGGCGGGCAGCCAGTCGGCCAGGAAGAAGGGACCGCGGGAGGTGCCGCCGCGCATCAGTACGCAAGGGATGATCGTTTCCATGCGGTGCATTCTGCGACGGTGCGGCTATTATTTGAATTGCAACTTACGGATGGATTAATGCATGGCACGCATCAATTTCGATTTGCAGGAATTGCAGGCCTTCGTGGCCGTGGCCGAGCGCGCCAGTTTTCGCGCCGCCGCCGAAGACCTGAACCTGTCGCAACCCGCGCTGAGCCGCCGCATCGAAAAACTGGAAGACCTGCTGGGCGCCCGCCTGCTCGAACGCACCACCCGCCGCGTGTCGCTCACGCACGTGGGCCGCATCTTCCTGGAACGCGCCCGCGGCGCCATCGACGAACTGGAACGCGCCGTGCTCAGCATCGGCGACCTGGCTGCACAGCGCGGCGGGCTGGTCACCGTGGCCTGCGTGCCGTCGGTGGCCTATTACTTCCTGCCCGCCATCATCCACGACTACGCCGAACGCTTTCCGCGCATCCGCGTGCGCATCATCGACGAAACCGCGCACACCGTGCTCAACAGCGTCGTCACCGGCCGCGCCGACTTCGGCATCAGTTTCTTCGGCACCCAGGAACCCGACGTGGACTTCAAGGCCGTGCTGCGCGAAGACTTCGTGCTGGCCGTGCGCCGCGACCACCCGCTGGCCGCCCGCCGCAGCGTGTCCTGGGAAGAACTGTCCGGCGAACGCTTCATGACGGTGGCCAAGGAAAGCGGCAACCGCCTTTTGATCGACGACGCCCTGGCCAAGAGCGGCAAGCGCACCGTCAGCGCCTTCGAGGTCAGCCACGTCATGACGCTGCTGGGCCTGGTCGAGGCCGGCCTGGGCGTGGCCGCCGTGCCCCAGCTGGCCATGCCGCCGGCCGGCCACGCCACCCTGGCCGGCGTCAAACTGGAACATCCGCGCGTCACCCGCAGCCTGGGACTCATCTCGCGCCGCGGCCGCCCCCTGGCGCCGGCGGCCCAACAGCTCTATAACCTGATCCACCAGGCCGGCAAAAGCGCCAAGCGTGGTCCGTCCAAGCAACCCGAAACCGCCCCATGAGCCCCCATTCCCTGGCCTTGCAGCCCGCCACCGAAGACGACCTGCCCTTCCTGCTGTCGCTGCGCCGCGCCACCATGACCGAACACCTGGCCCGCGCCGGCGCCCCGCAGGACGACGAACACCACCTGGCTCGCATCCGCTACGGCTTTGACGGCGCCCAGATCGTCTGGCTGCACGGCCGCCCCGCGGGCCTGTTCAAGACCCTGCGCGACCCCGACGGCTGGCGCGTCGTGCAGATCCAGATCGACCCGGCCTACCAGGGCCAGGGCCTGGGCCGGCGCCTCTTGACCGGCCTCTTGCGCCAGGCCGACCAGGAAGGCGCCGCCGTCACCCTGTCCGTCTTGCAGGGCAACCCCGCCCGCCGGCTCTACGAGTCGCTGGGCTTTCGCGCCGTCGAGGAGGTCGGCCAGGAAACCGAAATGCGTTACGAACCCGGTCCGCCACCGGCGGCCCCCTGAGCCCTCGCGGAAATATTTTTGCGCCGGGTGGAATATCGCCGCCCCGGCCGGCGTCTGTAGAGGGCAGTCCCCCACTTTCCTATCTACGCGAGGCACGACATGCGCAATCAAATCGCCGCAGCCCTGGTTCTCACCTCTGCCGCCCTGTTCTCGGCCGGCGCCCACGCCCAGGCCGTCAAGACCCAGGACGGCGTCCTGGTCAACAGCGCCGGCATGACCCTGTACACCTTCGACAAAGATGCCGGCGGCAAGAGCGCCTGCAACGACCAGTGTGCCAAGATCTGGCCCCCGGTCACCGCCGCCGCCGACGCCAAGGCCTCGGGCGACCTGACCGTCATCACCCGCGACGACGGTTCCAAGCAATGGGCCTACAAGGGCAAGCCCGTCTACCTGTACGCCAAGGACGCCAAGCCCGGCGACAAGACCGGCGACAACTTCAAGGACGTCTGGCACGTCATCAAGCCCTGATCCGGACGCCCAAGCCCATCCGCCTCAGACCATGCGCGCCGAAGACGAAGCATCGATCCTGGCCTGCATCCCCAGCCTGCGGCGTTACGCCCGCGGGCTGACGGGCGACCCGCACCGGGCCGACGACCTGGTGCAGGACACCCTGGAGCGCGCCTGGAGCCGCTATTCGCGCTGGCAACGGCGCGGCGAACTGCGGGCCTGGATGTTCGGCATCATGCATAACCATTTCATCGACGGCGTGCGCGCCCACCACCGGCAAGCCGGCGAGGCCAGCACCAGCGACCTGCCCGACGTGCCGGTGCGCGCCACCCAAACCGATCACCTGGAGGTGCGCGACCTGGATCGCTGCCTGCAAGGCCTGCCCGCCGAACAGCGCGAAGTGCTGCTGCTCGTCTGCGTCGAAGACCTGTCCTATCAGGAAACCGCCCACGTCCTGGGCGTGCCCATCGGCACCGTCATGTCGCGCCTGTCGCGTGCCCGCGAACGGCTCGGCGCCCTGATGCAAGGCCAGGAACCCGCCGGCCGGCTCCATCGCGTGAAATGACATGAACGACAAACGCCTCCACCCCGTCCCCGCCGCCGGCCCCCCCATTACCGAAGCCGACCTGCACGGCTACGCCGACGGCCAGCTGCCCCCCGGCCGCCACGCCGAAGTCGACGCCTATCTCGCCGCCCACCCGCAGGACCTCGCCCGCGTCCACGCCTGGCAAGCCCAACGCCGCGCCCTGCACGCCCTGCTCGACCCCGTTCTGGACGAGCCCCTGCCCCTGCGCCTGCCCCTCGCGCCGCCCGCCCGCCACCTGCCCTGGCGCGCCCTGGCCGCCGGCATCGCCATCGCCGCCATCAGCGCCAGCGTCGCCTGGCTCACCCGCGGCGCCCTGGACGCCCGCCACCTGCAATCCGTCCTGGCCACCGCCAGCCCCGACCACGCCGCCGGCGGCTACGCCCAACGCGCCGCCATCGCCCACGCCGTCTACGCCCCCGACATGGGCCGCCCGGTGGAAGTCAGCGGCGACAACGAAAAAGCCCTGGTCACCTGGCTCACCAAACGCCTGGGCGCCCCCGTGCGCGCCCCCAACTTGTCCCACGCCGGCTACGACCTCGTCGGCGGCCGCCTGCTACCCGGCGGCACCGGCCCCGTCGCCCTCTTCATGTACGGCGCCCCGGACGGCCAACGCCTGACCCTCTACGTCACCCGGGAAGCCACGGGCGGCCAGACTGCCTTCCAATTCACCCAGGAAGGCCCCGTCCGCGTCTTCTACTGGGCCGAAGGCCAATTCGGCTACGCCCTGTCAGGCGCGGTCAGCCGAGACGAACTGCAAAGAATCTCGCAAGAGGTCTACAACCAGCTGCAAGGCTAGCGCGCGTCATGAACATGGCCGGGGAACGGCTATCGCAAGGGTATGGAAGCAGCCTCAACACAAGCCCTGATCGCGATACTCACCCGGTGCACCCAGCACGGCGCAGAACTTGCGACTTTCGCCGGAATAGGCGTGGGTAGCGTGAATGGTCAGCGTGGCGCCGGCCAACCCCACCTGCTTCGGATTGCAAGACCAGAAGGTGCTGGAGACTTCGTCGTACGGCACCCTGGCGACGAGGCGCGTCGGTTGCCCGGCCTGCTTCTTTCCGGATGTCGTACTGGCCAGCCACTCGATCCAGACACGGCAGCTCACATGCTCGAAACCCACGTTCTCCAGGATCACCCGGTAGGAACCCTGCCCATCGACGGAACGCCAACTTCCGCCACTCAGCGTCCCCAGGACCTCCGCTTGATCCGCGTCACTATCCGCCACGCAGGGCACCGCCACCAGGAACGAAAGGCTTAGCGACGCTGCTGCAAGAATTTTCATGGTTCGGATTACCTGCCGAGAATCGGCGTGAAGGAGTGATGAACGGCTAGGCGGCACTGTACCCGCCCCCCGGCATTTGATGTCAATCCGAACACCGGCAAGACCAAGCATGTCGTGGCTTCGGCATAAGGACAGCCTGAGCATGCCAAATACGACGAAGTGCAGCCCGGCCCGTTCATAACACGCTCCAGGCAAAAGCGCGAGACCCAACCAACGCGCGCAGCGTCCACCGCCCCTACGCCCCACCGCCGCGTACGCTGCAGAAGGCCGCCCGCGCGGCCGATTGCAGCGGGCCCCGCACCCCCACCGCCCCACTCCACCGCTGAGCAACACGCCAGCAAACGCTGCCCCTGTCACCGCGCCCCAAGGTGCGAGCGCTGGGCAGCGGCGGCCGGCCGGGAGCGGGGCGTGTAGATGCGCCCGACGGAATCTGAAGGCAGTCGCCGAAGGCGACAACGAAGATGAGGAAGGGGGAGTCCGGAGCGAAGGCTCCGGACCGCAATCGTAGCCCCGCTCCCGGCCGGCCGCCGCTGCCCAGCGCGTCTAAAGAACCCCAATCGCTGCAAAAAAATCACCCCCGAGCCTCATAGAGCATATGCAACGTAATCTTCCGCACTTCCGCCTTGCTCATCTCGATATGCCCCCGCAACATCCTCCCCGCCGCCTCCGCCCGACGCGCTAAAACCGCCCGCAAAATCGCCCCATGCTCCTCATAGGTCGCATCCACCCGAAACTCCTTCGTGAAATCCAGTCGCCGAACGATCCGGATCTTCTCCGTCACCTCCCGATGGATCAACGCCATCTCCGGATTCCCCGCCGCCGCCACAAGAGAACAATGAAACGCCTCATCCAGCTCAGCCACTAGCCGCCCATCCAGAATCCGCTGCGCGGGCGGCACCAGCCACACGTCAGTCAGCGCCCCCAGCATCCCGCTCTCGTCCATGTGCTCCCGCGCACACAGCCGTTCCACCGCCGCCAGTTCCAGCACCACCCGCACATCGTAAAGCGCCTCGAACCGCTCGAAATCGAACGGCCGCACCTGCCAGCCGCTGCGCGGACTCGGCAGCACGAAGCCTTCCCGCTCCAGCCGCGCCAGCCCCAGCCGCACCGGCGTGCGGCTCACCCCCAGCCGCAACGCCAGTTCCGCCTCCGTGAAACGATCCCCCGGCAGCAGCTGGAAATCGAACAGCTCGTCCTTGATGCGCTGGTACACCTGGTCCGCCAGCGACCCCGCCAACGTCGGCGCCTGCCGCAGCGCCGGACTGATCCGCACCGATTCGCCCGCCATGGTCAGGTCACGGGGCACGTGGCGTCTTCCGCCAGCACGATCAGCGGGTCGCCCGCGTTCACCGGCTTGCCCGGCACGCAGCGGATGGCCGCCACCGTGCCTGATGCTGGCGCGATCACCGACAGTTCCATCTTCATCGCCTCGACCACCACCAGCGTATCGCCCGCCGACACGCTCTGGCCCACCTGCACCGGAATCTTCCAGATATTGCCGCACATGTCCGCGCTGACCAGCCGCTCGCCCTCACGCAGCGCCGTCTCCGGTTCTGGTTCGGCTTGCACCGGCGCCGCCGCCACGTCCTCGGTCTTCCACAGCGCCACCTCGGCATCGAACGCCGTCTTCTGGCGCGCCTGGAACACTGCGATGCTGTCCGCCTGCGCGGCCAGGAAACGCTGGTGCGCCGCGAAATCGAACATCTCTTCCTCGATCCGCACCGCCGCCCGGCCCTCGCGGAAATCCTCGCGCAGCGTATCCAGCTCGGCCTCGCTTACCGGGTAGAACCGCACCTGGTCGAAAAAGCGCAGCAGCCAGGGCTTGCCGTCCTGGAACACCGGGTTCTTCAGGAACTTGTTCCAGATCGGCAGCGTGCGGCCCACCAACTGATAGCCCCCCGGCGAATCCATCCCGTAGATGCACATGTACACCCCGCCGATGCCCACCGTGCCTTCTGCCGTGAACGTGCGGGCCGGGTTGTACTTCGACGTCAGCAGCCGGTGGCGCGGATCGATCGGCACCGCGCACGGCGCCCCCAGGTACACGTCGCCCAGCCCCATGATCAAGTAGCTCGCGTCGAACACGATGCGCCGCACGTCCTCGCGGCTGGCCAGCCCGTTGATGCGCTGGATGAAATCCACATTGTTCGGCAGCCACGGCGCGCTAGCGCGCACCGTCTCCTGGTAGCGCTGCACCGCGCCCAGCGTCGCCGAATCCTCGAACGCCATTGGCAGGTACACCACCCGCGTCGGCACCTTCAGCGTCGCCACGTCCGCCAGCCCGGCCTCTATCTCAAGCAGCCGCGCAATCAGCGCGTCTTGCCGGATCACCCGGCTGTCGTAGCGGATCTGCAGCGAGCGCACGCCCGGCGACAGTTCCTGCACGCCATCGATCGGCTGCGCCGCCAGCGCTTCCATCAGCAGATGGATACGCATGCGCAGCGCCAGGTCCAGCACGTTGTCGCCGTATTCCAGCAGCAGATAGCCGTCGCCCGCCTGGCGGTACGACACCGACGGACGCGCGCCCTCGGCCGGCAGGGCTGCCACGATGGTTTCCGAGGCCGTCCGCGGCACCGGGGCTGGCGTCGTGGCCTGCGGTGTCACATGGCCCAGCGCCTCTACGCTCTGATCCTGCGCGACTTCCCGCGCCACTGCGTCGGCGTAATCGATGCGCACGAAGCGGATGCGGTCGCCCGGCTTGACCTGGCCGACCTTCCACAGTTCGGCGCGAGCGATCGTGACCGGGCAGACGAAGCCGCCCAGGCTGGGGCCGTCGCGCGTCAGGATCACGGGGCTGTCGCCCGTGAAGTTGATGCTGCCGATGGCGTATTCGCAATCGTGGATATTGGACGGATGCAGACCGGCTTCGCCGCCATTCTCGCGCGCCCAGGTGGGCTTGGGCCCAGTCAGGCGCACGCCCAGCCGGTTCGAGTTGTAGTGCACTTCCCAATCGGCGGCGAAGAATTCGTCGATGGCTTCAGGCCGGAAGAAATCCGGCGCGCCGTGCGGACCGTACAGCACGCCGATTTCCCAGGTGTTGCCATAGGTGGGGATCAATTCCGGCGCCGCCGCCTGCGGCGCGGCCACGGGCGGCGCGGCGTTGGCCGCCGGCAACCCGGGTTGCACCACGGGCAGCATGTCGCCCACCCGCAGCGTGCGGCCGGCGTGGCCGCCGAACTGGCCCAGCGCAAAGGTCGAGCGGCTGCCCAGGTACACCGGCACGTCCAGCCCGTTGCGCACCGCCAGGTAGCTGCGGCAGCCGGACACGGCCCGCCCCGTCGCCAGCACCTGGCCCGAACGCACCGTCACCGGCCGCCACATCGGCACCGGTTCGCCGTCCAGCGTGGCGGCGCATTCGGCGCCGGTCAGCGCGATCAGGGCATCGCCATGAAAGCGCAACGTCGGGCCGACCAGCGTGGCCTCGATGCCGGCGGCGTCCGGCGCGTTGCCGACGATGCGGTTGGCCAGGCGAAACGCGTAGTCGTCCATCGGACCCGACGGCGGCACGCCGATATTCCAGTAGCCGGTACGGCCCGGGTAGTCCTGCACGCTGGTGTAGGTGCCGGCTTCCAGCACTTCGATGGCGGCCGGCCGGTAGGCAAAGCTGTCCAGGAAACGGGTCGACAATTGCGCCGCGCGAAAGCGCGCATCCGCCACGATCTGGCGCAGGTAGTCCAGGTTGGTGGCGATGCCGTGCAGGCGCGTGCGGGCCAGCGCGTCGGCCAGCTTGTCCAGCGCCGCTTCGCGCGTGTCGGCGTGCACGATCAGCTTGGCCAGCATCGGGTCGTAGAACGCCGGCACCTCAGTGCCCGTCGCCACCCAGCCGTCCAGGCGCACGCCGTCCGGGAAATACACGTCGGTCAACACGCCGGGCGACGGCTGGAACTGGCGCAGCGGGTCTTCGGCGTAGAGGCGCACCTCGATGGCCGCGCCCTGCGGCGCACGCGTCATGGCGTCGAAATCCAGCGGCTCGCCCGCCGCCACGCGCAGCATGCATTCCACCAGGTCCAGCCCCGTCACCGCTTCGGTCACCGGGTGTTCGACCTGCAGGCGCGTATTGACCTCCAGGAAATAGAAACTGTCGCGCGCCGGGTCGTAGATGAATTCCACCGTGCCCGCCGATCGGTAGCCCACCGATGTGCCCAGCTTTACTGCGGCGTCCAGCAAGGCCGCGCGCGTCGCGGCCGGCAGCAGCGGCGCCGGGGTTTCCTCGATCACTTTCTGGTTGCGCCGCTGCACCGAGCAGTCGCGTTCGCCCAGCGCCACGACGCGGCCCGCGCCGTCGCCGAAGATCTGCACTTCAACGTGGCGCGCGTTGTCCACGTAGCGCTCGATGAAGGCGCCGCCGTCACGAAAGAAGTGTTCGCCCATGCGTTGCACGCTGTCGAACGCCACCGTCAATTCGGCCTCGTTCTCGCAGCGCGACAAGCCGATGCCGCCGCCGCCCGCGGTGCTCTTGAGCATCACCGGGTAGCCGATGCGCTCGGCCTGCGACAGCGCTTCGCCCAGGCTGGCCAGCAAGCCCGTGCCCGGCGTCATCGGCACGCCTGCGTCGGCCGCCAGCTCGCGGGAACGGTGCTTCAGGCCGAACTCGCGGATCTGCAGCGGCGTCGGGCCCACGAACGCAATGCCCGCCGCTTCGCAGGCCTCGGCGAATTCGGCGCTCTCCGACAGAAAGCCGTAGCCGGGGTAGATGGCCTGCGCGCCGTGCGCACGGGCCGCGTCCAGCAGCAGGTCCATGCGCAGGTAGCTGTCGGCGGCCTTCTCGCCGCCCAGCGCCACGGCCACGTCGGCCTCTTTGACATGGGCCGCGTTGCGGTCGGGATCGGAATACACGGCAACGCTGCGGATGCCCAGGCGTTTCAGGGTACGAATGGCGCGGACGGCGATTTCTCCGCGATTGGCGATCAGGACGGTATCGAACACGGGGCAGCTCCCAGGGGCGGTCTTGGATTAACGGGGGGTGGCGTTCAGGCTGGCGAGATAGGCACGCCAGCCGCCGAAGTCGGTGATGTCGCGCGCACCGAGCAGGCCGCGCGGCTCGCAGATGAAGCCCTTGACCAGGCGGCCGTCATGCAGCTCCAGCGTGCCGATGCCCAGCGGCGCGGGGATCTCCGCCACGAAGGCGCCAAAGGCGGCCACGGGGATATCCCACAGCTCGACCTCGATCGGCGCGCCGCTGTCGGACTTCACCAATCCGGGCTTGGGCGGCGTGGTGTTGGCCAGCGCATACAGCCGGTAATCCGCCGCGGTGCGGGTCTTTTCCACCAGCACGGCGCGGCGGGACGTCAGCTGATGATTCAACGGCATGCCCGTCAGGTGGGCGCCCACCACGGCCACGCGCAAGGTGTTCGGGTCTGCCGGCTGGGGCGCTGCCCCCGGCAGCGGCCGGCCCGTGGCGCCCAGGGGCAAGCCGCGCTGCGCCTGCCACTGGCGGCCGAACTGCGCCAGCGCGCGGTCCTGCCAGGCCAGGCCAATGACGGTGATGCCCGCCGGCAGCCCGTCGGCGCGCATACCGGCCGGCAGCGCCAGCGCCGACAGGTCGGCCAGGTTGGCGAAGTTGGTGTACACGCCCAGCTGTGAATTGAGGCGCACCGGGTCGGCCTGCAACTGCGCGATGGTGTAGATGGACGGCGACGTCGGCACCACCAGCGCATCGAAGCCTTGCAGCGACTGCTGGATCCGGCGCGTCAATTCTGCGCGGCGGTATTCGGCCTTGAAGGCATCCAGCGCGCTGTAGTTCGCCGCGCCTTCGACGATGCCGCGCACCACCGGGTGAATCGCGGCGGGGTGCTCTTGCCACAGGGCCTCGACCGCGGCGAAGCGCTCGGCCACCCACGGCCCCTGGTACAGCAGCGCGGCCAGTTCGGCATACGGCGCGAAGTCGATCGTCTCGACCTGCGCGCCGCCCGCCGTCAAGGCTTGCAGCGCGGCCTCGAAGGCTTCGGCCGCTTGCGCATCGCCGAAGAATTCCAGACGGTCGGGAATGGCCAGGCGCGGCGCCTTCGGCCACGGTGCGGCGGCCCCCGCCGGCTGCGCGCGCGAATAGGCATCGCGTTCGTCGTAGCCGCCCGCGATGCCGGCCACCTGTTCGGCGTCGTCCACCGTCAGCGCGAAGATCGACACGCAATCCTGCGTGCGGCAGGCGGGCACCACACCCGCCGTGCTCAGCCAGCCCTTGGTCGGCTTGAGGCCGACGATATTGTTGAAACCCGCCGGCACGCGGCCGGACCCGGCCGTGTCGGTGCCCAGCGAAAACGCCACCAGGCCGCGCGCCACCACCGAGGCCGAGCCCGAACTGGAACCGCCGCTGATGTAGTCAGGATTGAAAGCGTTGGCCACCGCGCCGTGCGGCGAACGGGTGCCGACCAGCCCCGTGGCGAACTGGTCCAGGTTGGTCTTGCCCACCAGGATCGCGCCAGCTGCGCGCAGGCGCCGCACCACCGTCGCGTCTTCGTCAGGCGTATAGGCGAATGCGGGGCAGGCCGCCGTGGTGGGCCAGCCGGCCGCATCGATGTTGTCCTTGATGGCGAACGGCACGCCGTACAGCGGCAGCCGCGTCACGTCGCCGCCCGCCGCGGCGAGCAGCAGGCGCAGGTCATCCAGCTGGCGCGCCAGCACCGCGGGGCTGACCCGCGTGATCCAGGCGTTGTCGGCCGGCGTGGCCGGCGTCTCAGCCAGGGGCATCAACAGCGCGTCGGGGGTGGCCCCGCCCTCGCGATAGGCAGACAGCCATTGCGTGATCGTCCAACCGGTCGTGGGGCACTGCGGCGTTGCTACGGCATTCATGCTGGAATCCTTTCTTGTATACAAGTACGGATACCCAAGCAATACGCGTGCCATGTTGGCCGCACGCCGCAACCTTCCCTCTGACGCAAGGTGCCGCCGGCCCGCGGCGCGTTCCCTTGCCCTCGCCCATGCGCCCGCGATGCGCACCTGCAACGGGCAACCGGCGCACCGGTTTTGTGCACGCGGCACCAGATTGAACCGCGCACGGCGCCGCCAGCGGCCGCCACCGCGTCATCGAAAACCCTTCCCCTTACTACAGCGATGCCGCCTTGCTACAGCGATGCCGCCTTGCCGAGCGGTTGGCACGGCTTTTGCTTTGAAGTCCTGGTCACGCCCATGCCGCCGGCGCCGCCGGCTTCTTCCTCCAGAGGAGTCACCATGAAACGCAGACTAGTCCTTAAGCAACTGACCGCCGTGAGCCTGTTGGCCCTGTCCGGTTGGATGCCGCAGCTGTACGCCGCCGAAGACACCATCAAAGTCGGCATCCTGCATTCGCTGTCGGGCACCATGGCCATCTCGGAAACGTCGCTCAAGGACGTGGCCCTGATGACCATCGATGAAATCAACGCCAACGGCGGCGTGATGGGCAAGAAGCTGGAAGCCGTGGTGGTCGACCCCGCATCGAACTGGCCGCTGTTCGCCGAGAAGTCGCGCCAGCTGCTGGCGCAGGACAAGGTGGCGGCGGTGTTCGGCTGCTGGACCTCGGTGTCGCGCAAGTCGGTGCTGCCGGTGTTCAAGGAACTGAACGGCCTCTTGTTCTACCCGGTGCAGTACGAAGGCGAAGAGCTGGAAAAGAACGTGTTCTACACCGGTGCCGCGCCCAACCAGCAGGCCATCCCGGCGGTGGAATACCTGATGAGCGAAGACGGCGGCGGCGCCAAGCGCTTCGTGCTGCTGGGCACCGACTACGTCTACCCGCGCACCACCAACAAGATCCTGCGCGCCTTCCTGCATTCCAAGGGCGTGAAAGACAGCGACATCGACGAGGTCTACACCCCGTTCGGCCATTCCGACTACCAGACCATCGTGGCCAACATCAAGAAGTTCGCCGCGGGCGGCAAGACCGCCGTCATCTCCACCATCAACGGCGATTCGAACGTGCCGTTCTACAAGGAACTGGGCAACGCCGGCCTGAAGGCCACCGACGTGCCGGTGGTGGCGTTCTCGGTCGGTGAAGAAGAACTGCGCGGCGTGGACGCCAAGCCGCTGGTGGGCCACCTGGCCGCCTGGAACTACTTCGAATCGATCAAGAACCCGGTCAACGAGGCCTTCATCAAGAAGTGGCAGGCCTATGCCAAGGCCAAGAACCTGCCCAACGCCAGCACGGTCGTCACCAACGACCCGATGGAAGCCACCTACATCGGCATCTACATGTGGAAGCAGGCGGTCGAGCAGGCCAAGACCACCGACGTCGACAAGGTGATCGCGGCCATGGGCGGCCAGACGTTCAATTCGCCCAGCGGCTTCAAGATCGAAATGGACAAGACCAACCACCACCTGCACAAGCCGGTCTACATCGGCGAGATCAAGGCGGACGGCCAGTTCAACGTGGTCTGGAAGAGCAAGGGTCCGATCCGCGCGCAACCCTGGAGCCCGTACATCCCGGGCAACGAAGGCAAGCAAGGTCTTTAAACCGGAACCGGACACGCAGCCATGCTGAATGCGGCTATCGCGAAATTCCTGCGTCATTTCCTGCTTGCATGGCTGCTGGCCGCGCCGGCGCTGTCCGCTCACGCGGCGGCGCCCGGCGTGGACCCGGCGCTGCTGGCCCCCTTGGCCGGCGACGACACCGACGCCAAGCTGCAAGCCATTGCCGCCCTGGGTCAGCTGCCCGACCCCGGTGCGGCCGCCGTGCTGCAGGCGCTGGGCAACGACCAGCTGTATGCGCTGCCCGATGGCCGCGTGCTGATCAGCAACGGCAAAGGCCCGGCCACCGATGCCGCCACCGGCGCGGCGACCGAGCTACCCGCGGGCGCCGCCACCATCGGCATCAACAACCGGCTGCGCCGCGCCATCGAGGCGGCGCTGGCGGGATCGCGACTGTTTTCCGACAACCCGCAGGAACGGCTGGCCGCTGCCCGCCGCCTGCAACAGACCGGCGACCCGGCGCGCCTGCCGCTAGTGGAAAAGGCCCTGGCCGCCGAAAAGAACGAGGCCGTGCGCGCCGCACTGGAAATCGCGCAAGCCAATCTTGAACTCAAAAGCGCCGACCCTGCCGTGCGGCGTCACGCCGTCGACCTGCTGGGGCGCACCGACAACGCGGCGTTTCGCCCCACGCTGGCCGCACTGACGCAGCAGCAGGACGGCGTCTACGCCGAACCCGATGCCGGCGTGCGCGAGGCCGCGGCCAATGCGTTAAAGCGCATCGACCGGCACCTGGCCACCATCGAATGGGCCGGCAACCTCTTTTACGGCCTCAGCCTGGGCAGCGTGCTGCTGCTGGCGGCGCTGGGGCTGGCCATCACCTTCGGGCTGATGGGCGTCATCAACATGGCGCACGGCGAACTGCTGATGATCGGCGCCTACGTCACCTACCTGGTGCAGACGGCGTTTCGCGCGTGGCTGCCAGGCTGGCTGGACTGGTACGTGGCCGCGGCGCTGCCGCTGGCCTTTGTGTTCACCGCGCTGGTGGGCATGGCGCTGGAACGCACCGTGATCCGCTGGCTGTATGGACGGCCGCTGGAAACGCTGCTGGCCACCTGGGGCATCAGCCTGATGCTGATGCAGGGCGTGCGCACGCTGTTCGGCGCGCAGAACGTGGAAGTGGGCAACCCCAGCTGGATGTCGGGCGGCATCACGGTGCTGGGCGGGCTGGTGCTGACCTACAACCGCCTGGTCATCATCGGCTTCGCGCTGTTCGTGGTGTTCCTGGTGTGGGCGCTGTTGAACCACACCCGGCTGGGCCTGTTCGTGCGCGCCATCACGCAGAACCGGCGCATGGCCGATTGCGTGGGCGTGCCCACCGGCCGCGTCGACATGCTGGCGTTCGGCCTGGGCTCCGGCATTGCCGGACTGGCGGGCGTGGCGCTCTCGCAGCTGGGCAACGTGGGCCCGGACCTGGGCCGCGGCTACATCGTCGATTCCTTCATGGTGGTGGTGCTGGGCGGCGTGGGCCAGTTGGCCGGTACCGTCATCGCCGCGCTGGGCCTGGGCGGCGTGAACAAGTTCCTGGAGCCTTACGCGGGAGCGGTCATGGCCAAGATCACCATCCTGGTGCTCATCGTGCTTTTCGTGCAAAAGCGGCCGCAAGGCCTGTTCGCCCCGCGCGGCCGGAGCGTCGAATGAAACAGACCGCCCTGACCGACCTGACCTTGCAGGCGCATCGTCCGCTGTACAGCGGACGCGCCTGGATCGCCCTGGCCGCCGCCACGCTGGCGCTGGCGCTGGTGCCGCTCTTGAACCTGGTGTTTCCCGCCGGCCATCCGCTGCACGTCTCGGCCTATGCCGTGGCCCTGTTGGGCAAGTTCATGTGCTACGCCATGGCGGCCCTGGCGCTGGACCTGGTGTGGGGCTACGCCGGCATCCTGTCGCTGGGCCACGGCCTGTTCTTCGCGCTGGGCGGCTATGCCCACGGCATGTACCTGATGCGCGCCATCGGCAGCGATGGCGTCTACCAGAGCCGCCTGCCGGACTTCATGGTGTTCCTGGACTGGAAGGATTACCCCTGGTACTGGGCCTTCACCGAGCACTTCGGCTACGCCATGCTGCTGGTGGTGCTGGTGCCGGGCGTGCTGGCCTTCGTGTTCGGCTACTTCGCGTTCCGCTCGCGCATCAAGGGCGTGTACTTCTCGATCATCACGCAGGCGCTGACCTTCGCGGCCATGCTGCTGTTCTTTCGCAACGACACGGGCTTTGGCGGCAACAACGGCTTTACCGACTTCAAGCGCATCCTGGGCTTTGACATCACGGCGCCCGGCACCCGCGCGGCGCTGTACTGGATCACGCTGGCGGCGCTGGCCGGCGCGCTGGTGCTGGCGCGCGCCGTGACGCAGTCCAAGCTGGGCCGCGTGCTGACGGCGGTGCGCGATGCCGAAAGCCGGCTGCGCTTCATCGGCTACGACCCGCTGGGCTTCAAGCTGTTCGTGTGGACGCTGTCGGCCGTGCTGTGCGGCATTGCCGGCGCCTTGTACGTGCCTCAGGTCGGCATCATCAACCCCAGCGAGATGTCCACCGAGAACTCGATCGAAATGGTGATCTGGGTGGCCACCGGCGGGCGCGGCACGCTGATCGGCCCCATCCTCGGCGCGGGCGTGGTCAACGGCCTGAAGACCTGGTTCACCAGCGTGCTGCCCGAATTCTGGCTGTACGCGCTGGGCCTGATCTTCGTCCTGGTGACCCTGTTCCTGCCCACCGGCATCGTCGGCCTGGCGCGCCGCCTGGCCACCCGCTACCAGGAGCGACGCGCATGACCAGCACGCATTCCGAAACCGCCCAGCTTGACGGTGGCCCCAGCGGCGACGCCGGCTACGGCCGCGTCAGCCCCAAGGGCCTGGACACCAGCCACGGCGCCATCCTGTACCTGGAAGGCATCACCGTCAGTTTCGATGGCTTCAAGGCGCTCAATGACCTGACGCTGGACATCGGCGTGGGCGAGCTGCGCTGCATCATCGGCCCCAACGGCGCGGGCAAGACGACCATGATGGACGTCATCACCGGCAAGACCCGCCCCACCGCCGGCACCGCTTTTTTCGGCCAGAGCATCGACCTGACCACACTGACCGAAGCCCAGATCGCCCATGCCGGCATCGGCCGCAAGTTCCAGCGGCCCACGGTGTTCGAGCAACACAGCGTGTTCGAGAACCTGGAACTGGCGATGAAGACCGACAAACGCGTGCGGCCCACGCTGTTCTCGCGCCTGACCGGCGCGCAGGCCGACAGGATCGGCGAAACGCTGGACCTGATCCGCCTGCGGCCCGAAGCCTTCCGCCCGGCCGGCCTGCTGTCGCACGGCCAGAAACAATGGCTGGAGATCGGCATGCTGCTGATGCAGGAACCGCAGTTGCTGCTGCTGGACGAACCGGTGGCCGGCATGACCGATGCCGAAACCGAACGCACCGGTGAACTGCTCAATGAATTACGCGGCCGCCATTCGCTGATGGTGGTCGAACACGACATGGACTTCGTCAACCAGATTGCCGGCGACGGCAAGGTGACGGTGCTGCACGAAGGCTCGGTGCTGGCCGAAGGGCCCATGGCGAAAGTGCAGGCCGACCCGCGCGTGATCGAAGTCTATCTGGGGCGCTGACATGCTGAACGTATCCACCATCGACCAGTACTACGGCGGCAGCCACACCTTGCGCGGCGTCTCGCTGGCGGTGAACCAGGGCGAATGCCTGGCGCTGCTGGGACGCAACGGCGTGGGCAAGACCACGCTGCTCAAGTGCGTGATGGGCGTGCTGCCCGTGGCCAGCGGCGCCATCGCCTTCGACGGCGCCGACATCACCCGGCTGGCGCCGCACCAGCGCGCCGCGCGCGGCATGGCCTACGTACCGCAGGGGCGCGACATCTTCGCCCGGCTCACCGTCGAGGAGAACATCCTGATGGGCATGGCGACCAAGCCCGCCGCGCGCGCCCGCCGCATCAAGGAAGAAGTGTTCGAGCTGTTTCCGGTGCTCAAAAGCATGCTGGCGCGCCGAGGCGGCGACCTGTCGGGCGGGCAGCAGCAACAGCTGGCGATCGCCCGCGCGCTGGTGGCCGAACCCAAGCTCATCATCCTGGACGAACCCACCGAAGGCATCCAGCCGTCGATCATCAAGGACATCGCGCGGGTGATCCACATGCTGCGCCAGCGCGGCGACATCGCCATCCTGCTGTGCGAACAGTATTTCGACTTTGCCCGCGAGCTGGCCGACCGTTTCGTGGTGTTGTCGCGCGGCGAAGTGGTGACCAGCGGCGATCGGACGGCCATCGACGGCGAGGACGTGCGGCGCCACCTTTCCGTCTGAGGCGCCTTTTGGTGCCAGCGGAGCCTGGATATAATGCGCCGTCATGCACCTTGCCCACTTCCTGAACCGCGGCTACGCCTGGATCGCCCTTATCGCGATCCTGTGGGCGTCCCTGGTTCCGTCGTTGGCGCATGGCAGCCATGCCGAGGGCGGCGCCAGCCGCCAGGTCACCGTCGACTACTGCGCCCCTGAAGGCAAGTCGTCGCTGACCATCGACGTGCAGGGCGACGACACCCCCCCCGACCACGCGGCGCACCACGGCGACAGCACCCACTGCCCGTTCTGCCGCAATCCCCAGGCCGACATCGGCATCCTGCCCGCGCCGCTGCTCGTCTTGCGCGCCCCGCCCGGCCGGGTCAGCTATCCGGCGCTGTTCTACCGCGCCTCGCATCCTCTCTACGCCTGGAGCGCGGCCCAGCCGCGCGCCCCGCCCGCGGCTTGATCCCGCGCGCAGGCCGCCGGCCCGGCTGACGGGCTGGCCCTGCGCCGCATTGCGCTTGAGCCCCCCGCCGGCCGTTTTCGCGCGCTGGCGGCATTCCGGAAATCATCGCCCGTCCCCGACGCCGCCCCTGCAAGCGGCGCGGCCCGCGGGCGCGCAAGCCGGCCCCCGCCGGCCTGGATCATGAAAAAAACCTACGCAGCCTCTTTGCTGGCCAGCGCCTGCGCGGCCAACCCCGCCCTGGCGCTGACCACCGACCCCGCCATCGAAACGCTGGCCGCCACCGTGGTGGAAGGCGACGATGCCGACGGCAAGCCCAACGGCCCGCTGGACCTGAACCGCATCGACGGCACCGGCAGCCGCCTGGGCCTGACCCTGCGCGAAACGCCCGCGTCCGTCACCGTCATCAACCGCGCCCAGATCGAGGCGCGCGGCTCGCAGAACACCCAGGAAATCGCTCGCGGCATCCCCGGCGTGGACAACGCCTCGCCCCCGGGGTCGGCCGGCTCGGTCAGCTACCGGGGTTTCAGCGGGGGCCAGGTGTCGCAGCTGTTCAACGGCATCTCGGTGCAATACGACTCGGCCGCGGCGCGGCCGGTGGACAGCTGGATCTACGACCGGGTCGAGGCCATCGGCGGCCCGTCGACCTTTCTGTTCGGCGCGGGCGCGGTCGGCGGCGCCATCAACTACGTCACCAAGCTGGCCCAGCGCGACACCTTCTACGAAGGCCAGCTGCGGTGGGGTTCCTACGACACGCGCCAGGTGTCGGCCGGCATCAACCAGCAACTGGCCGGCTCGCCAGGCGGGCGCGGCCATTACTTGCGCATCGACGCCAACAACACTTCCAGCCGTGGGTGGGTCGACGGCAACCACTCGAACGCCACGCAGGTCGCGGCCTCGTTGCTGTCGGACCTGGGCGACGACGTGACGCAGACCTGGGCCTTCGAATACCAGCGCGAGCGGGTCGAGCGGCCGTACTGGGGCACGCCGCTGACGGTGGGCGCGGACGGCAAGGTCACGGGCGAAGGCCACATCCGCGGCGGCACGCGGTTCAAGAACTACAACGTCGACGATGGCCTGTACGACCAATCGGTGCTGTGGGCCCGCTCGCTGACCGAATGGCGCGCGGCGCCCGGCGTGACGTTCAAGAATACGCTGTACTACTACCGCGCCGAACGCGATTTCCGCAACCTCGAAACCTACCGCTACAACGCCACCAACAGCCGCGTGCTGCGCTCGGGCGCGCTGCTGCAGCGGCACGAGCAAAGCCTGGTCGGCAACCGGGTCGAAGGGCTGGTCGAATCCACGCTGGCCGGCCTGCCCAGCAGCTGGTCGTTCGGCGCCGACCTCAGCGTGAACAAGCAGACGCGCTATCCCACCAGCCTGCCCGCCACGGTCGACGCGGTCGACCCCTACGATTTTTCGCCCGGCTATTTCTACGACATTCCCGGCATGACGCGCGGCCACAATCCGGACCGCGACAATCGCATCCGCACGCTGGCCTTCACGCTGGAAAACCGCACCGAGGTGCTGCCCGGCGTGGCTGTCGTGTCTGCATTGCGCCGCGACTTCATCGACCTGGACCTGACCAACCGCCGCGCCGTCTCGGCCAGTTCGCCCGCGTCCGCGTCGCGCGACTATTCGCCCACCACCGGCCGCCTGGCCGTCAACTGGGCGGTGACGTCGCAAGCCTCGTTGTATGCGCAGTACGCCACCGCCGCCGATCCCCCGTCCGGCATCATGGCCACGGCCTCGTTCGCCGACGTGCTGAACAACGACAAGCTCACCACCGGCACGCAGAAGGAAGTGGGCGGCAAGTTCGAATTCTGGGACGGCCGCGGCACGGCCACCATCGCCGCCTACGAGATCACGCGCAAGAACATCTCGGCGCCCGATCCCAACAATCCGGCGGTCAGCGTGCCGGTGGGCCAGCAGTCGGCCCGCGGGCTGGAACTGGCCGGCGGCCTGCGCCTGACGCGCACGCTGTCGCTGCAGGGCAACGTGGCCTTCGTCAACCCCAAGTACGACGACTTCTCGCAAACCGTCAACGGCGTGGCCGTATCGCGCAACGGCAACGTCCCCACCAACACGCCCCGCCGCGTGGCCAACCTATGGCTGGACTACGCCTTCCTGCCCGACTGGAACGCCAGCGTCGCCGCGCGCTACGTGGGCCGCGCCTATGCCGACGCCGCCAACACCGTGTGGGCGCCGTCCTACACGATCTTCGACGCGGCCCTGTCGCACCGCATCGACCGCCACTTCACCGTCACCGGCCGCGTGCGCAACCTGACCGACAAGGTGTACGCGGCCAACGTCACCGGTACGCCCATGTATTACCTGGGCGCGCCGCGTACGTTCGAACTATCCGTGCAAGCCCGCTTCTGAGGCCGCCATGACCGCCATCCATCCCGCCCGTCCCCGGCCCGCGCCCCCCGCCTGGTCCACCCGCGCCAAGCGCTGGCTGTACCTGATCCACCGCTGGGCCGGCATCGTGCTGTGCCTGTTCTTTGCCATGTGGTTCGTGTCGGGCGTGGTGATGATGTACGTGGGCTACCCCAAGCTCACGCCGCACGAGCGCATGACGCACCTGGCCCCGCTGGACCCGGCGCAAGTCACCGCCACGCCCGCCCAGGCGCTGGCGGCGGCGGGCGCCCGGGACGCCCGTGGCCTGAGCCTGGCCGCCGTGCGCGGCGGCGCACCGGTGTACCTGGTGCCGGCGGGCCGCGGCCAGGCGCCCAAGGTGGTGGATGGCGCCAGCGGCGCCTTGCTGCCGCGCGCCGACGCCCAGGTCGCCACCGCCAGCGCCGCGGCCTGGTTCGGCGGCGACTACGCCGCGCACTACCAGGGCGAGGTCGAGGAAGACGTCTACACCCATTCCGGCGCGCTGGACCCGCATCGCCCGCTGCACCGCATCGACCTGGACGACCCCGAGCACACCCGCCTGTACGTGTCGTCGGCCACCGGCGAAGTGGTGCTGGACGCCACCCGCAGCGAACGGCTGTGGAACTACGTCGGCGCCTGGATCCATTGGCTGTACCCGTTTCGCGGCAACCTGTTCGACCCCTGGTGGCACGACATCGTGGTGTGGCTGTCCGTCATCGGCGTGGCGGTGGCCGTGACCGGCACCGTGGTCGGCATCCTGCGCTGGCGCTTTTCGCGGCCCTACGCCAGCGGCAGCCGTTCGCCCTACCGCGACAACATGATGCGCTGGCACCACCTGAGCGGCCTGCTGTTCGCCGTCATCACCATCACGTGGATCTTCAGCGGGCTGATGTCGATGAACCCGTGGAAGGTCTTCACCAGCGACGCGGCGCCGCTGGCGATGAATGCGTATGCGGGCAGTCCGCCGGCCGCCGTGGCTTCGACCCAAGCGCAGCAAGCGTCGCCCGCCGCGCTGATCCGCGCCCTGCCCGCCGCCCCGCGCGAACTACGCTGGAGCCGCGTGGACGGTCAGGACCTGGTGCTGGCGCGCAGCGGCCCGGGCGCCCCCACGCTGCTGTCCGCCACCGACGCCCACCCCGTCACGCTCGATCCCGCGGCCCTGCGCGCAGCCGCGGCCCGGCTGGTGCCCGGCGCCACGCTCACCGACGTGCAGGTGCTGGACCGCTACGACTTCTACTACTACGCCCGCGACGAACACGCCATGCTCGGCCACATCGAAAAGCCGCTGCCGGCGTGGCGCCTGGTGTTCGACACCCCCCAGGCCACCTGGGTCTACCTGGACCCGCGCACCGGCCAGGTGCTGGGCAAGCAGGACCGCGGCAACCGCGCCAGCCGCTGGCTGTTCGCCTTTCTGCACAGCTGGGACTGGACGGGCCTGCTGGCGAACCGGCCGCTGTGGGACATCCTGCTGGTGTTCCTGTCGCTGGGCGGCGCGGCGCTGAGCCTGACCGGCGTGGTGATCGGCTGGCGCCGGCTGGGCCGCAAGCTGCGCGCCTGAAAGCACGGGCCGGAAAGTGCGCACCTGAAAGTACGCACCTGGATGTACGCACCTGAAAGCCGCGCGGGAATGCACTATGCTCATCGCCTTGCCCCCGGGGCCTGACGCCAGGCCCCGCTGATTCCCTTATCTGCGGAGCCCGCCATGTCCGACGTCACCATCTACCACAACCCCAAGTGCGGCACCTCGCGCAACACCCTGGCCATGATCCGCAACGCCGGCATCGAGCCCGAAGTGGTGCTGTACCTGGAAACCCCGCCGTCGCGCGCCACCCTGAAGGCGTTGTTCAAGCGCGCCGGCATCAGCGTGCGCGACGCCCTGCGCGAAAAAGGCACGCCCTACCTGGAACTGGGCCTGGACGATGTGTCCCTGCCCGAAGACGCCCTGCTGGACGCCATCGAACAGCACCCCATCCTGCTGAACCGCCCGTTCGTGTCGACCCCGCTGGGCACCGCCCTGTGCCGGCCGTCGGAATTGGTGTTGGACATCCTGCCCGCCCCGCAGCAAGGCGCCTTCACCAAGGAAGACGGCGAACAGGTCGTGAACGCCGACGGCAAACGCATCCAGAAGTAAATGCGCGGGTTTCGGCGCAATTTGTAAGCGGACTGACGGGAAACCCCATTACCATCGCGGCTATTGAAATATTGCATCGTGATGACGTGTCATGGATTTTCTTGAACCCCTGAATCAGTCCCTTTTTCTGCTGGTCAACGCCGACCCGGCCACGCCGGTCTGGCGCATCCATGCCGCCCTGCTCATCGCCAACAAGCTGATCCTGCTGGTGCCGTGCACGCTCGCGGCCCTGTGGTTGTGGGGCGGGCAGGAACAACGCAGCCTGACCCTGAAAATCCTGGCCAGCATCGGCGCCGGCCTGTGCATCAGCTACCTGTTCGGCGCCCTGTGGCCGCACCCGCGGCCCTTCACCATCGGCCTGGGGCACGCCTTCTTCCATCACAAGGCCACCGCCTCGTTCCCCAGCAACCACACCATCATCATCGCCACGATGGCGTTCGCGCTGATCTTCGACCGGCGCTGGGCCGGCTGGGGCTGGGCCACGCTGCTCCTGGCCGCCATCGTCGGCACCTCGCGCGTCTACCTGGGCGTGCACTTCCCGCTGGATATCGCGGGCGGCCTGGTGCTGGCGCCCGTCGCCGCGGGCCTGGCGGTCCCGGTGTGGAACCGCGTCGGCGCGCCGCTGACCGGGCTGCTGCAGGCCATCTACCGCAAAGTGCTGGCGCTGCCGATTGCGCGCGGCTGGATTCGGGCCTGACCCCTTCAGGCCGCCCGCGCCAGCGATTCAGCCGGCCGGGCCGCACGCCAGCGCCCTTCGTGTTCGAGCAGCCAGCGCTTGCGGTCCAGGCCGCCGCCATAGCCCGTGAGTGACGCGTCCGCGCCGACCACCCGGTGGCAGGGCACCACGATGCCCACGGGATTGGCGCCGTTGGCCATCCCCACCGCCCGCACCGCCGACGCCCGGCCGATGCGGGTAGCCAATATCCCGTAACTGACCGTATCGCCCGCCGCAATGCCGCGCAGCGCCTGCCACACCTGCCGCTGAAAGTCGGTGCCGCCCAGCGCCACCGCCACGTCATCGATCGCGTCGACCTGACCGCCGAAATACGCCAGCAATTGCCGCGTCGCGTACGACGCCTGCGCAGTTTCCTTCACCTGCACCGCCCCTTGGCCGTACTGGCGGCGCAGCAACGCGTGCATGCGCGGTTCGTAATCCTCCCAATCCACCGCCCGCAGGCGCTGCGCATCGTCGGTCAGCACCAGCATCGTGCCAAGCGGTGTCGCCACCCGTTCAAGCGAAAACGCCAGCGGGGCAGCGGCGGCAACAAGGGTTCTGGACATGGTGTCACTCCTGAAAAGCGTCGGGTTGGCAATCAATATAGGCCTGCCGCAAACCTTGCGCTGGCGGTTTTCGGACATGGCAGTGAGCCTGACAACACTGTCCGAAAACCGCTAGCCCGGCACCGCGTGCGGCGCTAGCATGGACCGCATGAACCTCGACCACGATGCCTGCTACAGCGCCATCCAGGTGCGCGACGCCCGTTACGACGGCCGCTTCTTCACCGCCGTCAAGACCACGGGCATCTACTGCCGCCCCGTCTGTCCGGCGCGCACCCCGCTATCGCGCAACGTCGTCTTCTACCCGACGGCCGCCGCCGCCCAGGAAGCCGGGTTTCACCCCTGCCTGCGCTGCCGCCCCGAAACCGCCCCCGCCGCCGGCCCCGGCCAGGACCTGCCCGACAGCGTCTCGCGCGCCCTGGCCCAAATTGAACTCGGCGCCCTGGACGACGCCGGCATCGACGCCCTGGCCGACCGCCTGGGCGTCGGCGAGCGCCAACTGCGGCGCCAGTTCCGCCAGCACCTGGGCGCCTCGCCCGTCGCCGTCGCCCAGACCCGCCGCGTCCTGCTCGCCAAACAGCTCATCCACGAAACCCGCCTGCCCATGGCCGAAATCGCCTTCGCGGCCGGCTTCGGCAGCATCCGCCGCTTCAACGAAATCTTCCAGGACCTGTTCGGCCGCGCCCCCGGCGACCTGCGCCGCTCCAGCCAGCCCGACGTGTCCGCCGGCCCCCAGGGCGAAATCAAACTGCTGCTGCGCTACCGCCCGCCCTATGACTGGCCCGCCATGCTCGCCTTCCTGCGCGCCCGCGCCATTCCCGGCATCGAACACGTCACCGACAACAGCTACGCCCGCAGCATCAGCCTGGACGGCAGCCAAGGCACCGTCCACGTCCAGCCCGGCCCCGGCCACGCCCTGCAGGCCACCGTGCGCTTTCCCCGCCTGCAATCCCTGCCCACCCTCATCGCCCGCCTGCGCCGCGTCTTCGACCTGGCCAGCGACCCCACCGCGCTCGCCGCCCAACTGGCCCACGACCCCATCATGGCCACCCTCACCGCCCGCCGCCCCGGCCTGCGCGTCCCCGGCGCCTGGGATGGCTTCGAACTCGCCCTGCGCGCCGTCCTGGGCCAACAGATCACCGTCACCGCCGCCATCAAACTCGCCGGCAAACTCGTCGCCGCCTACGGCCAGCCCCTGACCCACCCCGACGCCCCCCTCACCCACCTCTTCCCCACCCCCGACGCCCTGGCCCCAGCCGACCTCGCCCCCCTGGGCATGCCCCGCACCCGCGCCGCCACCCTCTCCGCCGTCGCCGCCGCCACCCTGGCCGACCCCCACCTCTTCGCCCCCTCCAACACCCTGGAAACCGCCATCACCCGCCTGCGCGCCATCCGCGGCATCGGCGAATGGACCGCCCAATACATCGCCCTGCGCCAACTGCGCGAACCCGACGCCTTCCCCGCGTCCGACATCGGCCTGATCCGCGCCCTGGAAAAACTGGAATCCCGCGAATACACCCCCGCCCAACTGCTGGCCCGCGCAGAATCCTGGCGCCCCTGGCGCGCCTATGCCGCCCAACACCTGTGGGCTGAATATTGAGACCCCCACGCCGCGCACGCTGCGCGTGCTTGCTGCCCCCCGAGGGGGCTGCCCGGAGAGTGGTGGCCCCCACGCCGCACACGCTGCGCGTGCTTGCTGCCCCCCAAGGGGGCTGCCCGGCCTTCGGGCGGCCGGGCGGCCGGGCGGCCGGGCGGCCGGGCGGCTGTTCTATTGAGGGGATGTAGATCGCGCGCGCTGCACAGGCCTGCCGCCTGGCGCCACAAACCGATGCCAGGAACAGGCACCGAAGAAGAAACCGCCATTCACCCACGCGCAGCGAACATCGCTACGACGCAAGACACCGCGTATGCCAAAACCGGCTGCCCGCGCAGCCGGTTTTGGCGGGCGACGCCAACCTCGCCCCCTCCCTCGATCTAGCGGCACCCCATTTCTCGAAACCCGTAGCCCCTCGGGGCGGCGGCTTGCGGAGCGGGCAACCTCGATGCGCCCGACGGAATCCGTAGGGAAGGCCGCAGGCCTGGACGAGGATGAGGCAGGGGCAGTCCGGAGCGAAGGCTCCGGACCGCAATCGTGGGCGCCCGCTCCGCAAGCCGCCGCCCCGAGGGGCGACCTACGAAGAACAGAACGCCTAAAAAAACTCAATCCCGAAAGTTTTCAAACTGCAAAGGCAGATCCACATCCGTCTTCTTGAGCAAGGCGATAGCAGTCTGAAGATCATCGCGCTTCTTGCCACTGATCCTCAACTTGTCCCCGTTGATCTGACTCTCGACCTTCAACTTCGCGTTCTTAATAGCCGCGATCAACTTCTTCGCCACAGGCTGCTCGATCCCCTGCTTGATCGTCACCTTCTGCCGCGCCCCGCCCAGATTCTCAAGCGGATCCGCCACATCCAGGCAGCGCACATCGATCCCGCGCGCCGACAAGCGCCCGCGCAGAATATCCAGCATCTGCTTCAACTGAAACGCGCTCGACGCCACCTGCGTCACCACAAACCCTTCCAGCTCGAACTTGGCATCCGTGCCCTTGAAATCGAAGCGCGTCGCGAGTTCCCGGTTTGCCTGGTCGATGGCGTTGGTGAGCTCGTGTTTGTCGACTTCGGAAACGACGTCGAAAGTAGGCATGACAAAAAGTCCCGTCAGTAAATGAAAAATCCGGCTAACGCCGTTTGCCCCATTTTACCGGCCCCCGCGCCCCCGTCACGTCATCAGCACCAGCAGCCGCTCCGACTGCAACGGATGCGCGATCACCTGCGCTTCGATGCCATAGGCCAGATAGAGATTTGCCGGCGTCAGCACCTGCGCCGGCGTGCCCAGCGCCACCGCGCGCCCGCCGCTCAAGAGCAACAGCCGGTCGCACCAGCGCGCCGCCAGATTCATATCGTGCAGAATCACCAGTACCCCCGTATTGCCCTCGTGCGCCAGCTGCGCCGCACGCCGCATCAGGTCGGCCTGGTGGCGGGGGTCCAGGCTGGCCGTCGGTTCGTCCAGCAGCAGATAGCGCGCCTCGCCCGCCGCGCGCCCCGCCCCGCACTGCACCAGCACCCGCGCGAACTGCACCCGCTGCTGCTCGCCCCCCGACAGTTCGGGATAGCGGCGGCCGTCCAGGTGCGTGGCGTCCGCCCAGTCCAGCGCCTGCTGCGCCAGCGTATCCACCTCGGCCGGCGCCAGCTCGGGAAACGGATACGCCCCCATCGCCACCACCTCGCGCACGCCCAGGTCGAACGTCAGCCCCGGCTTTTGCGGCAACACCGCGCGCTTGCGCGCCTGCTCGCGCGGCGGCATTGCGGCCAGCGAGCGGCCGTCCAGCGTCAGGCTGCCGCCGTCCGCGGCCAGTTCGGCCGACAGCGCGCTCAAGAGCGTCGACTTGCCCGCGCCGTTGCTGCCCAGCAGGCCCACCACCTCGCCCGGACGGATGCTCAGGGATACCTGGTCCAGGATGCGCGTGCCGTTGCGCGCCAGCGTCAGGTTTTCAGCGGCCAGCATCAACCGTGCCTCCGGCCGCGCGCCAGCAGCCACAAAAAGAACGGCCCGCCCACCAGGCCGGTCACCAGCCCGATCGGCAACTCGGCCGGCACCACCACGATGCGCGCCAGCCAGTCGGCCAGCACCATCACCAGCCCGCCGCCCAGCAGGCAGGCCGGCAGCAACAAGCGGTGGTTGGCGCCCAGCGTCATGCGCACCAGGTGCGGCACCACCAGGCCCACGAATACGATCGTGCCGCTGGCGGCCACCAGCGGGCCGACGATCAGCGTGCACGCCAGCACCAGCCGGGCTCGCGCCTGCTTTAGCGAATACCCCAGGTGCTGGGCCTCGCGTTCGCCCAGCAGCAGCGCGTTCATCACGCGCCACTGGCGCATCAGCCACAACGACAGCACCAGCACCCACGGCGCCAGGAAAGCCAGCAGCTTCCAGCTTGCGCCGGCCAGGCTGCCCATGTTCCAGAACGTCAGGTCGCGCAATTGCGCATCGGTGGCCATGAAGGTGAACAGCCCGATCAGGCTGAAGGCGATGGCCGTGATGGCCACGCCGGCCAGCAGCAAGCCCGCCACCCCCGGCACGCGCCGGCCCACCGCGTATGCCGACAGCGTTGCGATCAGGCTGCCGAAGAAAGCGCCCGGCGCGGTGTACCAGAAGCCGCCGTGCGTCAGCACAATCGCGGCCACCGCGCCCAGCGAGGCGCCCGCCGAAATGCCGATCAGGCCCGGCTCGGCCAGCGGATTGCGAAACAAGGCCTGCAGCGCCGCGCCCGAGATCGCCAGGCCCGCGCCCATCACCACGGCCAGCAGCACGCGCGGCAGGCGGATGTCGATCAGCACGTTGCGCCACAGCGCCTGCTCGGGCGTGGGCGTGCCCCCCAGCAGCGAAGGCAGTTCGCGCAGCGGGATCGAAACCGCACCACTGGCGCTGGCGGCCAGCACCGCCGCCACCAGCACCACGGCCAAGGCCGCCAGCGCCAGTGGCGGATTAGCGCGCCATGACATGCGCGGCCTCTTGTTTGAGCTGGCTCAGGGCCAGCGGCAGCCGCGGGCCCAGGCCCAGGATCAGCAGATCATCCATCACGATGATGCGCTGCCTGGCCGCCGCCTGCGTGACGGCAATGCCGGGCAGGCGCGCAAAGCCTTCCAGGCCGCCGCTGGCCTGCAGCGATTCCCGGGTGACGATGATGAGGTCGGGCGCCAGCGCGCCGATGGACTCGGGCGACAGCGGCTTGTAGCCCTGCTGTCCGTCCAGCACATTGACCAGGCCGGCCAGGTGCATGACCTCGGCCGCGGCCGTGTCGCGGCCGGCGCCTTGCGGCGCGCCGTTGCGGTTGATCAGCAGCAGCGCCCGCGCGCGCGTCGCGGGCAAGGCCTGGGCCTTGTCCAGGTCGCGCGACACGTCGGCCACCATCTGCTCGCCCGCCGCGGCCACACCCAGCGCGTCCGCCACGGCGCGGATGCGCGCCTTCAATGAATCCACCGACGGCGCATCCGGCACGCGCACCACGCGCACGCCGACCTCGCCCAGGCGCTTGAGCGCCTCGGGCGGGCCGGCCTGCTCCGAGGCCAGCACCAGGTCGGGTTTCAGCGCCAGCACGCCTTCGACCGGCACCGCGCGGTAGTAACCGACACGCGGCAGCTTGGTGGCGGCTTCCGGGTAAAGGCTGGACTGGTCGTCGCCGACCAGCCTGTCGCCCTGCCCCAGGCCGTACACGATTTCCGTCACGCTGCCGCCCAGGGTCACCACCCGCGCCGGCGGCGCCGCCTGCGCGCACGCCACCAGCATCCAGCCCGCCACTACCGCCAACCATGTCTTCATCGCGTCTTCCTCAAGCGGCCAGCGGCACGCGGCACAGGCCCAGCATCAATTCACGCCACGCCGGCAGTTCAGGCTTGCCCGGCTTGCGTTCGCCGAAGAACTGCGCGATCAGGTCGCCGCTGGACGAATAGAGTTCCAGCGAGGTCACCCAGCCGTCGGACGTGGGCTTGTTGACCACCCACGCCGATTCAATGGCGGTGGTGTCCAGATGCAGATTGAACTTCGGGTCCAGCACGTTATACCAGGGGCCTGTGCGCCGCAGTTGCTGCACCGGGCCGGTGTGGATCTGGATCATGCCGCGGTTGCCCACGAAGCACATGATCGACAGGCCGCCTTGCGCGGCCGATTCCAGCATGCGCTCGACCGCGTCGGCCGGCACCGTCTGGGCCAGGTCTTCGCCGGCCGCGGCCAGGGCCGCCAGACGCGACACCTTGAACTTGCGTAGCAGCGGGAAGAATTCGTGCGTGTCCTGCATGCCCAGCCAGGCCTCGCGCCAGGCCGCGGCGTCGTCCACCTGCGGCGCATCAACGGCAGCGGCATAGGGCGTGGTCTCGGGCCAGCGCGACTCACCGGCGAACTTGGCCACCAGCGCGTCGTACGCGGCCACGTCCGTGGCCTCGGTGCGGTACACCTTGTGCACTGCCACGCCCGCGCCGTCGAAGAACTGCAGGCTGTGGCGGCCGTCCTGCTCGACGGCCCAGGCCGACTTCCAGCACGAGAAGAACACGCGCAGGTCGATGTCGGCGCCCAGCACCAGGCCCACCGGGCCATCGGCCTGGATGTCCAGGTAGGCGCCGTGGCGCTCGTGCACGCACCAGTCGTTGCGGGTCAAGGCCATCACCGGGCCCAGCGTGCCCAGTTCGCGAAAGATCGCCTGGGGCTGGCCGTGCAGCTCGGTGGCCTTGACCCCGGCACAGCCGGCGGCCACCCATTCGGCTTCGGACACGCCCAATTCCTGGGCCAGGTTGCGGGCACGCAGGCCGGGCTTGGCCGCCGCCAGGGCTTCGTTGCGGGCGCGCAGCTCGGCGGCGCGGGTGTTGAAATCGGTCTGGTTCATCTCGTTGCTCATTGCGGGCTCTCCGGCCGGAATGGAAAATCGAAACTGCCGCCGCTGACGCGCAGCGGCGGCAGCGTGGGGGTCAGTATTGATAAGTCAGTGAGACGCGCAGGCTGCGTCCCGGTTCCGTGTACCAATCCACCGGCCGCGGCAGCGCCGTGGCGCCGGCGGTCGGCACGTTGATGGCTTCCCAGTACTTCTTGTCGAACAGGTTGAACACGCCAGCCTGCACTTGCAAACCCTTGACCTGCGTGGGGCGCCAGTAGCCCATCAGGTCCACCACACCGTAACCCGGCGCCTGGAAGTCGCGGTTGGGCGTGGTGGCGCTGGCATCAGGATATTCCACCTTGTTGCGGCGCAGGGCGGTGGTCAGCATGGCGTCCACGCCCCAGACGTCGCGGCCGTAGCCCACGCCCAGCACGGCCTTCAGCGGCGCCACCGAATTCAGGTACTGGCCCGTGCCTTCGTCCTTGCCCACGGCCCACGCCAGCGAGCCCCAGGTGCGCCAACCCGGCGAGAACTTCCAGTGCGCGCTGGCCTCGGCGCCATAGATGCGGACCTTGGCGCGGTTGACGTTGCCCGTCACGCCCAGCGGGTACTGCCCGGCCCAGCCCGCTTGCCACTGCGGCGAACCGGCATCCAGCGGCACGTTGCTGTCGATGAAGTTCTGGTAGCGGTTGTCAAAGAACGACAGTGCGCCGCCCAGCGCGTCGGACCCCAGCTTGGCGCCCAGTTCCCAGCCCTTGCTGGTCTCCGGCTTCAGGTAGGGGTTGCCCACGCGCAGATAGGTGCCCGGGCCGCCGTAGTTGGTGTAGAGCTGCGTCGGGCTGGGCGCCTTGAAGCCGTAGGCGTATTGCGCGTACAGACTCAGTTCGTCGGCCGCCTTCCAGGTGGTCAGCAGCTTGGGCGAGAAGCGCCCCCCGCTGTTGGTCGACGGCAACGCACCCGCATTGGGGTTGCTGGTGTAGCTTTCGGTGGCCTGTGGCTTTTGTTCGTAGTGGTCGTAGCGCAGCGCCGGCATGACCGTGTAGCGGCCGTCGGCGAAGCTGAATTCGTCCTGCACCCACACCGCCCACTGGCTGCCCTTGGACTCGGGCACGTCGGCCTGGTTGGTGTGCAGCATGTCGCAAGCGCGCGGGCCGAACGGGGCCGGCGTGCCCGGGCGCACCACCGGGCAGTTGTCGTAGCCGCTGGAGTTCTGCTGGGTCTTGTTGCCGAACCATTCGCCGCCCACCGTCCACAATTGCGCCACCGCGTCGCCCGCAAAGCGCTTGGTCAGTTCGGCGTTGGCGCCGAACATGGTCTGGCGGATGGAGTTGTTTCGGCCGTAGGCGCCGCTGGGGAAACCATAGCGGAAGGGGTCGCCACGAATGATGTCGGCGCGCGCGTCGCGGCTGCGTTCGCCATCCAGGGCGCTGTCCAGCTGCATGCGCTGCCAGTACACGACCGCCGTGGCGCTGTCGATCAGGCCGCCGGTGCTGGGCGCCTTGTAGGAATAATCGAACGACACACGCTCGCGCTCGGTTTCCTTCTTGGTCGTGTTTTCACCGATCAGGTAGCTCGTGCCCGGACCTTGCTCGAACATGCTGTCCTGGGTGGCGTTGCGCTTGAAGTATTCGCCGGTCAGGCCGAAGCGGTGGCCGCCTTCGACGCGCTGCTGCAGCTTCAAGAGGAAACTGCGCTGGTCGTAGTTTTCAGGCGTGGGTTCGGTGCGGCGCGGGCCGTAGCCGCCGATGTCGCCGCGGTTGTCCAGCGCGTGGCCGTTGCGCAGGCCCGCCTGCACCAGCCAGAAGGTGTTGCTGTGGATCTGGCCGGCCAGGGCGGCATTGGCGCCCCAGCTGCTGTCGGCAGTGTCGTAGTCGGTCTTGGCCAGCGCGCCGAAGGTCTTGCCGTCGGTGAGCAGGTCGGACGGGTCCAGCGTGTGCAGGTCGGCCATGCCGGAAATGGCGCCCGAGCCGCCCGAGCTGGCGTCGGCGCCGCGCACGATGTCCAGGCGCGACAGCGAATTGAAGTCCACGGCTTCCAGGCCGCCCTTGACGCCGCGGGCGCCGTCGTCCAGCCACGGCAGCCGGATGCCGTCCACGCGGGTCAGCACGCGGTCCTGGTCCAGGCCGCGGATGTTGATGCTGTTGTTCTGGCGGTTGAAGCTCACCCCCGGCTCGGCGCGCTTGCCCAGGTCGCTCCAGTTCTTGATCTGCAGGTCGTCCATGCGCTTGCGGTCGGTGCGCGTTTCCCAGGCGGGCGTGGCGACCGCGCCTTCGCCTTCCACGGTGACGGGCGACAACTGCGTGACGCCGGCCTGCGGCGCCGGCTGCAGCACGAACACGCCGGGGCTGCGTTCCCGCGCGGCCAGGCCGCTGCCGGCCAGCAGGCGGGCGAAACCGTCTGCCACCGAGTATTCCCCGTTCAACCCCGCGCCACGGCGCTGGCCCACCAGCGTGGCATCAAACAGCACCGTGACGCCGGCGTTGTCGGCAAAGCGCGACAGGTTCTCGGCCAGCGGGCCGGCCGGGATGCGGTAGCTGCGGGCCGCGCTTTGGGCCGCCTGGGCCTGCGCCGCGGCGGCCGGCCACAGCATCACGGCCGGCGCGGCCAGCGCCGTGGCCAGGCGCAGCGCAAGCGCCAGGCGGGTCAGGCGGCTGTGGGCGCCCGGGTGGGGTAAGCCGCTTGCGCGGCCGGCAGGGAAGTAAGCCATGGTCGTCCTTTCGATCCAACGGGTATCGGCATTCGTGTGCCTCTACTGACCATGACCCTCGGCAATCGCGGATCGGACAGCGCGTCCTCGTCTTTTTTGTAACAGTGGAAAATCCGCGCGTTCAGGCCTGGCCCTCGCGCGGTGCGATCGTCACCCAGTACGCGCTGCGATAGCGCACCTGCACCGGCAAGGTCGACGGCAACGCCGCCAGCACCGCGTCGGTGTCCTGCAACTGGAACGCGCCCGAAATGCGCAGCCCCGCCACCGCCGGGTCACAGCGCAGGATGCCGGCGCGATAGCGGCCCAGTTCGGCGGCGAAGGCATCCAGGCGCCAGGCGCTGGCGTGCAGCACGCCGCGGGTCCAGTCGGCTGCGTGCGGGTCGGCGGGTTCGGCCTGCGGCTCGGCGTTGCCGGTCAGCAGGGCTTGTTCGCCGGCCGCCAGCGGCACCACGGCACCGCCGCTGTACAGACTGACCTGCCCTTCCTGCACGCTGACAAGACAGGCGTTGCCGTCCTGGCGCACGCAAAAGCGCGAGGCCTGCGCGCGCACGTCGCCCTGACGGGTACGCACCACGAAGGGCCGCGGATGCTCGCCGGTTTCGGCCACCGCATGCACGGCGATTTCACCGGCGCGCAGCCGCACCAGGCGCAGGTCGGCGTCAAACAGCACGTCGACCGCGCTGGCGGTGTTCAGGCGCAGCGACGAACCGTCGGCCAGGGCGACCTGGCGCTGCTCGCCGGTGGCGCTGCGGTAATCGGCCGTCCATTCGAACGGGCTGGCGCGCCACGCGGCCCAGCCCACGGGGCCGGCCACGATCAGCGCGGCCAGCGCCTTCAGCGCGCGGCGGCGGTCGCCGGATTCGGGGCGGTTCAGTGTCGCCATGCCCAGCGCCGACGGAATCAGCCCGAAACGCTGGTTGACCCGCTGCGCCCGCTGCCAGGCGTGTTCGTGTTCGGCCTTGCTGGCGCGCCATTGCTCGCAGGCGTGGATGTCGGCGTCGGTGGCGCGCTCGGAGCTCAGGCGCAGCAGCCAGCGCGCGGCCTCGCGCGCCACCTTGCGTTCGACGGCGGGCAGCTCTCCCGCCAAGCCCCATTGCGCGCTCACATCACCGCCATGATGCATTGTTCGTAGCCCTTGGCGATGTAGCGGTGCACCGAGCGCAGCGACACATTCAATCGGGCCGCGATCTCGCCGTGGCTCAGCCCTTCCAGCTGCGCCATCAGGAATGCCTGGCGTGCCGGCAGCGGCAGGCCGGCCAGCATTTCATCGATTTCCTGCAGGGTTTCCAGGATCAGCAGGCGCTGCTCAGGCGACGGCGCCATCGCCTCGGGCAGCACGGCCAGGGCCTCCAGGTAGGCCTGTTCCAGCGAACGGCGCCGGTGGTGGTTCAGCACCAGGCGCTTGGCGATCGTGGTCAGGTAGGCGCGCGGTTCGCGCAGCGCGTCCAGTTCGTGGCGATGGCGCAGCACGCGCAGGAACGTGTCCTGCGCCAGGTCGGCGGCGTCGAATGAATTGCCCAGCTTGGCCCGCAGCCAGTTGTGCAGCCAACCATGGTGCGCGCGGTACAGCAGGTGGACGGCGTCGCCAGAGGCAAGCGCAAGGTTGGACACGGCGGACTCCCGAACATTCTTGATTACAAATAACAATCAATCTCATTCTAAATGCAAAACCATGATGCAGGTCAAGCCGTCGTTGCGCGGGCCGTGCGGCGATATGATGGGGACAGATTCGTCCGCGGCTTGCGCGGCGCCCCCCTTTCCAGGCCCTTCCCCATGCTCTACAGCGTTCTGAAACTCGTGCACCTGCTCGCCGTCATCCTGTGGGTGGGCGGCATGCTGTTCGCCCACTGTTTCCTGCGGCCGGCGGCCGCGCAGCTTGAGCCGCCGCAGCGGCTGCGCCTGATGGCCGCGGTGCTGGGCCCGTTCCTGAACGCCGTGCTGGCCGCGATCGTGCTGATCCTGGCGACCGGAGCGATGATGATCGGCCAGGAGGCCAGCCAGGCCACGCAGACCGGCGGCACGTTCTTCATGCCGCGCAGCTGGACGCTGATGGCCGCGGGCGGACTGGTGATGACGGCGATCTACGCCTATATCCGCGCGGTGCTGTATCCGCGGCTGCGCACGGCGGTGGCGGCCTCGACGTGGCCGGCGGGCGGCCAGGCCATGGCGGGCATCCGCCGCTGGGTGGGGGTGAACCTGGTGCTGGGGCTGCTGATCGTGGCGGCGGTGTTCCTGGCCTGAGGCTTCGGGCCAGGTAAATAGCAGACGAAGTCGGCCCACCTATCGGGCCAACTCGGTTGGCTATCGGAATTCTTCGGTTTGGTGCAATACGCTGTACATCCGGCGTGGCCACACTGGGCCGGACTCTCGCGGGTCTTACAACATAAAAGGAAAACCGATGATCAAACGCGTCTTGCAACTGGCCACCCTGGGCCTGTCCACCGCTACCTTCTGCGCCGCCTTCGCCGCCGCGCCCATCGACAACAGCGCACTGGAGCAGCCCGGTTTTCGCGAACACAAGACCACCTACGGCCTGGTGTACCGCCTGCCCAAGGAAGTGAATGCCGTGCTGGACGCCAAGGTCTACAGCGCGCTGCGCCCCGACCTGGTGGCGCTGGGCCTCCCGGCCGAGGCCGAAACGCCCAACATCCCGCACGTGACGGTGGTGCACATCCACAACGCTGACCCGGCCACGCCGCAGCGCATGCTCAAGGCCCTGCCCAAGCCGCCGGCCCCGCTGGCCATCACGCTCAAGAACTTCTACCCGACCGAAGCCGCCAAGGGCGCGGGCCATCCGTGGTGGCTGGACCTGGGCGTGGTCAAGAGCGGCGCGGGCTATGAGGCCATGATGGCCTACAACACCACCGCCACCGCCGCCCTGGCGCCGCTGCGTGACGGCCCCCTGCCGCGTGTGACCGGCCCGGTCTACGCCAAGATGGCCGACGCCGGCCGCGATCTGGTCAAGACCCTGGGCGTGAGCGGCGTGAATGTGGTCAAGGACGGCAAGGAAGTGCGCGCCCACAACCCGCACAACACGCTGGTCTACAGCATGGCGATCTACGACGAGCGCCTCGCCAACGCCATGAAGCAGGAATCGGACAAGTTCAACGCCGTGCTGCCCGACGGCATCGAAACGACCTTCAAGGACGTGTCCATCGTTGAACTGGGTTTTGCCGGCAACGTCACGCGCGAAATCTACCGCATCAGCCTGGAAGACGGCACCGTTACCGACGTGGCCACGGGCAAGGCCGTCAGCCGCTAAGTCAGTCGCCGCAGCCCTGCAACGGGGCTGCGGCAGCTTGCCCAAGGCGCGGGGCGCAGGTACGTATCCCGCCCCGCCGGCGGCGGCTCAGCCCTCGGCCAAGCGCTCGCGCAGCACCTCGCGCACCTGCCCGCGCAGCCACGCCTGCAAGGGCGAGGTGTGCTGGCGCCGCGCCCACACCATCGCCAGTTCCATCTTGCGCAGCCGCGCCGGCATCTCCAGCATTGCCAGCGGAAAGTGGCGGCAATGCACCCGCGCCACGCTGGCCGGCATGGTGGTGGCGTAATCGGTATCCACCAGCACGTACGGCGCCACCCCAAAGCCCGACAGGTAGGCCGAAAACGCCATGCGGCCGGCGCCCGGTTTCAGCAAGCGGTCGAAGGTGGTCTCGCGGCCGTACATCTGCTCGAAGGCGAACCACTTGATCGCACCCAGGTCGGCCAGCGTCAAGGCGCCCCGATCCGCCCACGGATGCCGCGCCGACAGCACGCAGACGCGGCGATCGGTATGCAGCGCATCCCGATGAAACCGCGCCGGCATCTTGCCGAACAGGCCGATGGCGATGTGCAGGCGCTCGGTGTCCAGGTCGTCGGGCGCGAAGTCGCCGTGCAGCGACTGAAAGCGCAGGGTCACGCCGGGCGCGGCGCGGTGCAACCGTTCGATCAGCGGCGCGGCCAACAGGATTTCGCTGTGTGCGCCGGTGCCGATATTGACCACGCCCTCGGCCCGTGCCGGGTCGAAGGCTTCCGGCGGACGCAAGGCCGTCTCGATCTGCGCCAGCGCATCGTGCACCGCCGCGTGCAATTCCAGCGCCCGCTCGGTCGGAATGAAGCGGCCCTTCACCACCACCAGCAACGGGTCTTCCAGCCGCAGGCGCAGGCGCGCCAGGTCGCGGCTGATGGCCGGCTGCGTCTTGTGCAGCAAGGCCGAACTGGCCGTGGCGCTGCGCGTGCGCATCAACACGTCGAAGGTCAGCAGCAGGTTCATGTCGAGCCTGCGCAGGTAGGGCAAGGGAGCGGCGTCGGTCATGCTGCCATGCTATGCCGTAAATGAATGCCTTGAAATACCCATATCGATTTCGATATGGCGTGCTTGCGCCGCCGGCATTGGGCAAGCGGCGCGGCCTTGGCTACAGTCCGCCTCGGACCGGGCGTTTCGACCCGGCCGCCCCGCTACGGAGACACCCATGGCCCCCCACTCTTTCCGCCGCCTGCCGGCCCTGGCCCGCTGGGCCGGCAGCGCCGTGCTGGCGCTGGCCGCCGCCCTGCCGCTGGCCGCCCGCGCCGCCGACTTCCCCAGCCGCCCCATCACGCTGGTGGTGCCGTTTCCCGCCGGGGGCACGCCCGACATCCTGGCCCGCCTCATGGGCGACAGCATCGCCAGGCGACTGGGGCAGCCCCTGATCGTGGAAAACCGCGCCGGCGCCGGCGGCAACATCGGCGCGCAGGCCGTGGCCCGCGCCGCGCCCGACGGCCAGACGCTGCTGATGTGCGCCTTCGGCTGCACCGTGGCGCCGTCGCTGTACCAGCCGGCACCCTACGACATCGTCAAGGACTTCGCGCCCGTCGCCATGATCGGCACCGTGCCCAGCGTGCTGGTGGTCAACCCCAAGGTGCCGGCCGACACGCTGCCGGCGTTGCTGGCCTACGCCCGCGCCAACCCCGGCAAGCTGAACTCGGCCTCGTCCGGCATCGGCGGGTCGGCCCACCTGGCCACCGAACTGCTCAAGCTGCGCGCCGGCATCGACCTGGCCCACATCCCCTACAAGGGCGCTGGCCAGGTCGCAGCCGACCTGCTGGGCGGACAGGTGGACATGTACTTCGACAACCTGCCCGCGTCGCTGGCCAACATCCGCGCCGGCAAGCTGCGCGCCCTGGCCGTGGCCAGCGCCACGCGCGCGCCGGCCATCCCCGACGTGCCGACCTTTGCCGAAGCCGGCGTGCCCGATTTCCTGATCACGCCCTGGTTCGGCGTGATGGCCCCGGCGGGCACGCCCGTGCAGGTGCTGGACACGCTGCACGATGCCTTCGACCAGGCGCTGAAGTCGCCCGAGGTGGCCGCCAAGATGCGTGAACTGGGCGTGGAAACGGCCCCGGGCACGCGCGCGGACCTTGCCCGCTTCGTCGCCGCCGAAACCGTGAAATGGCAAGGCGTCATCCAGGCCAATCACATCAAGGCGGAATGATGGCGCAAGTCGCGGCCGCCGCGCCGGCCCTCTCCCCCATCCGCCTGCGCGACATGGGCGCCTTCCACATCGGCGGCCGTGACGTCACGCTGGCCGGCCTGCCGCGGCGCGAGCTGGTCATGGCCGAAGGCGGCCAACCCGTACCGCTGGACCCCAACGGCACCTACCGGGTCGAGCAGATGTACGCCCAGTACTTCCTGGCCGAGCCGGCCAGCGGCCGCCCGCCCGTGGCCTTCTGGCACGGCGGCGGCATGACCGGCGCCGCCTGGGAAACCACGCCCGATGGCCGCCAGGGCTGGCTGCATTATTTCCTGCGGCGCGGCTGGGACGCCTACCTGTGCGACGCCGTCGAACGCGGCCGCGCCGGCGCCGCGCCGCACGTCTGGCCGGAAGCGCCCGTGGTGCAGGCGCAGGAAGACTGCTACACCCGCTTTCGCATCGGCCGCCCGGGCACCCGGCCCGGCCCCGGCAGCGCCTACCCCGACACGCAATTTCCGCTGGAATCGTTCGGCCAGCTGGCCGCGCAGATGGTGCCGCGCTGGGTCCACACCGACGCGGCCATCCTGCGCGCCTACCTGGCCTTCCTGGACCGCATCGGCCCGGCCGTGGTGGTGTGCCATTCGCAGGCTGGCGTGTTCGGCATCCGCGCCGCGCATGCCCGCCCGGCCGGCGTGCGGGCGCTGGTGGCGCTGGAACCGGCCAGCATTCCCGACCTGGAACCCGACGCCATCTACGACACGCCCACCCTCATCGTGATGGGCGACCACATGGACACCGACCCGCGCTGGCCGCGCATGCGCCAGCGGGCCCAGGCATTCGCCGCCCGCCACCCCAGCGTCACGCTGCTGACGCTGCCGGAGCTGGCCATCCACGGCAATTCGCACATGCTGATGATGGACCGCAACAGCCTCGATATCGCCGAGCGGGTGCACGACTGGCTGATCGGGCAGACGGCGTAATCCCGGCGCATTGAACGCAGTACCGCGCGGCAGGCCGGGGGATGCCTGGCCGGCCGCCGCGGCGACGTCGGCCGGGACTGCCTTGCGCGGCGCTTCCTGCCACTGCCAATTCGTGGCAGCATTGCAGCCATCCCGCCTCAAGCCCCGCCTTCCCCCCATGTCCCGCGCCGAACGCCTTCTGGATCTGCTGCAAACCCTGCGCTGCCACCGCCTGCCCGTCAGCGGCCATCGCTTGGCGGCCGACCTGGGCATCAGCCTGCGCACGCTGTACCGCGACATCGCCACGCTACAGGCCCAGGGCGCCGAGATCGAGGGTGAACCTGGCGTGGGCTACGTGCTGCGCCCCGGCTTCATGCTGCCGCCGCTGATGTTCAGCACCGAGGAAATCGAGGCCCTGGTGCTGGGCACCCGCTGGGTGGCCGACCGCTCGGACCCGCGCCTGGGGCAGGCGGCCGCCAACGCGCTGGCCAAGATCAGTGCGGTGCTGCCGCAGGAACTGCGCGACGAACTGGACGCCATTCCGCTGCTGGTCGGGCCCAGCACCTGGGCCGTGGTCGACAAGGTCGACCTGGCGCTCATCCGCCAGGCGATCCGCGGCGAACAGAAGATTGCCATCACCTACCGCGACGACAAGGGGGCCGATTCCGAACGCGTGATCTGGCCCTTCGCGCTGGGCTTTTTCGACAGCGTGCGCATCGTCATGGCCTGGTGCGAACTGCGCCAGGACTATCGCCATTTCCGCACCGACCGCATCGCCACGCTGGCATCCGGGGAACGCTACCCGCGCCGCCGCCACGCCTTGCTCAAGGAATGGCGCGCCATCAATGCCGTCAAACGCGACGGCTGCTGAGCCGGTGCGACATCGCCCAAAACACTACTGACAAAATCTGACAGCATGCCTTTCTAAGATGAGCGCTCATTCACCCAGGAGCGCATCATGTCCGCCAAGAATTTCGTCATTTTCTACGTCGACAAGCCCTCGGCCAGCGCCGCGTTCTACAGTGCGCTGCTGAACCGCCCGCCCGTCGAAAGCTCGCCCACCTTTGCCCTGTTTGCCCTGGATTCCGGCCTGATGCTGGGCCTGTGGTCGCGCCACACCGTGGAACCGGCCGCAGCCGGACGCGGCGGCTGCACCGAACTGGCCTTCACCGTGCCCGACGCCGACGCCCTGAACCAACGCCACATCGACTGGAGCCTGCGCGGCCTGCCCATCCTGCAAGCGCCCACCGACATGGACTTCGGCCGCACCTTCGTCGCGCTGGACCCCGACGGCCACCGCCTGCGGGTGTTCGCGCCGGCCCCCGAACCCGCTGCGGCCGAGGCCGAACTCATCACGATCCCAGCATTCCCAGGAGCCTGAACCACAGGTAATCCAGCGGCACCAGCAGCACGAACGACACCAGCGCCGTCGCCAGGCAGAGCGCCAGGCCGCTGCGCGCCGGTACCTGGCCCATGCCCATCGCCACCACGATGGGCGAGGCCTGGTATGGCATGACGATCGTGGCATAGCCCACCACCTGCGCCATCAACACCGTCATCAACGGCAAGCCCGACGCCTGCGCCAGCGTCTCGGCCAGCGGCGTGTACAGGGCCGGCACGCCGTTGGCCGTCACCACGAAATTCAACGCGGCCGACAAGCCGACCAACGAAAAGAAACTCTGCATCGGCGCCTCGGGCGACAGCGGCAGCCACGCCAGCAACGCCCGCCCGATGATGCCGCCCAGGCCGCTGTCGGCCACCATTGCGGCCAGGCCCAGGATGCCCGCCACGTAGATGGCGGTGCGAAAATTCACTTCCTTGCCGAACTGCTCGCCGCTGACGAATCCCACCTTGGGCAAGAGGCACACGCAGGCGGACGCCAGGCCCACCCAGGCCGGCGACACGCCATGCCAGCCGTCCGTCACCCAGCCCAGCAGGGTCAGCCCCAACAGCACAGCCAGGCGTTTTTCGGCCGCAGACAGCGGCAGCGGCGCGGGTGCCGGCGCGGCCGGCTGCGGCGTATCGCGGAACAACCCCGCAATACAGGCCACCAGCACCGCGCCTTTCAGCACGCCGAGCACCGGCGCGTGCAACCACAGATAGGGCAAATACCCCAGTTGCAGGCCATAGCTGGTCTCGATGCTGCCCGCCATCACCAGGTTCGGCACGTTGGCCGGCAGGATCGAGGTCGACAGCTGAAACGTGCCGAAGCCCACCGCCAGCGCCAGCCCGATGCGGCCCCGGCTGCCCGGCGCCAGGCCGATCTGGTCAGCAAAGGCCAACACAATCGGCATCAGCAAGGCGATGCGGCCCATGTTCGACGGCATGATGAAGGCCAGCAGGTACGTCAGCAGCACCACGCCCGCCACCACCACCGGATACGACCCCGACAGGCGCTGCGACAAGGCGCCGGCCAGGCGGTCGGCCAGGCCCGTGTTCTTCAGCGCCAGGCCCAGCACGTAGCCGCTCAGCACCAGCCAGAACGCCGCCGACGCAAACCCCGAGAACACCACCTCGCGCGGCACCACCGCCAGAATCGTCGCGGCGCTGAAGAACAGCAGCGCGGTCAGGTATTCCGGCAGGCGCGAAAAGGCCCACAGCGCGATCGTGATGGCCGTGAGCAGCGCGGGTAGAATCGGAAAATTGGAGGCGACAAGATGCATGGGCAACCTACGGCGGTAACACGGATCGGCGCAGTGTACGGACCCTGTCCGCCGCTGGAAATGCGCGATTCGCAGAGGCTGCCTCAACGTGCCGCGTAGGCTCGCCGCACAGACCCCGACCATGCGTTTCGACCTGACCGACCTGGCGCTGTTCCTGCACGTGGTGCAGGCCGGCAGCATCACCCACGGCGCCGCCCGCGCCAACCTGGCGCTGGCCGCCGCCAGCGCCCGCATCCGCAATCTCGAAGCCTCGCTTGGCGCACCGCTGCTCGAACGGCGCCGCCAGGGCGTCGTTCCCACCCCGGCCGGCCTGAAGCTGGCCGCGCACGCCCGCGTCATGCTGGCCCAGGCCGACCGCCTGCGCGACGACCTGGCCGGCTTTTCCGGCGAATTCGGCGGCTCGGTGCGCATGCTGTCCAACACCAACGCCCTGACCGCGTTTCTACCCGAGGCGCTTTCCGGCTTCCTGGCGGCGCATCCGCGCATCAACGTCGAACTGCAGGAAATGCTCAGCGACGAAATCGTCGAATGCATCGCCGACGGCTCGGCCGACATCGGCATCGTCGCCGGCACGGTCGATACCGGCGCGCTGGAAACCTATGCCTATCGCTCCGACCGCTTCGTGCTGATCGTGCCGGCCGCCCACGCGTTGGCCGGCGTGGACGAAATCGCGTTTCGCGACGTGCTGGACGAAGACTTCATCGGGCTGGACCGCAGCAGCGCTCTGCAGCGCTTCCTGGCGCGCCAGGCGCTGGTGGCCGGCAAGCCCATCAAGCTGCGGGTGCAGTTGCGCAGCTTCGACGCCATGTGCCGGCTGGTCGAAGCCGGCGTCGGCGTGGGCATCGTGCCCGAGACCACCGCGCACAGCATGCGGCGGCTGCTCAAGGTGGTGCCGGTAGCGCTGTCCGATGCCTGGGCCTCGCGCGAACTGCTGGTGTGCGTGCAATCGCGCCAGGCGCTCAATGCGCGCGCCCGGCGCTTGCTGGATCACCTGCTGGCGGACACCGGCGCAGCGCCCTTCATGCCGGCGCCGGATGCCGAGCCCTCATGAATACAGATCGGTCATGAATTGCGTGGCCTTCACGCCGGTGCCGGTCAGCAGCACCACGGTGCGCTCTGCCTGGCTGATCGCACCGCGCGCGGCCAGCAGGTCCAGCGCGGCCGCAGCCGTGGCGCTGGTGGGTTCGGCATACAGCCCCATAGCCGCCAGCTTGCGCACCGCGCCGATGATGTCGGCTTCCGGCACCGCCACGGTCTGGCCGCCACTCGCGCGAATGGCCTGCAACACCTCGCGCAGGCGCACCGGCCGCTTGATGGACGTGCCTTCGGCCACCGTGGGCAACACCTCGCGCGCCACCGGCGTATCCACCCCCGCCTGAAAGCTGGCGTCCACCGGCGAACAATGCAGCGGCTGCGTCACGAACAGGCGCGGCAGGCGGCGGATCTGGCCGGCCGCCAGCAGCTCGGCAAAGCCGATGGCGCAGCCCAGCACATTGCTGCCCGCTCCGGCCGGGATCACGATGTTGTCCGGCGCCTCGAAGCCGAAGTCTTCCCACATTTCGTAGGCGATCGACTTGGTGCCCTGCAGGAAGAACGGCTGCCAGTTGTGGCTGGCGTAGAAAATCTCGGCGGACGCGCGGATCGCCTCGGTCTCGGCATTCTCACGCGGGCCTTCCACCAGCCGCACGTCGGCGCCAAAGGCGCGAATCTGCGCGACCTTGGCGCTGGACGTATAGGCCGGCGCGAAGATCGTGACGCCCATCTGCGCGGCCGCGCCGAAGGCGGCAATGGCCGCGCCGCCATTGCCCGAGCTGTCTTCGGCGATGGCCTGCACGCCAATCTGGCGCAGCCACGACAACATCACGGCGGCCCCCCGGTCCTTGAAGCTGCACGTGGGGTTGAACCATTCCAGCTTGAAGTGCGGGCGCAGGCCGCCCCAGGCGCGCTCGACCATCGGCGTGCAACCTTCACCCAGGGACACCGGCTGCGCCACGTCGCGCGGCAAGGCGGCGCGGTAGCGCCACAGCGACCGCTGGCTGCGGTCGATATCGTCGCGCGAGATGCCGGGCAGCGGCGAGATCATGAGCGGTGTGCGGGCATCGGAACACCAGCGCGCTTCGTCCAGCGCGTGGCGCGCGCCGGTGACGGGGTCGAAATAATGGGGGTCGAAAGAATGGGGATCGGACATGGCAATCACTGCAAGACGGAATGGCGATGCACGCAGTCTAAGTCCGCAGACCGACGCCACGTTGCAATATCATGTTGCGATAAACGCAATGGAGAATCGCCATGGAACGAGGCGCGCTATGGGAATACCAGGTGTTCTGCACCGTCGCCGAACGCCAGAGCTTCGTGCTGGCGGCGCGCGCGCTGGGCGCGTCGCCCAGCGCCGTGACCCGCGCGGTGCAGGCGCTGGAACGCCAGGTGGGCGTGCAGCTGCTGTTGCGCAGCAAGAGCAGCGTGGTGCTGACACCGCAGGGCGAAAGCTACTTCCAGTCGGCCCGCGACCTGCTGGGGCGGGAAGCGCAAGCGCGCGAGGCGCTGCGCGACACGCAATTGGGCGCGCAGGGCCGGCTGCGATTCTCGGCGCCGGACCTGCTGGGCGTGACCCTGCTGCCGGCCGTGTTGCGCCGCTATGCCGCCGACTACCCCGGCGTCACCGTGGACATCACCTATACCGATAAATCGGTCGACCCCATCGCCGAAGGACTGGACTTCGCCATTCGCGGCGGCTTTCCGGCGTCCAGCGACCTGCTGGGCGCGCGGCTCTGGCCCTACGCGCGGCTGCTGTGCGCCAGCCCCGATTACGTCGCCCGCATGGGCTTGCCGCGCGAACCGGAAGAACTGGTCCGCCACCGGCTCATCATGCACACCGGTCCCCGCGTGCTGAAGGACTGGCACCTGCGCCGCGACAAGCGCATCGTGCGCATGCATGCCAACCCTGCGGTGCGCGTCAGCACCGGCAGCGGCCTGATGGCGCTGGCGCTGCAAGGCGTGGGCATCGCGCGGCTGGCGGACTGGGCCGCCGCCCCCGAGATCGCCCGCGGCACCCTGGTGCAGGTCTGCCCGGGGTACACCGCCACGTCGGCGCAAGGCGCGTCGCCGCAGATGCATGCCGTGTACGCGTCGCGCACCCTGCCGGCGCGGGCCCGCGCCATGCTGGCCGCCATCCGCGAGTGCGCCGAAGACCTCCAGGCCCCGAAGCAGCAAGGCCGGTCGATGCCGCCAGGAAACCCCGGGCAGCGCCGACCGGCCTGAACACTACGAAGCCATGTCAGGGGCGCTGTTCACGCGCCTTCAGCACCAGCGCTTGCGCAGACTTCCTGAACAGCAGGTGATACAGCGCCGCCAGCGCCAGCAGGAACGGCACGCCGAACACCAACGTCATCTTGAACACCCCCGTGAAATAGGTGGTCAGCAGAATCGCCAGCATCGCGCCCGCCCCCAACAGCGTCAACAGCGGAAAGCCCGGCATCCGGAACGACAGCGCCGCACCGCCTTCGCGCGCCCAGCGGCGGCGAAAGAAATAGTGCGTGACGAAAATCATCATCCAGGTGAACAGCGCGCCGAACATCGAAATCGCCATCATCAGCGTGAACGAACTTTCGGGGTACAGCACGTTCAGCACGGTGGCAATCGCGATGCCGCTGGTGGACAGCAGCAAAGCGTTCAACGGCGTGCCGCTGCGCGTCAGCTTGCCCATCGCCGCGGGCGCATGGCCGGCCCGCGACAGGCTGAACATCATGCGGGTGGTGATGTACAGCTGGCTGTTCATGGCCGACAACGCCGCCACCAGCACGATGAAGTTGATGACGCCCGCCGCGTACGGCACGTTCACCGCCTGCATCACCGTCACGAACGGGCTGCCGCCCTTGCCGGCCTGGTCCCATGGCACGATGGCCAGGATCAGTGCCAGCGTCAGCAGGTAGAAGATCACCAGGCGCACGATGGTGGCGCGAAAGGCCTTTTTCACCGCACGCTCGGGGTCTTCGGCTTCACCCGCCGCCACCGCGATCATCTCCACGCTCAGGTAGCTGAAAATGGAAATGACCACCGCGATCCACATGCCCCACACGCCATTGGGAAAGAAGCCGCCGTGCGCGGTGTACTGCGCCGTGCCGAACTGCGGATTGCCCCAGACCACATAGGCGCCCAGGATGATGAACGCCACGATGGCGCTGATCTTGATGGTGGAGAACCAGTATTCGATGGTGCCGAAGGCCTTCACGCTCATGGCGTTGATGAAGATCAGCGCCGCCGAGAACAGGCACACCCACTGCCACCCCGGCACGCCGGGGAACCAGTACTTCATGTACTCGGCCACCGCCGTGACTTCCGTGCCCACTGCCAGCACCACGCACGACCAGTACGCATAGCGCACCAGAAAGCCCGCCAGCGGCCCAATGTAGTGCTCGGCGTAGGCGCCGAACGAGCCCGACGTGGAATGCGCCACCGTCATCTCGGCCAGGCAGCCCATCAGCAGCAGCGTGATCAGCCCGCCGATGGCGTAGCTGATGATCACGCTGGGGCCGGCAAAGCCGATCGCGAACTTGCTGCCCAGGAACAGGCCCGTACCGATGGCCCCCCCGATCGCGATCATGCTCATCTGGCCCGATGTCAGGCGCCGCTTGAGCCCCTGTTCCCGTTCGGTGATTTTCCCGAACCCTTGTTGTTGTCCCATGTCTCCTCCGGTACTGCACTCTCTTGATGGATGCGGTGATTGCCGGTCTTGCGCGCCGCGTATCAGGTCACGGCGGAACGCTGCTTGAATTCGGGCTTGTCCCAGGCGCGGCTGTCCAGCACGTCTTTAAGGATCTCGACCGCGTCCCACACGTCGGCGTAGCCGAAGTACAGCGGCGTCAGGCCAAAGCGCAGCACTTCGGGTTCGCGGTAGTCGCCGATCAGGCCGCGCGCGATCAACGCCTGCATGACCTCGTAGCCGTTGGGATGGCGCAGGCTGACGTGGCTGCCGCGATCGGCATGGTTGCGCGGCGTCACCAGCGTCAGGGGATGGCCGGCGCAGCGTTCCTCGACCAGCGCGATGAACAGGTCGCCCAGCGCCAGCGATTTCTTGCGCACCTCGGCCATGTCGGCCTCGCGCGCCACGTCCAGGCCGCATTCGACCATGGCCAGCGACACGATGGGCTGCGTGCCGCACAGGTAGCGGCGGATGCCGCCCGCGGGCTCGTAGGCCACCGTCATGTCGAAGGGCCGCTGGTGCCCCCACCAGCCGGACAGCGGCTGCCAAAAGTCCTGGATGTGGCGCGGCGCCACCCAGATGAAGGCCGGCGCGCCGGGGCCGCCGTTCAAGTACTTATAGGTGCAGCCCACGGCGTAGTCGGCGCCCGAGCCGTTCAGGTCCACCGGCACCGCGCCAGCCGCGTGAGCCAGGTCCCAGATGACCAGCGCGCCGCGCTCGTGGGCGGTGCGCGTGACGGCGGCCATGTCGTGCATCTGGCCGCTGCGGTAGTTCACGTGCGACAGCAGCACCACCGCCACGGAATCGTCCAGCGCCTGGTCCAGCGGCAGTTCGTCGTCGATCAGGCGCATTTCGTAGCCCTGCTGCAGCAGGTCGATCATGCCCTGGATCATGTACAGGTCGGTCGGAAAGTTGTCGCGTTCCGACAGGATCACGCGGCGCTTGGGCTGCTGCTTCTGCTGGATGCGCAGGCTGGCGGCCAGGGCCTTGAAGATGTTCAGCGAGGTGGTGTCGGTGATCACCAGTTCGCCTTCGCGGGCGCCCAGCAGACCGGCCAGCTTGTCGCCCAGGCGCGACGGCAGTTCGAACCAGCCGGCGGTGTTCCAGCTGCGGATCAGGCCCGTGCCCCATTCCTGGGTGATCACGTCGGCGGCGCGGGCGGCGGCGGCGCGGGGCATCACGCCCAGCGAATTGCCATCCATATAGAGCACGCCGGGCGGCAGGTCGAAACGCGCCTTGAGCGGCGCAAGGGGGTCCTGGCGGTCTGCGGCAACGCAGGCTTCGCGGGTATGCATTCAAAGCTCCTTCGGGCATTATGCTGCGAACATACTAGCAGCGCCGACGAGCCGAAGAGTTGCAAAATCAGGCGTGGCTTACCCTAGGATTTCGCATTAAATTGCGTCCTGGACCTTTTTTTCGAATTGGATTGCACCGTGCAACTAGACGCCATCGACCAGCGCATTCTGTACCGCCTGCAAGAGAACAGCCAGCTCAGCAACCAGGACCTGGCCGAGCAGGTGGCCCTGTCGCCGTCGGCCTGCCTGCGGCGGGTGCGCGCCCTGGAAGAAGGCGGCTTCGTCCGCGGCTACCGCGCCGTGCTCGACGCCGACAAACTGGGTTTCGAACTGGAAGCCATCGTCCACGTATCGCTGGACCAGTCCCGCCCCGGCTGGCACGAGCAATTCCTGGCGGGCATCGCCCTGTATGACGAAATCACCGAAGCCAGCATCGTCACCGGCGCGTCAAACTACATCCTGACGGTGCGCACCCGCAACCTGGCGGCGTTCTCGCAGTTCGTCGAGGAAAAGCTCAGCAAGATCGCCGGCGTGCGCGACCTGTGTTCGCATCTGGTCATGCGCAAGGTGAAGAACCGCGGCGGCATGCTGCCGCTCGGGGGATGGCGGTAGTTGGGGCCAGGTTGCATCAGACTACGTTTTCAAAGCGACCTCTTCAGGCCAAAGACGTAGTGCGACATCTTGTCTTTTAATTTAAATATCAAATTCCCACGAGAAGTACCTACATAGCGCCCTCATACTATCGGCTCCACTATCTCGAGTGGATTGACTTATTATTTCCTCTACTTTATTCCTGATGACATCAAAACAGAATTTCTCAACAATTAACAGATGCCGTGGTGCAATTATTTGCCGAATGGATACCTGATGCGCCAACCAAACCGGGGTGCAAACGCCCACTTGAAAAAAATTCCCTCCGTCCTCATCCGAATATCCTATTGACAGATCCAGCCACAAACAAAAGCTATTTGGATTTTCTGGAATAAAAACGTCCAGGCTTTCGTTACCGAACCCAACGTGCTTTAGGATTAGTTTTTTCATTTTACAATCAAATGCCCATTTGATAAGAATGCACCAGTTCTGGGATCCCGGAGCTGAAAATTCGCCTGAATCCCTGTTGGATTGTATTCAATAGGAGTGTTTGGCTTGGCCGTCGGCGGTCGATATACCCTAGCCCCATCAGCGCTTATATATCCACCCGGAATACCCTTCAATGGTTGAGCACCATCACCGACCCATATTTTTCCTAGACGCTCCGCTTCCACATACGTCCCTTCGCCCACAGAGAAATTCGGATTGCTGCTCCCACTACCCCTCACTGCAGCGGCCAGCCTTGGATCCTGAGCGGCAATAACCACAAGCGACGAAGACATCGTGTTGGCCACGAACTGGTCCGCCTTGCTCGTGTAATCGGGCGTCCCATTCCGAAACCGCACTAACGCGTCTTTCAGCTTAAATCGATCAAAAGCCTCCGCACCTGGAGTCGCATCCAGCAAATCCATGCCCGCGATCAACGGGTCACTCAACCGCGCCGTCGCGGAGGCATAGCCTTGCAAGTAGGCTTCACGCTCAAGGGCTCTGTTCTTGACACATGTCACATCACCTTGGCATGCAGGCAGGTCTTGCTCATCAATGACCTTGATCCACCCCAAGAAGTGCTCTGCCGCAGTCTGGCAAGACCGGTCACCAATGCACTCTGCCAACCCCTTGACCTTTTCAGCAAATAATGGGGTGCTGACCTTTGTGTAATCTTTTAAGGTGTTGTTCTCTACTTCTATCCGCCCAGCGGAGACAAGACTCGCAACCTGCTCAGACGACAATGCACTCGATATACCAGCCAATATCGTGCTCAAAAGGTTCGCGCGAGCCTCCCTGTCCTCGGGCGTCAAGCCTCCAGAGGCTTCGCCTTGAAGCTTGTCCAGCAAGCCACTGATCACGATGCTCGCGGATGCGCCAATTGCTCCAGCACTGCAACTTGCTCCTTGCCCCGCAGCGCCGCCACAAGCCAATACAGCCTGGAGTGCGATATGCGCCGGCGAACCTTCGCCGCCCAGGCTGGCGGAGATCTCCTTGATCTGTGCTGCGCCGAGACTTTGCAAATAGTTGACGCCCGCGGCTTGGACAAGCTGCCCCACTCCTCCCGTTACGTTGCCGCCCGCTGCCGCCACAAATGCGGTCAAAAGCTGACGGTACTCGCCCCCCATTCCCCAATTGCGGACCTGGGCATACTGCCCTTCAAGTTCGGTGCGATAAGGCCCGGGAGGCGCCGCATCAATGGCACGCTTCAGCGCATCCGCCTCCGCCGCCCGATTCGCCAGAAACGTCCCCGTCTCCTGCGCCAAGGTCTTGGCCACCTCAAACCCCGCCCGGACCTCCTTCTCATCAAAGATCCGATCCAGCGCGTTCAACGTGTCCTTGGTATCCCGGTTCAACGCCGCAATCGCTTCCGCCGCGGTCTGGCCCGTCAGCGCCTTTTGGCCCGCCTCGTCCCGAATGACGAGGGTGCCGCCGCTGATGGCGCTCTTCGTAGTGGAGCTGGCCTCGCCACTCGCCCCCATCGCAATCGGCACATTGGCGCTCACGCCGTCGAAACTGGGCAGCGTGGAACCCGGCGTGGCTTTGCTGCCGCCGGCGACGTTGCCTTGGTTGTCGGTGCCGATGGCGCTTTGACTACCGCCGCTGCCGCCGCCTTTCACACCATCTTTGCCACCGGCCTTTCCGCCAGCGGCGCCACCACCGAAGTTGAAGCCTCCGCCAAGCTGCATGGACTGCCCGTCATAACTGGCGCGGTTCTCGATGTCCTGGCTGGTCAGGGTCCCGGTGATCAGCACGTTCTTGCCGTCAAATGCACAGGCTGACCTGCACGCCGCCGCTGCGGTCGCGCGCCGCATAGTTGCTGATATCTTGCAGGCTTTCGATGATGAGGTTGCCGCCGACGGTGGCGACGATTTGCGCCGCGCTGGCCTGCGCGCCGCGCAGCACGGTATCGCCACCCGAACTGAGGGTGAGCGTGTCACCCGCCACCACATGGGTGTTGTTCCAGGTGCTGTCCTGGCCGCTCCCCTTGCTGGAGCTGCCGCCAGCCCCGACGTTGATGGCAAAGCCATTCTGGCTGCCACCCAGCGCTAAGCCCACGCCAATGCTGGCGTTGCTGCTCTTGCCGTCGCTCTTCTGGCTGGACTTGTTTTGCTGCGCGGTGAGCAGGATGTCGCCCTGCGCGTTCAGCAGCACATTGCGACCCGCAGTCAGGTTCGAGCCCGACACCGTGATGTTGGACTGGGCGCCGTTGCCCGTAGCGATAATGGCCAGGTCCCGACCCGCCGAGATAGCTGAGCCGCTGGCGGTGCTGCTTTGTCCGCTGCGGGTCTGGCTGGAACTGCTAGCGCCCACGTCGACGTTGACGCCTCCGTCCGCGCGGGGTTCTTGAATCCTCAGTGTCGGACTAAAAACCTCAATTCAGACAACCGTTTCCAGAGGCGCTCGCCGAAAACGTAGTCTGACACCGGGGTTCGTTATTTTTTATTTCGCCATTTTATTTCTTTACTATATACCAAACAATTTCCTCTCAACGTGCTCGGTCAATTCACCTAAGTCATCATAAGCTATTGGCCCAAATAACGGATAATTTTTCGAAAAATAATCATATATTTCTACGGAACTATCATTTAGCTTTCTATCCATCAAAATTACTTCCTCCGGAGTAATAGACCAATTTACTCCGGGCATCGCAATCCTTTTATAAGATTCCATAGACCACCGCAGCTTCCCCTTATAGCTAGATAATGCGTCTTTCAATGCACCCACTGCGGAAATATTTTCATTGACGAATCTGAAAGATACATAGGGCGGAAAAATTGAATGATCCTGAACTTCAGCATGATCACGCACCCATACTTGCGGATATCTCTGCTTATAGGTCCGCCAGGCCAAAGGCTCCAGCTTATCAATGATGTTTAGCAAAGCACCTTCTCTGTCTTCGATTATTTTTAAATTCATTCCAGCCCCTTTAGCTTTGAAGAAATGTACACACCATCAGGGTTAATTCCTTTAATGTGCATTTCCCAATCCCCCTTCGGAATGGGAGAACTAGACAACCTTGGATCATAAACGTATCTACCATCAGTATAAATTTGGTGATACGTATAATTCTTTTGGAAAATACTATTTTCGTAAACGTTTAGATTGCCGGGATTTTTGGGGCGCACTTCCAGAATTATCCCTTTACCGCCTGCGCTCTCTAGCAATTTTGCAGCTATGTCAGAGCAATCAACCTGTCCACACCTATTGATCATTTCCCGAAGTAGAGGGCTATTCATCGCATCAACCACCGTTGCCTCAGGCGGAAAGCTCGGATTGATAGGACGGAACGGCCTGTCCATCCCCGGTGGGATGAATTCAGCAGGGGGAGGAATAACCGTCGGTCGCGCGGGAGAAGCAAAAACCGTCTCATATTTTCCTGTAATAGGATTCTGCCTCGCTATGACCGTATTGCCCTCGGCCAGCAGCACCTCCCCGTTGCGGACCGTCCAAGATGCGCCATCCGTATAGGCCATCTTGGCGACCGTCATTTCCAATGATCCACCCGCTGCACGCGTAGCACTCAGGCGAATTATGTCAATCGCCGAATTTCGAATTACGCCCAGGATGCCGCTCGTAGCGATGTCGAAAACCATCAGCGCCGCATCAACCTTGGGCGTCAATTCGCTTTGCGTCTTGTACTGAGCCAGCAGGCCGTCGAGTTCTTTAATTGACTTCGTCAGCTGGAACGCGCAAGCAGGCACCTGCCCACATGCCGATCCACTGCCAAGCATCGACTCCAACTGGTCCCGCGTTTCCTGCAACTCGCCGGGACCGAAGATACTCTTCATCTGATCCAACGCTGCCTGCGTACCCGCGGCGTGCGCGGCTTTGATCTGCTGCATCAAATCGTCTTGCTGCTTCGAATCCAACTTGTCGATCTGCGACAGCCGGCCGATGAGATCCTGATCGTGCGCCAGATTCAGCGTGTTGTTGTCCAGCTCAGCAATCGCCGCATTCGTGATCGTCGCGATGCCATCTGCACCTGCAACTGCCGCTGCGCCGGCAATGAGCGACGCGACAAGATTGCGACGTGCCTCTTTCTCGGCGTTGGTATTCCCACTAGTCCTATCCAGCAATGCGTTCACGAGGATCGCAGCGGCGCCGCCCGTCGCTCCCGCGCCACAACTCTGGCCGCTCGCGGCTGCGCCTGCGCAACCCACGATCGCCTGCAATGCGGCATGTTCGGGTGAGCCATTTCGCACGAGGCCTTCGCTCACCCACTTACCGACCTGCGCAGCGCCTTGCTGTTGCAGATAGTTGACCAAAGCGTTTTGCGCGATGCCTGTAGCAGCGCCGGTCACATTGCTGCCGAGTCCAGCCAAAACGGCGTTGGCAAATTGGCGATAGGTCCCACCGGGTAGCCATTCTTTTGCAGCCTTAAACTGCCGTTCCAGGTCTGCGTATCTAGCCGGATCGTTCTCGGTGCGCATCGCTTCCTTCAGCGCATCCGCCTCCGCCGCCCGATTCGCCAAGAACGTCCCAGTTTCCTGCGCCAAGGCCTTCGTCACCTCAAACCCCGCCCGGATCTCCTTCTCGTCAAAGATCCGATCCAGCGCGTTCAACGTGTCCTTGGTATCCCGGTTCAACGCCGCAATCGCTTCCGCGGCGGTCTGGCCCGTCAGCGCCTTTTGGCCCGCCTCGTCCCGAATGACGATGGTGCCGCCGCTGATAGCGCTCTTCGTAGTGGAGCTGGCCTCGCCACTCGCCCCCATCGCAATCGGCACATTGGCGCTCACGCCGTCGAAACTGGGCAGCGTGGAACCCGGCGTGGCTTTGCTGCCGCCGGCGACGTTGCCTTGGTTGTCGGTGCCGATGGCGCTATTGCCACTGCCGGCACCGCCGCCCTTGGCGCCATCTTTGCCGCCGTCCTTGCCGCCCGAACCCCCGCCACCGAAGTTGAAGCCCCCGCCCAGTTGTAAGGACTGACCCTCGTAACTAGCGCGGTTCTCGATGTCTCGACTAGTCAGGGTGCCGGTGATCAGCACGTTCTTGCCGTCAGTCACAGCCTTGTCACTGCTGGCAATCACACCGCCAATCAACCCCGTGTTCTTGCCTACGTTCAACTGGAAGCCGCCATCGCCGGCCCACATACCCGTTTGCTCGGTCACGCTGGCGTATTGGCTGTTGATCTTGGTCTGGCCATAGTTGCCGCTGACGCTGCTTGCCCCGTAGCAAAGCGGTGGAATGCACAGGCTGACCTGCACGCCGCCGCTGCGGTCGCGCGCCGCATAGTTGCTGATGTCTTGCAGGCTTTCGATGATGAGATTGCCGCCGACGGTGGCAACGATTTGCGCCGCGCTGGCCTGCGCGCCGCGCAGCACGGTATCGCCACCCGAACTGAGGGTGAGCTTGTCCCCCGCCACCACATGGGTGTTGTTCCAGGTGCTGTCCTGGCCGTTGCTCTTGCTGGTGCTGCCGCCAGCGCCGACGTTGATGGCAAAGCCATTCTGACTGCCGCCCACCGCAAAGCCCACGCCGATGCTGGCATTGCTGCTCTTGCCCTCGCGCTTCTGGCTGGAGGTGTTTTGCTGCGCGGTGAGCAGGATGTCGCCCTCTGCGTTCAGCAGCACATTGCGACCCGCAGTCAGGTTCGAGCCCGACACCGTGATGTTGGACTGAGCGCCGTTCCCCGTGGCGATGATGGCCAGGTCCCGGCCTGCCGAGACGGCCGAACCGATGGCGGTGCTGCGCTGTCCGCTGCGGGTCTGGCTGGCGCTGCTGGCGCCCACGTCGACGTTGACGCTGATGCCTCCCATCTGCGCGGGATTCGTCGCCACCGAGTCGTAGAGGTTCTTGGCAGCCAGGCCAGCGGCGACCGCCGCGACCGCCTGGATTCTGCCGTTGTTGGTGTCCTGTGCCGCATGGCGCATGCGGTCGATGGTCTCCACCGCCTTGATGACCGGGCTGTTGACGCTGGTCGTGACCGCGATCTGGCTGCGCTTCTGGAAATCCCGGAAGGCCGACGTGTCGAAGCTGCCGTCGATGGTGACCGCCTGACCGCCCAACAGCACATCGCGGCCGGCACGGATGTCGCTGCCGCGAATCAGCAGGTCTTCCTTGGCGATGATGGACACGTCGCCCTGGCGGCTGACGATGGTGCTGCCTGCGCCGCTGGTCGTCTTGCTGCTCTCCGTCAAACCGCCGCGGGTCTTGCGTATACCCACCGCGTCGCCGCCGACTTCACCGCTCAGGTCACCGATACTTTTGCTGCTGTGACTGCTGGTGTGATCGCGGGTAGCCGTGCCGGTGTCGATGGAAATCGACCCCTGGCTGGCGGACAGCCCCACGTTCTTGACGGCGTCGATGGCCGATCCGGCGATACGGATATCGCCATCGCGGCTATTCATATAGACCGTGTTGCCGGTGATCAGCGATGCCGTCTGCCAGCTGCCCGAGGCCAGGTCGCGCGAATTTGCGATCTGGCTGCCGTAGGGGAACGTCTTGACACCGCTCGCGTTCGGACCGCCGTCGATGGCACGGCCCATATCACCCAGGCTGATGCTGCCAAACGAGAAGCTGGTGCTCTTGCTGTCGTTCTTGCTGGATTGGCGGTATTGGTTCTGCGCGCCGACAACGGCGATGTCGCGCTTGGCATCCAGCACCACGCCGCCCTGGGCGCGCAGGTTGGAGCCGACCAGGGCAATGTCGCCATCCATCGCGCGGCCGGAAGCATCCTTGGCACCGCTGCCGGTGGCGCGGATCAGGATGTCGCCCGCGGCGCTCAGGTCCGAGCCGCTGCTGACCTGGCTGTAGGTATCTTGCGAGCCGCTACGCTTGCTGCTGCTGAAGTTAAGGGTTACGCCAGGCGTGGTGGCCCCGCTGTGGGCCAATTCCTGGACCTTGGCTTTTGCCGAACCGGCGTTGGACAGGTTCTTAAAAGTGTCCACGGGCGTACCCACGATCTTCACGCCAAAGCTGCTTTGCTTGTTGGCGTAGTCGCTGTGCGTCCTTTCCGTATCGCGTCCGGCCAGAATGGCGACGTTCTCGGCTTGGATGTCGATGTTGCCTGTCCTGCCGGTCACGTCGCCCGCCGCCTTGCCGGCAACGACGTCGCTGCCCACGATGCGAGC
>NZ_JBYSYL010000005.1:0-370822 GCF_058783235.1 Achromobacter sp. FW305-C-28 | reverse complement strand
CAGGGTGCCACCGGAGTTATCGACCGCGCCCGTGACATTGGCCGTCAGCCCTGCCCCGCTGGTGAGCTTGCCGCCGGAGTTATCCAGGCTGGACGCGCGCAGCAGCACCGAGCCGCCGTACACGGAACCGGCGCGATTGGTGATTGCCCCATTGGCATCCAACGTCAGTGCACCGCCCGCGACGAACTTGCCGCCTGAGAGCCCCAGCGCATCGGCCGTGACCGTGGCATTGCCTCCGGCCATCAATGTGCCGGCATTCTGTAGGCCGCTGACCTGCACGCTCAATGCACCCAAGGGGCTGATGGAGCCATCGGCCTGCAGGCCAGCCGTGAAGGCACCGCGATTGTCCAACTGCCGTGCCACGACACTGGCGTTGCCCGCCGAGGACATCGCACCAGTATTGGTGACCGTGCCAGGCGCACTGAGCGTCAACACGCCGCACGCCGCGACCGTCCCGTCATTGACGATGTCGCGCCCGCTTTGCACCGACAGGTCGGTGGCGGCCTGCATGCGGCCCGACGGCAGAATCTTGACGTCGCCATTGGCGGTGACGGTCAGCGTGCCGGTCAGCGCAGCCAGGTTGCCGCCGATATTGACGCCGACGCCCGCTTCCGTGCCGATAAGCCGGATGCTGTTGGCGTACATGCCGCCCAGCGCGGCCACGTCGATAGACACGCCCGTCGTCGTGCCAGAGCCGGCGCCCGCCAGGGCCGACACGTCGATGCCGTCGTAGCCGACACGCGCGCTGCCGGCCACCACGTTCAGGCGGTCCGCCCAGACCTGGGCGTTCAGCTCCAGCGTGCGCGCCAAGAGGTCCAGCTGGCTTAGGTTGGCGCCGTACAGCCCCGCGCCTTCGATGGCCAGGCGGCCACTGGCGATGTCAAAGCCCAGCGTGCCGTCCGGCCCGACGACCGGTTTGCCGGAGGTCAGCGTAGCGCGGTTGGCATTCAAGAACCCGCAACCGTTGCAGGTGATGCCGGCCGGGTTGGCAACGATGACGTTGGCGCGATTGCCGGCCACTTCCAGCATCCCGCGCAGTTGCGAGGGATTGGGGGCCGTGACCTGGTTCAGGATGGTGGTGGCGCGCTGGTTGCCCAGCATGGGGTTGCCGGCCACTTGTCCTGCCAATTGGGTCTGGCTGGCCGCGCCGCTGTTGTTCAGGACCACGCCTGACGGACCGACGTTGAACTGCGTGTAGCGGTTGTTGGACACCCCACCGGCCGAGGGCGGCGCGATGTTCACCACCGGCACGCCATTGGCCACGCCCACCACGGGCTTCTGCCCGGCCACGTTCTGGTCTACCGAAATCGGCAAGGTCTGCGCCAGGACGGGCGTCCAGATCTGCGCAAAGACCAACAACCAGGCAATCGTGCGGCGTAACGTCGACATGGCGGGCAAGACTCGGCAAGGGGTGAAACCACAACCGTTGCCAGGACTGCCGACACACAACCCGCCTAGAACCCGCGGACTATCGACAAAGCCAAAAGCACCGATCCGGAAATTGCAGCTCGCCTACGCTACGCAATCCGATTCGGATAAAACACTGGAATATTCTGATTTTTGCCGCGACCGATACCAATTGCACAAATACCGGACTCGAAGATCGTCCGCACTATGAATACCGCAGGAAGCCGAACACCGTGACGAAGTGGCAGGCCGAGCCGCCCATGACGAACAGGTGCCAGATGCCATGGGCATGGCGCCAGCGCTTGTCGTTGGCGTAGAACACCGTGCCCACCGTATACAGCGCCGCCCCGGCCAGCAGCCAGGCCAGGCCGGCCGAGGACAGCGCGCTGGCGATGGGCGCGGCGAACACCACGCCCAGCCAACCCATGGCCAGGTACAACGGCAAGGCGGGCGCCGCCGCGCGCGCCCACCACAGTTCACGGCCGATACCATATAGCGCCAGCAGCCAGATGGCCACCGCCATGGCCGCGCCCCAGCCCAGTTCCAGCGGCGCGAACGCCAGGGGCGTGTAGGTGCCGGCGATCAGCAGATAGATGGCGCAATGGTCCGCTTTGGCCCACAGCGCCTTGCGGCGCCCGCGCGTGCAGTGATAGAGCACTGACGACGCGTAGACCGCGATCATGGAGGCGGCGAACACGGCGCACGCCACGATCTGGCGCGCTTCCACCTTGAGTTCCGCCGCTCGGACGATCAGCGCGCCCGACGCGGCCACGGCCAATGCCAAGCCGGCCAAGTGCGTGGCGCCGTTGAAGCGTTCCCCTTCGTACATGCCATCCCCTCCCGCGCAGGCGGTGCGCCTACGCTTTCCATCATGCCGGCGCGATGTGACAGCTTGGGGTCAGCACGAACAAGGGGAATATCAGCAAATGGCGTTCCTGCGTGCAGGCGCGTCATTTGTGCAGGGAGCAGCAGCGCTCAGGCGATGAAATCCACCGCCGCCGGATAGCCTTCCAGCGCCCGCGCCGCCAGGATGGCGCGCTGCACCGCAATCGCCATCGCTTCGGCCGCCATCACGCCCAGCAGCATCGGGTTGCCCGGCTTGCCCGACGCGCCGGTGCCCAGCGCGAACACCGTATCGCCGTCCAGCATCGTATGGATGGGGTTGATGGTGCGGGCCAGGCCATCGTGCGCCATCTGCGCCATCTTCTGCGCCTGGGCCTTGGTCAGCTTGGCATCGGTGGCGACCAGGCCGATGGTGGTGGCGGCGCCCTCGCGCATCGACGTCGGCAGATCGCCCGCCAGGATCGCCGCGCGGGTGTCCAGCAGGTGCTTGCCGTCGGCCGTGCGGGCGCCGGCCAGGATGCGGCCGGTGGCCGGGTCCAGCACGTCGCCCACCGCGTTGACCGCCACGATGGCGCCCACCGTCACGCCGGCCACGGTCAGCGAGGCGCTGCCCAGGCCGCCCTTCATGGCGCGCTTGGCGCCGTACAGCTTGCCCACCGTGGCCCCGGCGCCGGCGCCCACGTTGCCCTCTTGCGGCGGCTTGGCCGTGGCCGACTTGCAGGCCTGGTAGCCAGCCGCGGCATCGGGCCGTATCGATGCGTCGCCCACGCCCAGGTCGAACAGGATGGCCGCAGGCACGATGGGCACGTGCGCCACGCCGACGTCAAAGCCGATCTTGCGTTCTTCCAGATAGCGCATCACGCCGGTGGCGGCCTCCAGGCCAAAGGCGCTGCCGCCGGCCAGCATCACGGCGTGCACTTTTTCCACCATGTTGACCGGATTGAGCAGGTCGGTCTCGCGCGTGCCCGGCGCCGCGCCGCGCACGTCCACCCCGCCCACGGCGCCCGCCTCGGCAATGATCACCGTGCAGCCGGTCGGGCGGCGGGTATCGGTGAAATGCCCCACCTTCAGCCCGGCCACGTCGGTGATGCTGCCGCCGCCCGGCATGCGCCGCAAGCCGCCCCCGCCGTGCGCCGGCGCCACCCCGGCCATCGCCGCGGCGCCCGCCGCGGCCATCATGAAAGCCCGCCTGTTCCATTGTTGTTGCACGCCTGTCTCCGTCTGAATCCCGCTCTGAAATACCCCGTGCCGCTCGGCCCGGGGCGCGATCTATCCATATGACTTGCCGCTATATTTTTACTATTCCTTATGCTTTGTGGAAAAATAGACGCGTTGTTAGAGTGCGGCTACGCCGGAGGGCATCGCAAGTGCCACATGCTCTCCACAGTGATATCCCATCCGTGGAGCATTGCCATGAAACTCTTGCGCTCGTTGTTCATCGCCGGCCTCTTCCAGGTCGCCGCCCTGTCCGCTGCCCACGCCCAGTCGGGGCTGGACCAGATCAAATCCGCCGGCGTGTTCAAGATCGGCACCGAAGGCACCTACGCCCCCTTCACCTTCCACGACGCGTCCGGCCAGCTTACCGGTTTCGACGTCGACATCGGCCGCGCCATCGCCCAGCGCCTGGGCGTGAAAGCCGAATTCGTCGAAGGCAAATGGGACGGCCTGATCGCCGGGCTCGACGCCAAGCGCTACGACGCCGTGATCAACCAGGTCGGCATCACCGACGCGCGCCGCGCCAAATACGATTTCTCCGATCCGTACATCTCGTCGGCCGCCGTGCTGATCGTGCGCGACGACAACACCACCATCAAGTCCTTCGACGACCTGAAGGGCAAGAAGTCCGCCAACACGCTGACCAGCAACTTCGGCAAGCTGGCGCAAAGCCATGGCGCCGAGGTCGTGGCGGTGCAGGGCTTCAATGAAGCCATCGACCTCCTGACCTCGGGCCGTGTCGAAGCCACGGTCAACGACAACCTGTCGTTCCTGGACTTCAAGAAGCAAAAGCCCAACGCCAAGGTCAAGATCGCCGCCACCGACAAGGCCGCCGAATTCAGCAATTCGGGCGTGCTGCTGCGCAAGAACAACCCTGAACTGGTCGCTGCCATCAACAAGGCGCTGGCCGACATCAAGGCCGACGGTACCTACAAGACCATCTCGGTCAAGTACTTCGGCACGGACCTGTCCGCGCAGCAATAAGCGGCCCGCTTCATGACGCTACCCTCGTGGCTGCAGGCCGTCCTGCCCGACTGGATCCTGGCGCAAGTGGCCGGCTGGGCCGTGCCGGCCTGGGTGCAGCTGATGGCCGACTCGTTCTGGCCGCTGCTGCACGCCGGGCTGGTGTTCACCGTGCCGCTGACGCTGATGTCGTTCGCGCTGGGGCTGGCGCTGGCCTTCGTGGTGGCGCTGATCCGGCTGTTCGGCCCCGCCCCGCTGGTGGCGCTGGTGCGCTTCTATGTCTGGCTCATCCGCGGCACGCCGCTGCTGGTGCAGCTGTTCGTGATCTTCTACGGCCTGCCCAGCGTCGGCATCGTGCTTGACCCGCTGCCGGCCGCGCTGATCGGCTTCACGCTGAACGTCGGCGCCTACAACTCGGAAGTCATCCGCGGCGCGATCGAATCCATCTCGCGGGGCCAATGGGAAGCGGCCTATTCGCTGAGCATGACCCGCGGCCAGGCGCTGCGCCGCACGGTGCTGCCGCAGGCGGCCCGGGTGGCGGTGCCGCCGCTGTCGAACTCATTCATTGCCCTGGTCAAGGACACGTCCCTGGCCGCCGTGCTGACGGTGCCCGAGATATTCCAGGCGGCCCAGCGCATCGCCGCCGTCACCTACGAGCCGCTGATCCTGTACACCGAGGCCGCGCTGATCTACCTGGTGTTCAGCTCCGTGCTGTCTGCCGCCCAGGTCCGCCTGGAACGGCGCTTCGGCCAGCATGCCGTGTTTTCCGAGAACAAGCGATGATCCGCCTGGACAAGATCGAAAAATCCTTTGGCGGCAACCCCGTGCTCAAGCAGGTGGACGTGAGCATCGCCGAAGGCAGCGTCACCGCCCTGATCGGCCCGTCCGGCAGCGGCAAGAGCACGCTGCTGCGCTGCGTCAACCTGCTGGAGGTGCCCGACCGCGGCCTGCTGGAAATCGGCCCCGAACAGGTCGAATTCGAGCCCGGCCTGAAATTGTCGCGCGATCAGGTTCAGCGGGTACGCAAGCAGACCGGCATGGTGTTCCAGAACTTCCAGCTGTTCCCGCACCAGACCGTGATCGGCAACGTCATGGAAGGCCTGGTGACGGTGCAGAAATGGCCGGCCGACCGCGCCCGCGCGCGCGCCGAGGAACTGCTGAAGAAAGTCGGCATGCTGGAAAAGGCCGATGCCTGGCCCGCCAACCTGTCCGGCGGCCAGCAGCAGCGCGTGGCCATCGCCCGCGCCCTGGCACCCGCCCCCCGTGTGCTGCTGTGCGATGAGCCAACGTCGGCGCTGGACCCGGGCCTGGCGGCCGAAGTGGTGGACGTGCTGCGCCAGCTGGCCAACGAAGGCATGACCATGCTGATGGCCACGCACGACCTGCGCCTGGCCGCCAGCGTCTCGCGCGAAGTGGTGTTCCTGCTGGACGGCACCGTGGTCGAATCCGGCGCCTCCCGCGCCCTCTTCACCCAGCCTGCCGACCCCCGCACCGCCGCCTTCATCTCGACCTTGACGCAGGACGCGGGGCATCCCGGGTAGAGGCGCCAGGCCGCCCGAAGGCCGGGCAGCCCCCTCGGGGGCAGCAAGCACGCGCGGCGTGCGCGGCGTGGGGGCTTTTATCGGCTCGGCAGGGATCCCGCAGGGTCGACCGCCTGGCCGTCGTACCGCAACTCGAAATACAGCCCCACCTGCTTGCTGTCGCTGTTGCCCATTTCCGCGATCTTCTGGCCCTGGCTGACCCGTTGGCCTTCCTTGACCAGCAGCTTGCTGTTGTGGGCGTAGATGCTGAGGAAACTGGTGCTGTGCTTGACGATCACCAGGTGCCCGTAGCCGCGCAGGCCGCTGCCGGAATAAGCCACGGTACCGGCGGCGGCGGCCACGACGGGCGTGCCGGTGCTGTTGGAAATGACGATGCCGTTGGAGCCGGACCCGTCGTAGCCGCGCGTGACCTTGCCCTGCGCCGGCCAGACCAGCGAAATCGCTCCGGGCGGCGCCGTGCGCCGCTTGCCCATGGCGGGCGCCGGCGACTTGGTGCCTTGCGACGCCTTGCCGCGCGACTTGGTGGGCGGGGACGAACTGGCCTGGCCCGCCGGGGCCTGGACCCGCAGCATTTGCCCGACCTCGATGGAATTGGAGTTGGACAGGTTGTTCCAGCGCACCAGGTTCGATACGCTGGTGCCTTGCTTGCGCGCGATCTGCGTCAGGGTGTCGCCCGACTGGACCCGGTAGTAGCCCGGCTGGACCTTGGTGGTGCCGCAGGCCGTCAGAAGCGCCAGCAGGGCGGCCAGCAACGCCCACCGGAAAAACCGGGCGGCACGGGCGGAGAAGTGTGCCGATACGCGCCCCGGCGCGGCGGCAAAATGGGAAGCGGACAGGGTCTGGGCGGGCAAGGAGAGCACTGAATCCTGAAGCAAGTGGGAAACGACTGCGTCCAAGGGTACCAAGATTTTCGGGCGGGAGTATGCCCCGGCGGCTTTGGCAGACCGCCCCGAGGCGTGTATAACCCGCTCATTGCCACGAGCTGCGGCTCGTCATGGAACACCGCGTCTGCAAGGAACCACATGGGAACCCCCCAAGCGCCCCGAAGAAACCCGTTTTGCCTGCTATGGGCGATCCCGTACCTGCTGTGCGGCCTGTTTTCACGCCTGCTGAACGACCCGGTCAGCCACGCCGTATTCGTCTGGCTGCCGCCCGGCGTGGCGGTGGGCGCCTATCTGTTGACGCAGCGCCGCAACTGGCCGCTGCTGCTGGCCGCCTTCTTCTTTGCGCAGATCGTGATCACCAGCTTCACCCGCGGCCAGCCCGCCACGGCGCTGGTGTTCGCCATCACCGCCAGCCTCTCCAGCATCGCTGCGGCCTGGACCATCCAGCGCCTGACGCCACGCGACGGCGGGGTGGGCACCGTGGCCGCGCTGCTGGCCGGCGCGGTGGTGGGCGCCGCCTTGTCGGCCGTGCTCAACGGCAGCTGGCTGTGGATGACCCAGGAAGCCCATGCCTGGGTCCGGCTGCGCACCTGGGTCGCGGCCTACCTGGGCGGCATCCTGATCCTGGCGCCGGCCGTCACCGGCTGGGCGCATTTCCGGCCGCGCCGTTCCGGCGGTCCGCGCATGCGCGACCTGGTGCTGGGCGCCGTCGCCTACCTGGCCCTGATCGTGTCGACCTTCATGACCTTCGACGGCGACATGATCAAGAACCTGCCGTACGTGGTCACCTTCGAGCTGACTTACCTGCCGCTGGTGTTCGCGGTGCTGACCGCGCTGGTGTGGGGGCCGCTGGGCGGCACCCTGGCCGTCATCACGCTGACCCTGATGGCGCTGTACCAGAGCGCGCAAGGCGAAGGCCCCTTCGTCGAGGCCAACGACCACTGGCACGTGCTGCTGGCCACCCAGGTCTACCTGGTCGTGACCGCGCTGCTGATCCTGCTGGTCAATACGCTGCGCGGCGCCCGCGCGCAGGAACTGGAAAACGCCGAGCAATGGCGCGGCCGCTTCGACCTGGCGCTGGCCGGCAGCCACCAGCTGATGTACCGCTACAACCCCTTTGACGGCTCGTTCGAACTGGCCGGCGACTTGCACGACGCGTTTGGCCTGCCCACCGGTGCCATCACCAATCTGGACGCGTTGCTGGCCCTGGCCCACCCCGACGACCGCGCCCGCCTGACGCTGCACTGGGCCGCCCGGCGCGCCGGCGGCCAGGACCGCACCCCGCTGCTGTTCCGCCTGGCCCACGCGGCCGGCGGCTGGCGCGTGGTGAGCGACCGGGGTTCGCCATTGCCGGATTTCGACGGCAGCGTCGCCGTGGTGGCGGGCATGTGGCGTCTGGGCGAAGTCGAGCAGGCAGATGTCCAATAGCACAGGAGCCCTGCTCATCCACGGCTTGGGCGGCACCCAGTACGACCTGGGGTCGCTGCACAAGATACTGAAGCGCGCCGGCATCGAGACGCACACGCTGACGCTGCCCGGTCACGGCACCACGCCCGAGGACCTGCTGCCCGTGCGCGCCGAAGACTGGCTGGACGCCGTGACCGCCAAGTACCGCGAAGTGGCCGAACGCTACGAGACCGTGCATGTGGTCGGCATGTGCCTGGGCGCCTTGCTGGCGGTGGAACTGTGCAAGCGCGTGCAGCACCGCAAGGGCAAGCTCGTCAGCCTGGCCGCGCCCGTCTTCATCGACGGCTGGAGCACGCCCTGGTACCGGGGCCTGCGCAAGCTGGTCTACCGCATCCCCGGCCTGGCCGCGCGCATGCGGGTCGAAGAAGAAGAGCCCTACGGCATCAAGAACGAGCTGGTGCGGTCCATCGTCAAGGCCAAGTTCGAACGCGGCGAGAACTTCCATTACCGCTGGGTGCCGTTGGCCTGTGTGCGCGAGGTCGACCGGCTGCGGCGCTTCGTGCAACGCGGGCTGAACGCCATCACCTGCCCCAGCCTGATCATCCACGCCCACGAAGACGAGCTGACCTCGGTGCGCTCGGCCCACTACCTGAACGACGCCATCCCCGACAGCCGGCTGGTGCTGCTGGACAACAGCTACCACATGATCTGCGTGGACAACGACCGCGACCGCGTCGCCGCCGATATCCTGCAATTCATGGACAAGCGCCCCGCCGTCGCCACGCGCCCCGGCCGCGCCGCCGCCATGACTGGCGAAGACATCGAACGCCTGCTGCAGGCCTATCGCGATGCCATGCTGTCGGGCGAGTTCGAAGCGCTATTCCCGCTGTTCGCCGAAGACGTGGCCTGGCACGAAGAGGGCGACAGCCCGCTGGCCGGCGTCTACCAGGGCCGCGGCGGCCTGGTGGACCTGTTCTCGCGGGTCATGGACTATTCGCGCAACACCTTCACCGTCGACAGTGTCGGCAAGCCCGAGCTGGCCGGGCGCTCGATCGCCGTGCCGCTGACCTTCCAGGTGCAGGACGGGGCCACCATGTTCCGCGGCGCCTCGACCCACACGCTGCGCCTGCGCAACCAGCAGATCGCCAAAGTCACCTCGACGGCGGCGGACCCGGCCGCCGAAGACGCGCTGTGGCGCCGGCTGGCCGTGGCCAGCGGCCTGGAACCCGAAGGCGATGCGATGGACCGGGCCACGCTGGACATACCCGCCGACGCCCTGACCGATGCCTTCGAAGCCGCCGTGATCGAACTGCGCGCCCTGCCGCAGGCCCCCTCGACCGGCGTGGCCCTGCGGCTGCAAGCCTACGAGCAGCAGGCCCGCCACGGCGATGCGCCGCCCCAGGCCGACGCCGACGCCAGCGCGCGCGAGCAAATTGAACACGCGTCCTGGCGCCTGCTGGCCGGCCTGCCGCCGGACCAGGCGCAGCGCCGCTACATTGCCCTGATCCGGCGGCTGGACGCTGACGACTGAAGCCGATGCCCGAGGCCCCTGACCGACCCCACGGGCGGCCCCAGCGCTGCGACACTGCGCCGCACGCTGCCGCCCGTGGCCAGCCCGGCGCTTGCCCTAAAATCGCGCCATGCCTACCTTGATCCGCCTTCTGCAAGCCTGCGGCGCCGTGCGCGTCCGGGGCGTGCTGTGGCTGGCGTTCCTGGCGGTGCTGCTGCGCGCCGTGGTGCCGGCGGGCTACATGCCCGATGCCCGCGCGCTGCACGACGGCCGGCTGGAAGTCACCTTCTGCTCGGCCGCGGGCGACCTGTCCACCTTCAAGATCGCGCTGTCGGCCGATGGCAAGACCGTCGACGGCACGGGTGACCACCGTAGCGCCGAGACGGGCGCCCAATGTCCCTTCGGGCTGCTGGCCCACGTCACGCCTGCCCCCACGCCCTACGTGGCGCCGCTGGCCCTGGCCGCCGGCCGCCACGCGCCCCCGCCGGCCCCCACCCCTGATGCGTTGCCCGTGCAGCCGGCCCAAGGGCCGCCGCTGGGTTCACGCGCCCCGCCCTTCGTCGCCTGACACCGCCCCTTGCGCGCGGCCTGCGCCGCGCCTGTCGCGAACCGTCTTTCGACGAGGTTTTCATGCATTTCCTCATTACGCGCGCCCCCTTGGGCGGCGCGACCACGCCCGACCGTCGCCGTCGCCTGCTGCTGTCCACCCTGGCCCTGCTGCCGCTGGCCGGCTGCGGCCCGGATGCCCCCAAGCTCAACGGCATGGACCTGTCCAGCATGCCCACGGGCGACTTCCAGCTGCAGGACACTGACGGCCGGCAACGCCAGCTGGCCGACTACCGCGGCCAGACCGTGATGCTGTTCTTCGGCTTCACCCAGTGCCCGGACATCTGCCCCACCGCCCTGACCCGGGCGCTGGAGATCAAGAGCCTGCTCGGCCCCGAGGCCGCCAGGAAGCTGCGCATTCTGTTCATCACCGTGGACCCCGAACGCGACACCCCGGAAATCCTGCGCGCCTACACCCAGGCGTTCGACCCGGAATTCGTCGGCCTGCGCGGCGACGCCGAACAGACCCGCGCCGCGGCGCAATCGTTCAAGGTGTTCTACCAGAAGGTGCCCACCGGTTCGTCCTACACCATGGACCACACGGCGCTGACCTACATCATCGACGCCCAGGGCAAGCTGCGGCTGGCCCTGCGCCACCAGCAAAGCGCCGAGCAGTGCGCCGACGACCTGCGCACGGTGCTGTAAGCGCCGCGCCCCTCTGAACAAGGAACTCCCATGAAAAAGACCGCTTTCGCTTCCCTGGCCGCCGCCTTCGCCCTGAGCGCGCTGACATTGGCCCCTGCCCCCGCCCTGGCCCAGGACGCCGCGCTCAAGGTGGAAGACGCCTGGGTTCGCGCCACCGTGCCCAACCAGCACGCCACGGGCGTCTTCATGCGCCTGACCGCCGCCGCCCCCACGCGCCTGGTCGCCGTCGAGTCCGACGCCGCCAAGCACACCGAAGTGCATGAAATGGCCATGCAGAACGACGTCATGAAGATGCGCCAGGTGTCCGCCATCGACCTGCCCGCCGGCCAGCCGGTGGAACTGAAACCGGGCGGCTACCACGTCATGCTGATCGACCTGGCCAAGCAGATTTCGGTGGGCGATCCCGTCGCCTTGACGCTGGTGCTGCAAGACGCCGCGGGCAAGCAGCAACGCGTGCCGGTGACGGCCGTGGCGCGCCCGCTGTCGGCTGCTGCCGCCCCGCCCGCCGCCGGCCACGGCCATTGAAATAAGGGCCTTTGCCGCTGCAAGCGGATTGACACCTGTATTTCAAGCTTGAAATAGCTGTTTGCAGGCCAGCACGCGTTTTCCTGCAACGTAAAGGCGCGCCCCCGGTCGAACTGAAAACGCCGGGGTGCGCCGCCACCCGACGCCCCCGGCAGGCATTGCCAGCATCACAGGAAATCGTCCCAAGACCGCATCCGGGACGACGGCGCGGCCGCGATTCCAGGCCGTTTGCTTTGATTGCTAGGAGCGTTTCATGAAGACCCTGACAGCGACTTTGTTGCTCTGCGCCGGCCTGACCGCCGCCGCCACCACCGTGCAAGCCCAGCAAGTCCAGTCCACGATGCCCACCGCGACCTACAAGCGCGACGCGTTCGGCGACTGGCGGGTGAGCTACCCGGCCCCCACGGCCAAGACCTCGGCCCAGGTCAGCGCTGAATTGGCGCAGGCCAAGCAAGACGGCCAATACACCTTCGGCCAGGAAGACTACCCGCCCGCCGTCGCCACCAACGGCGCGATGGAAAGCCGGGCGCAGGTCGAACAGGAATTGCAGACGGCCGAAATGCAGGGGCAGATGGCGTCCGACCAGGAAAGCTACCCGCCCACCCCGATGGCCCATAGCGGCACGTCCGCCATCCAGTAGCACCGCCGGCTCGGCCGGCCCCGGCACAGCGGCGCGCAGCCTCAAGGCTCGCCTGCCAGCCGCTGGCGGGGCTGATATCGGGGACGCATTGCACGCCCCGCGCCTGCGGTGCGCCGTGATTCCACATACAATGCCAGCACATCCGCCGCCAGCGCCCTCGCGGGGCCTGACGGCAGCCGGTGCCCTTGCGCCGCGCCCTGGATGACAGCGTTCCGCGCCGCCGGGCGCCCGTAGCCGCCGGCGGTTGTGCCGGCAACCCTGTGTCTGGATATGCCCGGTAGTTCCGCCTTTTCCTTCCTGCGTACCCTCTGCAGCCTGCGCTGGCTCGCCATCGCGGGCCAGGCCGCTACCATCCTGGTCGCCAGCAGCGTGCTGGGCCTGGCCTTGCCGCTCGAACCCCTGTGGATCGGCGTGGGCGTGCTGATCGGCTTCAACGTCTACGCCAGCCTGCGCCTGCGGCACAGCCGCGACCTGTCCCACGCCACCGCCTTCGCCCACCTGCTGGTCGACATGGCCGCGCTGGCCTGGATGGTCGGCTGGAGCGGCGGCCTGAGCAATCCGTTCGGGATGATGTTCCTGATCCTGACGGCCCTGGCCGCGCTGGCGCTGCCGCGCAACTGGGCGCTGGCCGCCGCGCTGGCCGGCATTTCCGGCTATGCGGCCGCCGCCATCTTCGGCCAGCCGCTGCGCGGCGACGTCAACACCCACACCCTGCTGCTGTGGGGGCTGTCGGCCAACTTCCTGATTTCCGTAGTGGTCGTGCTGGTGTTCTCGACCCGCCTGGCGTCCGACCTGCGGGCCCGCGAACGCGAACTGGCTCGCCTGCGCGAACGCTTCACCCGCAACGAGGGCATCGTGGCCCTGGCCACCCACGCCGCGGCGATGGCGCACGAACTGAACACCCCGCTGGCCACCATGACCCTGCTGGCCGACGAAATCGCCGCCGAGGTCAAGGACCCCGACCTGAAGGACGACGTCGCCACCCTCAGCCAGCTGCTGGCCCTGTGCCGGGAACGCATCCGCAATCTGGCGGTCCCAACTGCGGTGGACCTGGTGCGCGTGGTGGGGCAATGGCGGCTGATCCGGCCGACCATCAACCTGCAACGCTCGGGCGCCCTGCCGACCAGCCTGCGGGTCGACCCGGCCATCGCCCACCTGCTGCAGGCCTTGCTGAACAACGCGGCCGATGCCGGCGAAGCCGCCGACGAGCCGCGCGTGGACCTGCACCTGGAATACGGTTACGGCGCCCTGCGGGGCGAAGTGCGCGACTACGGCCGCGGCTTCGACCCCGACCAGACGCTGCTGCCGGCCACCAGCCTGTTCAACAGCGGCAAGCCGGGAGGATTGGGCGTGGGCCTGGCCCTGTCGCACGCCACCGTCGAGCAACTGGGCGGCGAAATGACCATGACGGCCGCCGACGGCGGCGGCACCCGCATCCGCTTTTACCTGCCCCTGGGCAGCCCCGGGACCTGACATGTTGAATCCGACCGATCTTGGCCTCTTGATCGACGATGACGAGCTGTATGTGCGCACCTTGCAGCGCAGCCTGTCGCGCCGCGGCCTGGAAACCCGAACCGCCACCGGCATCGCCGAGGCCCTGCGCGTGGCCGAGGAAATCCGCCCCGCCTTCGCCCTGGTCGACCTGCGCCTGGGCGAGGACTCGGGCCTGACCCTGATCCGTCCCCTTCGCGCCCTGCGCGCCGACATGCGCATCCTGCTGGTCACCGGCTACGCCAGCGTGGCCACCGCGGTCGAGGCCATCAAGCGCGGCGCCGACGACTACCTGCCCAAGCCCGCCACCGCGCCGATGATCCTGCGTACCCTGGGCCTGGTGAAGGCGGATACGGTTACGATCGAAAGCACCATGACGCCTTTGCACCGCCTAGAATGGGAACACATTCACCAGGCGCTGCACGAGACCGGCGGCAACGTGTCGGCCGCGGCCCGCCTGTTGGGCATGCACCGGCGTTCGCTCCAGCGCAAGCTGGCAAAAAAACCGGGGCCGGAACGCGAGGTCCTGGTCGACTGATTGGCGCGGATACGACACATCGCAACAATCCATCATTGTGCAGGTGCGACATATCGTCGCACCCCCACCCTCCGCCGCAAGCCCTTGTCCCGCCAGGGAAAACCCCTAACCCAGGGTCTTGGGGGCAAATGCCGGCCAGGCAATGCGACCTTTCGTCGCAGCCTTGACCCAGATCAAGCCGATAGGATGGACGTTGCTGCCTAGCAGCATTCCAGTCTGCTGCTTCGCAGCATTTCCCACCCTCCATCCAAGGCTGTACGTGAAACACCCCCTCCTTGCGACCCTTACGCGCATTTTCGGCGTCGGCGCGGTCATGCTGCTTGGCGGCTGCAACATGGAAATCCTCTCCCCCAAGGGAGACATCGGCATGCAGGAACGGACCCTGCTGTTCACGGCGACGGGGCTGATGCTCCTGGTCGTGATTCCGGTCCTCTTCATGATTGTGTCCTTCGCCTGGAAGTACCGCGCGTCCAACACCAAAGCTGACTACCAGCCCAAGTGGGCCCACTCCACGGCCATCGAAATCGTGGTCTGGACCGTGCCTTGTATCATCGTGGCGATTCTCGCGGTGATCACCTGGCGCTCCACCCATGCGCTGGACCCCTACAAGCCGCTCGTGTCCGAGCACAAGCCGGTGACCATCGAGGTGGTTTCGCTGGATTGGAAGTGGCTGTTCATCTACCCCGAGTACGACATCGCCACCGTCAACGAGATCGCGTTCCCCGTGGACGTGCCGGTCAATTTCCGGATCACCTCGGCGTCGGTCATGAACTCGTTCTTCATTCCCCAGCTCGGCAGCCAGATCTATTCGATGGCGGGCATGGAAACCAAGCTGCACCTGAACGCGCGCGAACCCGGCACCTACGCCGGCATTTCGGCCAACTACAGCGGCGCCGGCTTCTCCGGCATGCGCTTCAAGGCCATCGCCACGTCGCAGGAAGGATTCGACAACTGGGTCAAGGAAGCCAAGGCATCGGCCACGACGCTGACCCCCGAGGCCTACCAGGAACTGACCAAGCGCAGCGAGCGCAATCCGGTCGTCAAGTACGCCTCGGTGCCGCCGTCGATGTTCGAGTTCATCCTGGGCAGCACCATGTCCAAGATGGCCGGCGTGGACTCCGCCACGTGCACCCCCACGTCGAATAATCTGATCGCAGGAATCAACTAACAATGCTCGGGAAACTCACCCTCGAGGCCATTCCGTACCATGAACCTATCGTCATGGTTACGCTGGCCGCCGTGTGCCTGGGAGGCCTAGCGGTCTTCGGCGCCATCACCTACTTCGGCAAGTGGAAGTACCTCTGGACGGAATGGCTGACCTCCGTCGACCACAAGCGCATCGGCGTGATGTACATCATCGTCGCGCTGATCATGCTGCTGCGCGGCTTTGCCGACGCCATCATGATGCGTACCCAGCTGGCCGTCGCCTCGGCCGACTCCGCTGGCTTCCTGCCCCCGCACCACTACGACCAGATCTTCACCGCCCACGGCGTCATCATGATTTTCTTCATGGCGATGCCCTTCATCACCGGGCTGATGAACATCGTGGTGCCGCTGCAGATCGGCGCCCGGGACGTGGCCTACCCGTTCCTGAACTCGCTGAGCTTCTGGCTGTTCGGCGCCGGCGTCGCGCTGATGATGATCTCGCTGTTCGTGGGCGAATTCGCCGCGACCGGCTGGCTCGCCTATCCGCCGCTGTCAGGGCTGGACTACAGCCCAAGCGTCGGGGTGGACTACTACATCTGGGCGCTGCAGATATCAGGGCTGGGTACAACCCTTAGCGGCATCAACTTCATCGTGACCATCCTGCGCATGCGCGCACCGGGCATGAGCCTGATGAAGATGCCGATCTTCACCTGGACCTCGCTGGTCACCAACGTGCTGATCGTGGCCGCCTTCCCCGTGCTGGCCGCCACCCTGGCGCTCCTGACCGCCGACCGCTACCTGGGTACGCACTTCTTCACGAACGACATGGGCGGCAACGTCATGATGTACGTGAACCTGATCTGGATCTGGGGCCACCCCGAGGTCTACATCCTGGTGCTGCCTGCTTTCGGCGTGTATTCCGAAGTGGTTGCCACGTTCGCCCGCAAGACCCTGTTCGGCTACAAGTCCATGGTCTACGCCACGGCCGCCATCGGCGTGCTGTCGTTCCTGGTCTGGCTGCACCACTTCTTCACCATGGGTGCGGGGGCCAACGTCAACGCGTTCTTCGGCATTGCCACAATGATCATCTCGATCCCGACCGGGGCCAAGATCTTCAACTGGCTGTTCACCATCTACCGCGGCCGCCTGCGCATCACCACGCCGGTGCTGTGGACGCTGGGCTTCATGATCGTGTTCGTCATCGGCGGCATGACCGGCGTGATGCTGGCCATCCCCGGCGTGTCGTTCGTGCTGCACAACAGCCTGTTCCTGATCGCCCACTTCCACAACACCATCATCGGTGGCGTGGTGTTCGGTTGCATCGCCGGCATGACCTACTGGTTCCCGAAGGCGTTCGGCTTCACGCTGAACGAGCGCCTGGGCCGTTACTCGTTCTACTGCTGGTTCGTCGGTTTCTTCATGGCCTTCATGCCCCTGTACATCCTGGGCTTCAAGGGCATGACGCGTCGCCTGAACCACTACGACAACCCCGAATGGCAGCCCTACCTGCTGGTCGCGCTGGCTGGCGCCGCGCTGATCATGCTGGGCATCTGGTTCCTGCTGCAGCAAGTGTTCGTCTCGGTTCGTCAGCGCAAGCAGAACCAGGACGTCACCGGCGATCCCTGGGATGGCCGTACGCTGGAATGGTCGATCTCTTCGCCTGCTCCTTTCTACAACTTCGCCCACGTCCCTCACGTCGATGAACTGGACCAGTTCTGGGAAGACAAGCAGAACGGCAAGGCCTACAAGCGCCCGGCCAAGTACGAAGACATCCACATGCCCAGGAACACCGGTGCCGGCGTGTACATCGGCGCCTTTGGCCTGGTCATGTGCTTTGCCTTGATCTGGCACATCTGGTGGCTCGCCATCGTTGGTTTCGTCGGCATGATCGGTTCGTTCATCGTCCGCGCCTACGACCGCGACGTCGATTACTGGGTCCCGGCCGCTGAAGTCGAGCGGATCGAGAACGCCCACTTTGAAAAAATGCAGAAGGCCGCCTGAGCCATGATTCAAGCCGTAGCCACTCACCCCCACGCGGGTCACGACGATCACGCGCACCATGACGATGGATCCAAGACCGTTTTCGGTTTCTGGGTCTACCTCATGAGCGACTTGCTGATCTTTTCGGTGCTGTTCGCCACGTTCGCGGTGTTGTCCAACGCCACCGCGGGCGGCCCGACGGGCAAGGAACTGTTCGACCTGAAGTTCGTACTGGTCGAAACCCTGTTGCTGCTCTTCTCCAGCTTCACCTTCGGCATGGCCAACCTGAACGTGCACGCCAACAACAAGAGCCGCGCAATCGGCTGGTTGATGGTCACGTTCCTGTTCGGCGCGGGCTTCATCGCGATGGAAGTCTATGAATTCCATCACCTGATCACCGAAGGCGCGGGCCCCGGCCGCAGCGCCTACCTGTCGGCGTTCTTCACGCTGATCGGTACGCACGGCCTGCACGTCACGTTCGGCCTGATCTGGATCGTCATCCTGATCGACATGATCCGCCGCCATGGCCTGGACTCGATCAACAAGCGTCGTCTGGCGTGCCTGAGCCTGTTCTGGCACTTCCTGGACATCGTCTGGATCTGCGTCTTCACCTTCGTCTATCTTCTGGGAGCCCTCTGATGTCGCACTCCGCTGCGGCCGCACACGGCCACGACGATCACGCCGCCGACCACGGCAGCCTGAAGTCCTACATCATCGGTTTCGTGCTCTCGCTTCTGCTCACCTTCGGCTCGTTCGGCCTGGTGATGAGCGGCGCGCTGTCCCACACCATCACGATCATCGGCGTGGTGGCGCTGTGCGTGCTCCAGCTGCTGGTGCAGCTGGTGTACTTCCTGCACATGGGCGCTTCGAAATCGGCCCGCGACAACCTGGCCACGTTTGTCTTCACCGTGCTGATCATCGCCATCATCGTCGGCGGTTCGGCCTGGGTGCTGTACAACATGAACGTCAACATGGGCCACGCCATGTAAGACCCGTCACTCGCTGACGACAAAACAGGCGCCTTGCGGCGCCTGTTTTTTTTGGGGCGCCGTGTAGGGCGCCTGTTTTCCTGGCGGACAGTTTTGCGGTCTTGGGGGCCGTCCTGAAACCGGACCACCGCCCCCGTCCCGCATCGGCCTGACATCAACCTCCCTGCGCCTTCACCGCCAGCGTGACGCCCAGCCTGTCCGCCAGTTGCCGGGCGGTCATGCCGACGTACGGCTGCACCCGCGCGCCTTGCTCCAGGTCGCAGGCCGGCGCATTGGCGGCGCCATCCAGCACGCGCTTGACCGCCCGCGCGCCGGACGGCGACAAGGGGCCGCCGTCGCTGGCCTGCCAGGCCAGTATGTCCGCCACCGCCATGCCGCAGCGCGCCGGCGTGGCGTACAGCGGCGCATCGTGCTCGAGCAGCATGCGCGCCTTCGCGTCGTTGCCCTGCTGCAGCATGATCACCAAAGGCAACGCCGCGGCGTCGTTTACGCCGCGCAGGCGGATCCCGCCGTCGCTGCGGTCCGACGGATCCGCGCCCGCCTTCAGCCAGGCCAGATACAGGTCATCGGGCAGCCACGGCAGCGACAGCGGCGCGATCTGGCTGCCGACCGTCCCCGCCGGGTTACCGGCATAGGCCAGGGGCACGCCCGCCGCCAGCAGGCGCTCGGCGGTGGCGCGCAGCCGGGCGCGCTGGCCGTCCCATTCGGCGCTGTTCTGCTTCGCGTCGGCGCGCAGTTCAAGCTCGTTCCACTGGCGCAGCAGGCTGGTCAGCGGCGCCGTCGTCAGGGACGCGTGGGGCTTGCCGGCGGCAGCCTGCGCCACCTGGTCCACCAGCTCGGGCGACAACTGCCGCGCCGCCAGGCTGAGCGTCTCGTCCAGGCCGGCGCGCGCCGGGCCGTCCTTGGGCCCATAGCCGCCCGCCGCCGGATCCGCGCCATGTGCCAGCGCGAACGCCACCCGTTCCGACGGCGCATAGGCGGACTGCGGCTTGAGGTCTTCGACCGGCGCTTCGCGCAGCGCCTCCAGCAGCGGGGTCTCCCACATCGCCTGGTTGCCGTAGTACATGCGGATGTAGGCGGCGTTGATGTCCGCGCCCTTGGCCAGCAGTTTCTCGGCGAACCAGAATTTGGACGAACTGCTCATGGCCCCATGCAGCACCGAGCGGCCGCTCTTGTCGCGGCCATTCGGATTCGCGCCCTTGGCCAGCAGGTAGTCCAGCGTGTCCTTGTCTTCGCCCGAATACCACACGCGACGCAGCAGCAACGGCGTGCCGCTGGAATCGGGCGCCTCGATCGACACGCCGGCCGCCACCAGCAGGTCGGCCAGGGCGTAGCGCTCGGCCAGCGGACGGGTATCGCGCCCGTCCGGCAAAGCGCTGGACAGGAGCGGCGCGCCACGGGTCGGTCCGTTGACGTCGGCGCCCGCCGCCAGCAGCGCGCGCACCATCTCGATCTGCTTGGCCGACGCCGCCGCGTTCAGCGCCGATACGCCGTTTTCGTTGACGCCGTTGGGATCTTGCCCGCGCGCCAGTTCCGCACGCACGGCGTCCAGGTCGCGCGCGCGGATCGCCTGGAAAATCGCCAGACGCGGCCGGCAGGCGGCCGCATCCAGCGTCTTGCTGCCCAGCGCCACGCCGATGCGGTCGGCGATCTTGGCCGGTATCGGCTCGTTCGCCGCCAGGCGGCGCGCGCAATACTGCCGGTAGTCTTCCTGCGCCAGCACGTCGAAATAGGCGCGTTGGTCCCGCCGCTGGTCGCGCAGCTTCAGGCGCGCATCGGCCCGGTTCAAGTAGGCAGGCGTGCGCGCCGGGTCGCGCCGCAGCACCTCGCCCAGCACCGCGTCGGCCTCGGCCGGGTTGCCTGCCTCGGCCAGCCAGAAACCATAGTCGTTCAGCGCGGCCACCAACTCAGGGTCCTTGCCGTCCGGGTCGATGTCGCGATAGTCCTGTTCCAGCACGAAGCGGCGCAACGCCGTCACCGCCCGGTTGAATTCGGGTTTGCCGCGAGCAATGGCGAACGCCGCCTGGTGCAGCGCGCGGAAGGTGGCGGTGGCGTCGACCGGCGCGCGGTATTCGAAGCGGACGTCGGCCGGAAACGCCTTCAGGCGGCTGGGATACGTGACCAAGGCCGGCTTGAGCGTGGCCAGCGCCTGCTCGCGCCGGGCATCGTCCCAGGGCCGGTCCGCCGTCGCCACCACGCGGGCGGCGTCGGCGTGCACCGTGACCGCGGCGCCGGATGCATCCACCAGGAAACCGTTGGCCTGGGTATCGTCGGCATCGCTGTACGTGTAGGCCACCCAATAGAACGCCTGCCCGTCGCGCGGCGCCGACGCGCTGACGTTTTCCTGCCGCGACACGTTCCATTGCGCCGGGTCGATCGCCAGCGGCCGCGACCGGAACGCCAGTTCCGGCTGCCCGCCGGCCTGGGCCGGGCGCAGATAGCGGTATAGATACAGCCGGTTGTCCATCTGCCCGACCAGCAGCGCGTCCTTGGCGTTCTCGCTGCCCCACACCCGGCGCTCCGGTTCGCGCAGGGGGTAGCGGGACAGGCGCACGGCGTCGATCACGGCGCCGATGTCGTAGGCCGCGGCCGGCGGCGCCATCAACGGCGACGCGGCCGCCATGGCCAGCGCCAGCAATGAGCGGGAAAGATGACGGGAAAGCACGGGGGCAGGCGGAAACATCCGGGTGGACCTGGAAATGGAAGTCGGGCCGATGATACCGCCGCCTTCAAGGCAGCGCCGGGTCAGTCCCTATGCCGCTTGACCGCCGGCAAGGCAAAGCCGCCGGCCATCCGTTATATATTGCAGCTTATATCGTATTCATTAACGCTTTAACGGTTTATCGCAGCCATGAACGCCGTCGTCGCCAACTCCCCCCAAGACACCGCCGCCCCGGCCTGTGCGCTGCTGCGCCACGCCGCGCCCGGCCAGCCCGACGCGGCATTTTTCGCGACGGTCATCGGCAAGAGCCTGGCGCTGCGCGACCTGGCCCGCTGCGGCCTCACGCCCGGCGAACTGGACGAGGCGTTGACGCAGTTGTTTCCCGGCGCGCAAGACAACCGCGACCCGGCGCTGGCCAAGCTGCCGGCGCAACTTGCCGCGTACGCCGCGCAAGGCCTGGACGATCCGCAGCCAGGTTTCACCTTGCTGCTGCGCGTACTGCTCGATGCCTATGCCACACCCCGCTGCGCCACCACGCCGCTGGTCACCAGCGTGCTGGCGCACGCCTGCCTGCGGCCCGACCATCTGTGGCGCGACCTGGGCCTGAGCGGCCGCGAAGACGTCACCGCGCTGTTGACCCGCCACTACCCCGAGCTGGTGGCGCGCAACACCCGTAACCTGCGCTGGAAGCAATTCCTGGCCTACGCCGCCTGTGAACACGCCGGCCTGCCCGCCTCCGCGGCGCCTGGCTGCGCGGCCTGCGAAGACCACGATTTCTGCTACGGCCAAGCCGGCGCGGATTGAGCCGGGCGCGTCAATACCGGTACGTGGCGCCCAGCCCCATCCCCATGCTGCGCCCCGGCGCCGGCTCGTAATAGCGGCCGTTGCTCTCGTTGACGATGACCGAGCCCGCGTAGCGGCGATCGAACAGGTTGTCGACCCGCGCATAGGCGCTCAATTCCCAGGCGCCGACCTGCTTGATGTAGCCCGCGGAAATCGCGGCCACCGCGTAGCTGGGGGCCGCCGCCTCGTTGGCGTCGTCCGCATACAGCTGGCTGAGGTAGCGACCCTCGATGGCGGCTTGCCAGCCTTGGGGCGGCGCCCAGCCCAGCGACGCAAAGGCCGATTGGCGCGCGATGCCCGGAATGCGGTTGCCCGCAAGGATGGCGCCGCCGGCATCGTCGCGATAGCGCGCATCCAGCCAGGTGTAGGCGAACTGCGCACGCCATTGCCCGGCAAAGCGCGTATTCCAGCCCAGTTCCACGCCATCGCGGCGGGTGCGGCCTGCGTTGCGAAAGGTGGAACGCCCGCCGCTGCTGCCGGCCGAGACGATCTCGTCGTCGGTCGACACGTGGAACACCGCGGCCGTCAGCAGGCCGCCGCCCAGCCGCGTCTTCAGACCGGCTTCGAGATTCGTGCTGAGCGCCGGCGCCAGCCCGAAGTTCAGCCCCGGCAAGCCGCCGGGGCGGTATGAAATTTCATTGAGCGTGGGCGTCTCGAAGCCGCGTCCATACGACGCATACACGCGCGTGTCGGCGGCGGGCTCGTAGCCGATGGCCGCCACCGGCAGGGCGCGGCGGTAACGTGCGCTGCCGCTGTCGTCGCCGTTGCCGGGCACGATGTAGTGGTCGCGCGAATCGAAGTCCACCGTGCTGTAGCGCAGGCCCGCGTCCAGCGTCCATTGCGGCGCCACGCGCCACGAGGCCTGCACATAGGGATCGGCGTTGTAGACGGTGTTGGTCTCGTCGCGCCGCAGCGCGCCCTGCACGCCCAACTGCTGGCTGCTGCCCGTGCCGGTGAAGTTCTGGTAGCCGCGGCGGGTCTCGCGCATCGTGTCGTAGGCAAGGCCCCCGACCAGCGTCAGCGGTCGCCCCGCCATGGCCAGTTCGGACGTCCAGCGCAGGTCCGCGCCGCCGTAGCGCCGCGTCAGGTCGATGACGCCACCCGCCTGCGTGGGCGCGGCCTGGGCCGCAGGCGGAATCGCCTGGAACTGCGTGGTGTCGCGCTGGCCGTAATACAGCATCACGCGCAGCGTATTGGCGCCGTCGACATGGCGCTCGTAGACCAGGCCGCCCTGCGTCTGGCGCACGGTCTTGCGGGTGTCGTACTGCGAGGCCAGGTCGGCGCTGCGCGGCTCGTCCTGGAACTGCGCATAGGTCAATCCTAGCGGGTCCTGCGCCTTGAGATCGACGCTGTTGGCCACGATGGTGAGGCGGCTGGCGTCATCGAGCTGCACGCCCAGCTTGGCGTTTCCCAGGTTCTTGCGCGCCGCGCTGCGGTCGCGAAAGCCGTCCGTGGTCATGCGCGACAGGTCCAGCACATAGTCCACCGCGCCTTCTGCGCCCGACGCCTTGGCGCCATAGCGCCAGGTGCCGAAACTGCCGCCCCATACCGAGGCCGACACCGACGGCGGCGCGGCGCCATCCTCGGTGTAGGCCAGGATCACGCCGCCGGACGAGTTGCCGTACAGCGCCGAAAACGGCCCGCGCAGCACTTCCACCCGATCCAGCGAGCCAATATCGATGTTCGAGGTCTGCCCCTGCCCGTCCGGCATCGTGGCCGGAATGCCGTCCACATACAGGCGCACGCCGCGCACCCCGAAGGTGGAACGCGCGCCGAAGCCGCGGCTGGAAATCTGCAGGTCCTGCGCGTAGTTCTGGCGGTTCTGGATCTGCAGCCCCGGCACCCCGGCCAGGCCTTCGGAAAGGTTGATGCCGGCCTGGCCGCGGCGCATCGCGCCGCCGTCGGCCACGTCCACCGAACCCGGCGTGTCCAGCACGGACACGCCCAGCCGCGTGCCGGTCACCACCACCGGGGCCGTCTCGGGCACCGGCGACTGCGCCATGGCCGCCATCGCCGGCGCCATGCCCAGCAGGCCATGCAGAATCGGACGGGCCATGGGGCCGGGGCGGCGGGGGTTAGCGGTCACTCAAGGCTCCTTCTGGGGCGGACGCGGAGAATGGGTTCTAATACTCGCATGGAAAATTCGCAAGACATCGAACGCCGGCTGCTGGACCTGGAGGTCAAGGCCAGCTTCGCCGACGACCTGCTCGAACAGTTGAACCAGATCATCGTGCGCCAACAGCAGCAGATCGACCGGCTGCAGCGCGAGGTGGCCGACCTGCGCCAGCAGGCGCCCGAAGGCGCGGCGCCGTTTCGCAGTCTGCGCGACGAGCTGCCGCCGCATTACTGATGGCGGCCCTGCCTCAAAGCGGCGCAGATGACACACGCCGCCCGCCAGAGGCGACGCGCGCCTAGTACCGGTAACGCAGCAGCCGCCCCGCGCGGCGCAATGGCGCAACCCGGCGCATCACCCCCATCATCACCCGCGAGGCGAGCGTGTACCGCGCCAACTGCGCCGGACTGCGGCCGTCTTGCACCATCTGCTCGCTGCGCAGCCTCAGTCCCGGCACCAGCGCCTCCAGGTCCTGCGGATTGTTCAGGCTCCATTGCGTGACCGCGCCAGTCGCCCGGATCATGCGGTTGCGCGCCACCAGCGCCAGGCCCAGGCGGCTATAGGCATCGAAAATCACCTCGCCCGCCGGAAACTGCGTCGTCACGGCGCGCAGCAAGGGCAATAGCGCGGCCTCGGGCAGATACAGGAACAGGCCTTCGGCCACGACCAGGGTCGGCCGCCCGGCGGGCGCCTGCGCGAGCCAGCCCAGCTCGGTCACGGACGTCCCGATCAAGCGGCAACCCGGCCGCTCCGGGTAAAGCTTGCGGCGCACGGCAATCACCTCGGGATAGTCCACCTCGAACCAGGCCACCTCCGGCGGCGGGTCCACCCGGAACACCCGCGTATCCAGCCCGCACCCCAGGTGCAGCACCGTGGCCACACGATGCGCGTCGAGGAATTCGCGGGTCCAGGCGTCCAGCGCATGGGCCCGCATGGCCAGGCCGATCATTTCGTCGCGCCGCAGGCCCAAGGCGGCAAAGTCGTGATCGATGCGCGACACCGCGTCGGCAGCGTAACGGTCGCGCAACAGGGAATCAGGCAGGCGGCTTTCCCGGGCTTTGGCGTACAGGGTAATCAGCAGCGTCGCCTTCGCCCCGGTGAGGTCCAGCTTTTCCATACGGCTCCCGATGAGAATAGGAGAATTTCGAATAATGGCGGATGGCAATTGGAACTATCTGATTTATTACCCTTGCCGGTGGGAAAATCTTTATAGAAACAAGGGTTTATCCCCATCTCGATCTGGCGCAGTATCTCTCCCTCGGGAAGCGGCATTAGGCAATCGGCGGATAGACCACCGATTCGCTCCCTGGAATTTGAACCGGAGAGACACCATGAACAAGACTTTTGCCACCACATTGATACTGGCCTTGGCTGCCCTGAGCGCCAGCGCTTATGCGGCGCAGAACGTCGAACCTGACGACGTTCCGTTCCAGGGCGTGGCAGGCACCCCGGATAACGGCCCGACCCGCGCCCAAGTGGAGGCCGAGCTGGCCGCCGCCAAGGCCGCCGGCCAGGTATCGAATGTCGAACCCGACGATACCCCGTTCCAGGCATCGGGCGGTTCCGCAAAAGCCGAACCGACCCGCGCACAAGTCGAAAAGGACCTGGCGGCCGCCAAAGCCGCGGGCAAAGTTTCCGAGGCCGAACCCGACGACACGCCCTTCAAGGGAGCCGCCAAGCGCTAGCAAAGCGCCCGCGCACAGGGCCCCCGCCCCTACCCTTGAAAGACGTTGGCCGCCTGATCAGGCGGCTTTTTTGCGCTCGCCGCAGGCCATCCCGAGAGGCTATTGCCAACTGTAATGGAGATAAAATTCGTAAATGACCATAATTTTCCCATTTATGGAAAAATCATTTACCAATATAAGGGTTTATACCTAGGTTGATTCGGCGCACCATACAGTCATCGGGAAACAACAACGAAGCACGACGGATAGGCCGCCTGATTCGCTCCCCGGCTCTAGAAATCGGAGATTCACCATGAAAAAGACCTTTGCTACCGCCCTATTGATGTCCTTGGCCGCCCTGAGCGCCGGCGCCTACGCCTCGCAGAACATCGAACCGAACAACGTGCCGTTCCAAGGCGTTTACGGCACCCCGTACGAAGGGCCGACCCGCGCCCAGGTGCAAGCCGAACTGGCTGCCGCCAAGGCCGCCGGCCAGGTCTCGAACGTCGAACCCAACGACATGCCGTTCCAAGGCGTGTATGGCGCCCCTCAGTCTGGCGTGACCCGCGAGCAAGTGCAAGCCGAACTGGCCGCCGCCCGCGCGGCAGGCCAAGTGTCGAACGTCGAGCCCAACGATCTGCCGTTCTCGGGCGCATACCACCGCAGCAACTAAGCGGCGTCCACGTCGCGGCGGCCCGGAGGCGGCCGCCGTTGCCTCGCCGCGCTTGACCGCCCGCGTATCGATTTACCCCTCCCTTGTCGTCGCGAGAGGTAACCCGGCTTCGCATCTGACCGCCGAAGGGTCGTTTTGCGGACAGCGCGGTTGTACGTCACACAAAATTGTAGTAACGTACCTACAAATACAGTGACAAGAGCATCGCCATGACGATCACAACCCTATCAAGCCGGGAACTCAATCAGGACGTAACGAAAGCCAAGAAGGCGACGAGGGACGGCCCGGTGTTCATCACGGATCGCGGCAAACCGGCGCATGTGCTGTTGAGCTTCGATGAGTATCAAAAGCTCACTCAGCAACGCCGCAATATTGCCGATGCCCTCGCCATGCCTGGCATTGAAGATATCGAATTCCATCCACCACGCGCGAACATCGAGATTCAGCCGGCTGACTTCACATGATGTTCGTACTGGATACCAATGTCGTCTCTGAGCTACGCAAGGTCAAAACTGGCAAGGCCGATGCCAATGTAGCGGCATGGTCCACGACCGTTGATGCGGCCACGCTCTTTGTTTCCGCCATCACCGTCATGGAGTTGGAAACTGGTGTTCTGCTGACTGAGCGGAAGGACGCAAAACAAGGCGCGATGCTGAGAGCATGGCTGGATCATCACGTGTTACCTGAATTCGCGGGTCGCGTTTTGCCTTTTGATGCCGCAGTGGCGCTACGTTGCGCCCGACTGCACGTACCAGATCGGCGCTCCGAGCGAGATGCACTCATTGCCGCAACAGCGCTGGTGCATGGCATGACCATAGCCACGCGCAACGTCGACGATTTTGCCCCAACGGGCGTCACCATCGTGAATCCTTGGGAAGCCCAATCATGAGCAACCGCCTTTCCCCCATCGCAGAAACAGCTCGCCTGGAAACCGCCACAGAGACGCTGGCCGAGTACATCGGCTACCTGACTAGCGAGATTTTCGCCGAGGAAGACAAGGCAGACCCGAACACCGCGCGCATTGATGCGCTCAGGCATGAGCGGGAAATCGTGGTCGATGAGCGGCATGCCATCACGCCCGACAATATCGCCCTGATTAATCGCGCGCTCTATGTCTATGCGCCCCGTCTCAAACTGATGCACGGGTGATACGTAATGGATGACCATCGTTTCCAACTGAGTCCGCGCAATTTGGCCTGACGCCCGCCGCGCCTGGCAGGCATGGATCAAGACAAGAGCCCGCGGCTTCGCGTACCATCGGAACTGATCGGCTGCCCGCGCAGCCCACCTATCAATAACAACGAGGGAGTCCGCTTTGAAAACCACCCGCCTGATCGCTATCGGCCTGCTTGCCTGCGGCGCCTCCGGCGCTGCCCTGGCAGCCCCCGCCGTGATGTTGAACCATGCCCTGATCACCGAAATCCCCAAGGCCGACCAGCCCGTGTTCCACAAGGCCGTGGCCGACGCGCTGAACAACGCGCCCGACGGCCAGACCACCCAATGGTCCAGCACGCCCAAGGGCAAGCAGGCCCCCATCACCGCCAAGATCACGCCGCTGCAGACCAGCACGCTGTCCGGCGACCGCACCTGCCGCCTGCTGGAAGGCGATTTCGCGCGTGCCAAGACCACCGAGACCTGGAAGTTCTGGTTCTGCAAGCAGCCCGACGGCACCTGGAAGGCCAGCTCCAACTGATGCCCGGCGGCCCGAGCGGCCGCGCAAAGAAAACGCCCGCTTCATCCCAGGATGTAGCGGGCGTTTGCATTCCAGCGGGCGGACTTGCGTCCTTTGCTGCCAGCGCCCTGCCCCAAGGGACAAGGCGCGCACTGAATCAGCCTTCGACGCGGTTGGCGTCCAGCACCGTCATGGCCGTCATGTTGATGATGCGGCGCACGGTCGAGCTGGAGGTCAGGATGTGCACCGGCGCGTTGGCGCCCAGCAGGATCGGGCCCACCGCGACGTTGCCGCCGGCCGCCGTCTTGAGCAGGTTGTAGGCGATGTTGCCCGCGTCCACGTTCGGGCACACCAGCAGATTGGCCTCGCCCTTGAGCGTGGACGACGGCAGGATGCGCAGGCGCAGCGCTTCGTCCAGCGCGCAGTCGCCGTGCATTTCACCGTCGATTTCCAGTTCGGGGGCGGCTTCGCGCACCAGTTCCAGCGCGCGGCGCATCTTGGCGCCCGAGGCCGAGCTGCCCGACCCGAAATTCGACCGCGACAGCAGCGCAACCTTGGGCGCCAGGAACATGCGGCTCATTTCGCGGGCGGCGGCGATGGTGAATTCGGCGATCTGTTCGGCCGAGGGTTCGTCGTTCACATGCGTGTCCACCAGCACGACCGTGCGCTCGTTGAGCAGCAGGATGTTCATGGCGGCGTAGACGTTGGCGCCGGGGCGGCGGCCGATCACTTCGTCCACGAAACGCAGGTGGTCGTGGTATGCGCCGACCGTGCCGCAGACCATGCCGTCGGCATCGCCCAGGTGCACCATCATCGCGCCGATCAGCGTCAGGCGGCGGCGCATTTCCACGCGCGCCATTTCCTTGGTGATGCCGCGGCGGCACATCAGTTCCCAGTACGTCGTCCAGTACTGGTGGAAGCGTTCGTCGTATTCGGGGTTGGTGACTTCGACGTCTTCGCCCAGGCGCAGGCGCAGGCCGAATTTCTCGATGCGCGACAGCAGCACGGCGGGGCGACCCACCAGGATCGGACGGGCCAGGCCTTCGTCGACGATAACCTGCACGGCGCGCAGCACGCGTTCGTCTTCGCCTTCGGTGAAGACGATGCGCGATTTACCGCCGCCGCGCACGATGCGCTTGGCCGCCGAGAACAGCGGCTTCATGAATGCGCCCGAGTGGTACACGAACTGCTGCAGCTGCTCTTCGTAGGCTTCCAGGTCGGCCAGCGGACGCGTGGCCACGCCGCCATCCATGGCGGCCTTGGCCACCGCCGGCGCGATGCGCACGATCAGGCGCGGATCGAAGGGCTTGGGAATCAGGTATTCGGGGCCGAACGAGATGTCATAGGTGCCGTAGGCGGCGGCCACGACTTCGTTCTGCTCTTCTTCGGCGAGCTGGGCAATGGCGTGAACCGCCGCCATCTCCATTTCGCGGGTGATGGTGGTGGCGCCCACGTCCAGCGCGCCGCGGAAGATGTACGGGAAGCACAGCACGTTGTTGACCTGGTTCGGGTAGTCCGAACGGCCCGTCGCCATGACCACGTCGTCGCGCACGCCGTGCGCCACTTCCGGCAGGATTTCCGGCGTGGGGTTGGCCAGCGCCAGGATCAGCGGACGCGGGCCCATGGTGGCGACCATTTCCGGCTTGAGCACGCCGCCGGCCGACAGGCCCAGGAAGACGTCCGCGCCCTCGATCACCTCGGCCAGCTTGCGGGCGTCGGTCTTTTGCGCGAAGCGCGCCTTGTCCGGGTCCATCAACGTCGTGCGGCCTTCATAGACCACGCCTTCGATGTCGGTCACCCAGATGTTTTCCAGCGGCAGGCCCAGGTCCACCATCAGGTCCAGGCAGGCCAGGGCGGCAGCGCCTGCACCCGACGTCACGACCTTGACCTGGTCGATCTGCTTGCCCACGACCTTCAGGCCGTTGATGAAGGCAGCCGAGACCGTGATGGCAGTGCCATGCTGGTCATCGTGGAAGACGGGAATCTTCATGCGTTCGCGCAGCTTGCGCTCGACCGTGAAGCACTCCGGCGCCTTGATGTCTTCGAGGTTGATGCCGCCGAAGGTGGCTTCCAGGCCGGCAATGATCTCGACCAGCTTGTCCGGGTCGGTTTCGTTGATCTCGATGTCGAACACATCCAGGCCGGCGAATTTCTTGAACAGGACGGCCTTGCCTTCCATCACCGGCTTGGAGGCCAGCGCGCCGATGTTACCCAGGCCCAGCACCGCGGTGCCGTTGGTGATCACGCCCACCAGGTTGCCACGGCCGGTGTAACGGAACACATTGGCCGGATCCGCCACGATTTCCTCGCAGGCCGCCGCCACCCCGGGCGAATACGCCAGGGCCAGGTCACGCTGGTTGGTCAGCGGCTTGGATGCCACGACGGAGATCTTTCCCGGGGTGGGAAACTCGTGATAGTCCAGAGCGGCCTGGCGGTCGGATTGCGAATTCATGGGGCGGCGCCTCCTAGTCTTGAATAAGGAAAATTCTAGGGCCGAAGACATAAGGTGATCATTCAGATTTAATATTGTCACATCACCTTTTAATTATGGCTTGTCTATGACGCCGTTTTCCCCGGACGAGGTTATCCGGAAATTGACCTCGCGGCTGAAGATGCGCCACCTGATGCTGCTGCTGCAGATCGAGCAGCATGGGTCCCTGACCCGGGTGGCCGAACACATGGCGACCAGCCAGCCCGCCGTGACCAACGCGCTGGCCGAACTGGAAAGCATGTTCGACGTGCCGCTGTTCGAGCGCTCGGTGCGCGGCATGACGCCCACGCCGCTGGGCGCGGTGGTGCTGGCGCGCGCCCGTGCCCTGGTGCACGATCTGGGCCACCTGGTGCAGGAAATGGAAGCCGTGGCTGCCGGCCACGCGGCCCACCTGCACATCGGCGTGATTCCGTTCGTGTCGGGGCAGATGCTGTCGGCGGCCATTGCCCGCACCGTGCCGCAGGGGCGCGGCATCACCGCCACCATCCACGAAGGCCAGGGGCCGGCGCTGCTGCGCCAGCTGCGCGACCACACGCTGGACGTGGTGGTCGGCTGGGCCACGCCGTCGGTGGACCTGAGCCAGATCGATTTCGAAGTGCTGTACCACCAGCCGCCGCGCCTGATCGCCAGCCGGCGCCTGGCTGCACGGCTGGGCCGCACCCGGCTGGAATGGAACATGCTGGCCGACCTGGACTGGATCCTGGGCACGCCCGACAGCCCGATCCGCGAACAGGTGGCGGACATTTTCCTGCGCGCCGGGTTGGCGCCCCCGACCCCATCGGTGCAAAGCGACTCGTCCAAGCTGATCGGCGAAATGATCGTGGCCAGCGACCGAGCCGTGTCCATCCTGCCGGCCGACATCGCCGACGAACTGGTGCGTATCGCCGGCGCGGCCATCGTGCCATATTCGTTTGACTGGACCTTGCCGCCGATTTCGCTGTTCACCCGCGCCGACGGACTGCGCCGGAATGTCGACGCCTTGTTCGCGGCCGCGCTGCGTGATGTCTTCAGCCGAGGCGGACGTTAATAGAAACATCCAAACACGTGCAGCAACTTATTTGGTATCCGTTGCCAGAGATTCATCAACAACTGTAAAGACCTGCCAACACCCCGCTACGGCACTCCTATACTGCCCCGCGCATAGCGTTTCAGGAGGCATGCAGTGTCGTTTACCCGTCAACGTTTGATCGTGCAGCGCGTGGCGCTATCCGTCGTGTGCGCCGGCGCGCTATCAGGCTGCAACTCACTCCTCTCCGAAGGCACCAGCGCGGGTGCGGGCATCGCAGGCGCCGCCATCGCCAACAAGCTCACCGACAACGCCACCGTCGCCACCGGTATCGGCTTGGGCGTGCAGGCAGGCGCGAAGGCCGCCCTGGCCTATGCCCAGCGCAAGACCCGCGGTGAAGAGCAAGACGCCATCGCGCGGGCGGCGGCGCCGCTGGCGCTCGGCGAGGTGGCGGATTGGCGGGTCAAACACGTCTTGCCGATTGAAGGCGATGCCCAAGGCCAGGTCACGATCAGCCGGCTGATCGGCGACCAGGACCTGCGCTGCAAAGAGGTCGTGTTTTCAATCGACAGGCCCGCCGACACGCCGCAACGCGAGTTCTACATCACCACCGTCTGCCAAGACGGCGAACAATGGCGCTGGGCCAACGCCGAACCGGCCACGGCCCGCTGGGGATCGTTGCAGTGAGGTCCGCCGCAATCGGGTTACTCGCGCTGGGCGCCGCGCTGGGTTTGGCGGGCTGCCAGAGCTCATCCATCGGCAGCGCCACCGGCGCCATCGTCGGCACGGCCAGCGGAGCGGCCACCGCCAATCCCGTGGCAGGCTACGCCATCGGCATCAGCGTGCAAGCGGCGGTGGACGCCACCGTCAAATACGTGGTGCGCGAGTGGAAGAATGACCAGCAGAACATCATGGCCAATGCGGCCGGACAGTTGACGCCAGGCCAGGTGCGCCAATGGCAGATCCGCCGGTGGCTACCGGTCGGCAATGAACAAGGCAGCATCCAGGTCGTGCGCGAAATCGACACGCCGTTGGCGCGCTGCCGCGAAGTCCTGTTCACCGTGACCGCCAGCAAGGCGCCCACCGAGGCCTACATCAGCCAGATCTGCCTGCAGCAAGGCGGACAATGGAAATGGGCGGCGGCCGAGCCGGCCGTGGCGCGCTGGAACGGATTGCAATAGGCGCAGCGAAGCCGGACGGGATCTCGTCCGCGGCCGCGGATCGCTTCGCCGCCCCGCCTTGCCGGACCCGCTTGATTCGCGCTGCCCGCCGCGGCGATACTGCCTGTTTTGCCTTGCGGATATCTCATGACCTTCGCCCAGTTCGTCATGCCCCGCAGCGCCCTGGCCGGCGTACAAGCCGTGGCCGCGCGCAGCAGCCGCGCCTTCGCGCGGCATACGCATGACCAGTTCGGCATCGGTGTCATGCGCCAGGGCGCGCAGGTCTCGCACAGCGGCCGCGGCCAGGTGCAGGCGGGCCCCGGCCAGGTCATCACCGTCAATCCCGGCGAAATCCACGACGGCGTCCCGATAGGCGGCGAACGCGCCTGGCAGATGCTGTACCTGGACCCCGCGGTGGTGGCGGACGCGGCGGACAGCCTGCCGCTGCACGGCGGGCTTGAATTCGAACATCCTGTGATGGATGCGCCGGCGCTGGCCGCGGACGTGCTGGCGCTTTATGCGCTGGCCACCTCGCAGGCCGCGCCGCTGGCGTGCGACGCCCTGCTGCTGGGCATCCTGGCGCGCGCCGGCGTGGCCGCCGCCCTTGCACCCGAGGCCGGCGCGCCAGCCGCCATCCGCTCGGCGGTAGAACTGATTGACGACGCCCCCGCCGCGCCCCTGTCGCTGGCCGACCTGGCCCGCGCCTGCGGCCTGAGCCGATTCCAGGTGCTGCGCGCCTTCAGCCGCGCCACCGGCATGACGCCGCACGCCTACCAGTTGCAGCGCCGCCTGCTGCTGGCGCGCGGCCTGCTGCGCCAGGGCACGGCCCTGGCCGATGCGGCCGCCGCCGCGGGCTTTGCCGACCAGAGCCACATGACCCGGCTGTTCTCTCGGGCCTACGGCATCTCGCCGGGACGCTACGCGCAGGCGCTCGCCGGTTAAAGCGCAAGGCGCGGTCCCTGGCGAGCGCACACGCCCGCATCGGATCGCGCGCGCCCGGCACCCGGCCCCCCGCTGCAATTTCGTTCAAGACCGCTCGCACCGCGCGGCCTAAGCTGCGCCCTTTCCCGGCTCTTGAGCGTGTTGCATGAACAGAACCCTGCAAGGCTATTGCTACCTGGCCTGCGCCATGGCGCTGGTGGGCAGCACGGTGGTGGCCAGCAAGGTCATCGCCGCGGGCCTGCCGCCCTTTACCGCCACGGCATTGCGCTTCGCCCTGGCGCTGCCCTGCTTTGCGCTGCTGTGGCGCCTGACGGGCGCGCGCCTGCCGCGTCTGGGCAGGCACGATTGGCTGCTGCTGACGGCACAGGCCATTGCCGGCAGCGTGGGCTACACAACCCTGCTCATCGCCGGCCTGCAGCGCACCTCCGCCGTGGATGGCGGCGTGATCCTGGGCACGCTGCCGCTGGTCTCGGCCGGCATCGCCATCGCCGTGCTGGGCGAACGGCCGAGCCGGGCCACGCTGCTGGCCATCGGCGCCGCCGCGGCCGGCGTCTGGCTGATGACGCGTGACGGCGCGGCGGATGGTGGCGGGTCGCTGGCCGGCAACCTGCTGGTGCTGGGCGCCGTGCTGTGCGAGGGCCTGTTCATCCTGTTGCACAAGCGCCTGCGCACGCCGGTACCGCCGCTGGCGCTATCGGCGATCATGTCCGCGATCGGCCTGGCGGTCTGTGCGCCGGCCAGCCTGGCCGAAGCCCCCTGGACGCTGGCGGTTTCCGCCCATGCGCTGATCGCGGTAGCCTATTACGCGCTGGTGCCGACCGTGGGCGGCTTCCTGCTGTGGTACGCAGGGGCGGCGCGTGTCGCCGGGTCGGACGCCGCATTGTTCACCGCTGTCGCGCCGGTGTCGGCCGTGCTGCTGGCGGCCGTGCTGCTGGGCGAACGCCTGTCGGCCGGCCAGTTCTGGGGCATGGCCTGCGTGCTGGGTGCCGTCTTCATCCTGGGTTGGGCGCGCAAGCCCGCCGCCGTCACGAGGTAAGCCATGCTGTTCCGTCATGCAAGCGCCATCTGGCGCGATTATCCGCAACTGTCCGCCGGCGCGTTGCACCTGCGCGGCGTGCATGCGCAAGCCGTGGTCGCCGCCCATGCGGAGCCGTTCATCGAACGGGGCCGCGCGCGGCTGGCACAAGGCAGCGAATCGGAGCTGCCCGAGATCCAGGCATGGCGCCGCGCCTTTGCCGGCATGGGCGTCAAGCCCACGCAATACCGCTGCGCCTCGGAAGCGCTGCTGCGCCGCCTGCGCAAGGACGGGCCGCCGCCGCCGCTGCATCCGCTGATCGACCTGTGCAATGCCGTGTCGATGGCCTACGCCATTCCCATCGCGGTGCTGGACCTGCGGCATGTCGGATCGGCGCTGGAAGTGCGCCCCGCCGACGGCACCGAAACCTACCTGACGTTCAGCGACGACACGGAATATCCCGAACCCGGCGAGGTGACTTACGCCGACCCCGAAGGCCGCGCCCACGCGCGGCGCTGGACCAACCGGCAAAGCGGCTTGTCCGCGGTGCGGGACGACACGCGGGAAGTGCTGATCGTGGCCGAAGCGCTGCATGCGGACGCGGCCGGTGATGTCGCGCGTCTGGTCGACGAGCTGCGCGAGGTCCTGGCCCGGGTCTGGCAACCGCCGCAGCGGCATGCGCTGTTGACGGCACAGGCGCCGGCTTTCGAGGTGCAGCGGGAGGGGACTGCGGGCGCGGCGATGGCCGTGCCCGTGCAAGCGTGACGCGGCGCTAGCCCCGGCTGAACGCCAGCGCGAATTCGTCGGAAAAGATATCGGCCAGCGAATGGCGCAGCGCCGCGGCGCGCTCGGCGCCGTAGGCGGCTTCGAAGCGCTGCTGCGCGTCTTTCCACAGGCGCTTGGACTCGGCCAGCTTGGCGCGTCCGGCATCGGTAAGCGCCACGCGGCGGCTGCGGCCGTCGCGCTCGTCGCGCGCCATGCTGACGTAACCGTCGCGCTCAAGCGGCTTGAGGTTGTGCGCCAGCGCCGAGCGGTCCAGCACCATGGCGCGCGCCAGGTCGGTCATGGACGGCGTGCCGGCGCGCGCAATGTGCACCAGGATCGAATGTTGCGAGACCTTCAGGCCGCAGGGCGCCAGCACGGTGTCGTACAACTGCGAGACGCGGCGGGTGGCCTTGCGCAGGGCGGCGCCATTGCAGATGAGCGGGTCCTGGGGGATGGCGGAAACGGTGGGATCGACGTCAGACATGGTGGATTCGGACGGCTGGGTGTGGGGGAAAGGATCGCCTGCGGTCGCGGCGGGGGCCGAGGCGGCCAAGCCCATTACGCTACTGCGGCGCGAGATGGGAGTCTAGCCGATTCTTGACAGATATTGGCATATGCACGTAAATTTTCCGGACTCTCCTCTTACGGTCATCCCGTCCCCATGTCCGCCACTGCTGCCGCGTCCTCCCCCCGCCCCGCCAACGCGCGCCTGCAGGCGATGCTGCATGCGCCCATTGCGCCCACGCTGGCCCGGCTGGCGTGGCCCAACATCCTGATGATGCTGGCGCAGTCGGCCACCGGGCTGATCGAAACCTGGTTCCTCGCGCGGCTGGGCACGCCGGTGCTGGCCGGCGTGGCGCTGGTGGTGCCGGTGCTGATGCTGATGCAGAACATGTCGCAGGGTGCGATGGGCGGCGGCATCTCGGCCGCGGTGGCGCGCACGCTGGGCGCCGGCCGGCAGCAGGAAGCCGACCAGCTGGTATTGCACGCGGTGGTGCTGAACGCCGCGCTGGGCGCGCTGTTCTGCGTGCTGCTGCTGGCGTTCGGCCCGCAACTGTACCGGGCGCTGGGCGCCGAGGGCGCGGCGCTGGACGCGGCGCTGGCCTATTCCAACGTCATCTTCGGCGGCATCGTGCTGATGTGGCTGATGAACGCCTTCGCCAGCGTCATTCGCGGCACCGGCAACATGCTGGTGCCGGGCGCGGTCATCTGCGGCGGCGCGCTGCTGCTGGTGCCGCTGTCGCCGTGCCTGATCTTCGGCTGGGGCCCCTTCCCCGCGCTGGGCGTGGCGGGCGGCGGCTGGGCGCTGGTCACCTACTACGCGGTGGGCACGCTGCTGCTGGGCGGTTACTGCCTGAGCGGCCGCAACGCGGCGCGGCTGACGCGCAGCCGCCTGCACCTGAGCCTGATGCGCAGCATTCTCAGCGTCGGCGCGCTGGCCACGCTCAATCCGCTGTTGACCAACGGACTGGTGGCGCTGACGGCCGCACTGGTCGGCGCCTACGCCGGCACGGCGGCGGTGGCCGGTTACGGTATCGCGGTGCGGCTGGAATACCTGATGATTCCGCTGGCGTTCGGCCTGGGCGCGCCGATGGTCGCGATGGTGGGGTCCAATATCGGCGCCGGCCAGCCCGAACGGGCGCTGCGCATCGCGCTGACTGGCGGCGCGATGGCTTTCGTGCTGGCCGAGATCATCGGCCTGGCGGCGGCGTTCTTTCCCGACGCCTGGCTGCGGCTGTTCGGCGCGCAGGACCACATGCTGGAAGCCGGCGCGGCCTACCTGCGCATCGTCGGTCCGCTGTACGGCTTCTTTGCGCTGGGCTTTTCCATGTACTTTGCGTCGCAGGGCGCCGGGCGCCTGAAGTGGCCGCTGTGGGCAGGCTTCCTGCGCCTGCTGATCGGCGCGGGCCTGGGCGGCGCGGCCCTGCATTTCACGGGATCGCTGACCGTGTTCTTCGCGATCGCCGCGCTGGCCATGTGCGTGTACGGGCTGATCATCCTGGTGGCGGTGGCATCGGGCTCGTGGTTCGAACCTGGGCACCTGCGCAAGCCGGGGCTGGCGCGACGCTGACGCGCGGCCCCGCGCATCGTCACACCCCCCGGCGCGTCAGGCCTTGGGCGCGTCGCGCAGCGCGTACGCCACCAACTGCTGCGCATAGGCCGGCAGCACGCCGCGCACGCACAGCACCAGGTCGCGCACGGCCCACTCGTCCACCAGTGCCACGCGCCGCACGCCGGCCGCGCGGCCATAACGCACGGCCGCCACCCGCGGCATGATCGCGATGCCCACGCCCTGCCCCACCATTCGGCAGACCGCGTCGAAGCTGCGCAGGCGCACGCGGTAGGCCAGCACCTTGCCGCCGCGGCGCGCCTGGTGCGTGATGTGTTCCTGCAGCGCGCTGCCCTCGACCAGGCCGACGAATTCCTCATCCGCCACCTCGGCCAGCGTGACCGTGTCGCGCCCGGCCAGCGGATGATCGGCTGGCACCACCAGCGCCAGCGGATCATGGCGAAAGCGCAGCACCTGCAAGCCGTGCAGATCGGTGGAATCGGCCAGCACGCCGATGTCGCAGGTGCCGGCGCGCAGGGCATCGGCGATTTCAAAGCTGGTGCGCTCTTCCAGGTCGACCGACACGCGCGGGTGGTCTTTCAGGAATTCGCCCAGCACCTGCGGCAGGTATTCGCTGAGCGCGGTGGTGTTGCACAGCACCCGCACATGTCCCTTGAGGCCCTGCCCGTAGTGGTCCAGCTCGCCGCGCATGCGATCCATCTGCGCCAGCACCAGCCGCGCATGGTGAACCAGCGTGTGGCCGGCGGGCGTGGCCTGCACGCCGCGATGTTCGCGCAGCAGCAGCGGCACGCCCAGCGTGTCTTCCATGCCGCGGATGCGTTCGCTGGCGGACGCCAGCGTCATGTGCGACCGCGCGGCGCCCGCGGTGATGGAGCCGGTTTCCTGCACGTTCAGGAAGAGGCGAAGGTCGGTCAGGTCGAAGCGCATGAAAAAAGCGTAGCACGGCAGGCTCAGGCTATTCCATAGGCCAGCTACGCAAGATCCCGATGCGGATTTCCCGCAGGCCGGGCGCAGAATTCCTCCATTCATCACCGATGAAGGAGATTTCCCATGAAAAACTCAATCGCGCGACAGCGGCTGGCGCTCTGGCCGATGGTATTGCTGGTGGCCGTGGCACTGCATTCCTCAGGCCGGGCCGAAGGCTCCGCCGGCCTGTCGGCCTACACCTCCGCGGTACAGAAATACGCGCTGGCGCTGGAAGCCCAGACCCAGGGCGACTACCCCGCCATGCTGACCTGGCTGCGCGCCGCGGCGCGCGACGGCCACGCGCCCGCCCAGCGCATGCTGGGCATCGCGTTGCTTGGCGGTCCGGCGCTGTACGGCGCGGCGCAACCGGCCGATCTTTGCGAAGGACGCCAGTGGCTGCTGCGCGCCGCACGGCAAGACCCCGGCAGCGCCAATGATGTCGCCTACGCCCTGTTCGGCCGTCCGCGCGACGCCATGACCGCGCATTGCGAGGCCGCATGAGCCCTGCCGATTGGCTGGCCGGCGGCACGCCGGCGCTGCTGTCCGCGACCGTGGCCGTGTTTGTCCTGGCCGGCGTGGTGAAAGGCGTGGTGGGGCTGGGCCTGCCCACCATTTCCATGGCCATGCTGGCGCTGGTGATGGCGCCGGCGCAGGCCGCGGCGCTGTTGATCGTGCCGTCCCTGATCACCAACCTGTGGCAGGCGCGGCCATGGCCGACCTTCATGCGGATGCTGCGCCGCATCGGCGCCATGCAGGTCGGCGTCTGCGTCGGCACGATTGCCGGCTCGCTGTGGCTGGGCGCGCCTGCGGGCCATTGGGCCAGCGTCTGCCTGGGGTTTGCCCTGGTGGCGTATGCGGCCTGGGGCCTGTTCGGCACGCCGCCCGTGGTGCCGGCGCGGCACGAAGGCGTGCTGGGCGCGGCGGTGGGCGCGATCACCGGCGTCATCACCGCGGCGACCGGCGTGTTCGTGATTCCCGCCGTGCCCTACCTGCAGGCGCTGAACCTGGGCAAGGACGGCTTGATCCAGGCGATGGGCATTTCGTTTTCAGTGTCCACCGTGGCCCTGGCGGCGGGACTGTGGCTGACCGGCAGCTACACGCCGGGCGCGGCCGGCGCATCGGCGCTGATGCTGCTGCCCGCGCTGGCCGGCATGGCGTTGGGCCAATGGCTGCGCGGCCGGCTGTCGGCGCGCACCTTCAAACTGTGCTTCATGATCAGCCTGGCGCTGCTGGGCGCCTACCAGGTGGTGGAAGGCCTGGCCGGATAGGCGCCCACAGCGTCAGGCCTCAGGCGGCCAGGCGCCGCTCGTCGGCAAGGCGTCCATCGACCAGGCGCCGTTCATCGGCGATACCGATGGACACCGACATCTCGCGCCACCGCGCCAACTCCTGCTGCACCGACTGGATCTTGCCGCGCGCCTGGTCGAAGGCATCGCGGCCCAGGAACAGATGCAAAGGCGCGTACTGCGCGTCGGCGGCCTGGATCAAGGCACGCGCTGCCTTGGCCGGATCGCCCAGCGCGGATGGCGCCGCGCCCGCCCCGGGATGGCCAGCCCCGGGATGGCCCGCCTGCGCCTGGCCTGCGTCTGCCCGCAGCGCGCCGGGGTAGACCAGCGACACGCGCACGCCGTGCGGCGCCATCTCGGCCGCCAGCGCCTCGCTCAGGCCGCTGACCGCGAATTTGGTGGCGCAGAAGGCGCCCCAGCCGGCGCAGCCGCCGTCAAAGCCCAGGATCGAAGAAATGTTGAACACGTGGCCCGCGCGTTGCGCCCGCAGACGCGGCATCACCGCGCGCACCACGTTCAGCACGCCGAAGACGTTGATATCGAAATTGCCGCGCAGTTCCGCATCGGACAAGGTCTCCAGCGCCCCTGCCAGGCCATAGCCGGCATGGTTGACCACCACGTCGATGCGGCCGAAGCCGGCGATGACCGAATCGATCGCGCGGCGCACGCTGCGTTCATCGGCCAGGTCCACCGCCAGCGGCAGGAAGCGGCCGTCGAGCTTGGCCCCCACCGCGTCCAGCAAGGCATCGACGTCGTGGGAAGTGGCCGCCACCTTGTGGCCCTGATCGAGCAGCATCCTGACCAGCGCCAGGCCCAGGCCGCTGGATGCGCCCGTCACAAACCAGATTTTTTCGGTGTTCATGCGATCTCCCTCTACTTGCGGCGGCCGGCAACACGCCGGCCGCCCGCCTGGGTCTACGGACTCACGCGGAATCCATCGACCCTGAGCGTGAAAGGGATATTAAGAATCGCGCGGTGAAGCGTACAGGCTCGTTCTTGCGTGAAACCTGCCTATTTCTACAGGCTTGCCAGAATCGCCCCGCGACGGCCTGACGCGGCGGCGCAAGGTTCAGCCCAGCGCGCTGCGGTAGTGCTCGCTGTCGAAATGCGGCGCGGTATCGGCGGGCGGGGCCTCTGCCAGGGCGGCGGGCGCGGACGCGGCGGCGGCGTCTACGCCAAAAAGGGAGAGTTCAGCGGTGACCAATGCAAGCAGGAAATTCGCCATGTTGATTCCTTTGATTCATATGCCAGAACCGGCGGCGGCTGCGCCGGTCTTATAGAAGACATAGGCCTCATCTTGCTGACGGCGACGCGGTGCGTCCATTTGCTTGTCTCAATCGCGGCGATTGAAACAACGCAAGCCCGCGGCATCAGCGCGCAAACCGGCGCCGCTGCCCCGTCTGGCGCACCGCCGCGACCAGCGCCTGCACCGCCGGTTCAGCCGATCGCAAGAATGCGAAGAAGCGGGCATTGGGCAGCGCCGGCATGCCGTCCTCGCGCGTCAGCGCGCGCAGGCCCGGCCGAAGCTGGCTGCGCGCCACCGGCGCCACCGCGAACCCTGCTTGCGCCGCCGCCAGGCAGCCCGCCATGCTGGCGCTTTCAAAGGCCGGCAGCCACGCACGCCGCGCGCGGCCCAGCGCGCCGATGGCCGCCTCGCGATATACGCAGGGTTCCGGAAACACCGCCAGCGGCACCTGTGGACCTGGCTTCCAGGACTTGTCTTCGCCCCAGGCCCAGACCAGCTCTTCTTCCCACAGCAGTTCGCCGTCGTCCTGTACCCGCGCGCATTGCTTGCCAAATACCACGTCCAGCTTGCCACGCGTTTGCTGGCGCAGCAGATCCGCCGTGACGCCCACCTTCAGTTCGATCGACGCTTCGGGATGACCGCGGTGAAAGGCCTGCAGCACCTCGGCCAGCCAGGCGCCGGCAAAGTCTTCCGAGGACCCGATGCGCAGCCGTCCCTTCAGGCGCGCGCCGTTCAACCGGGCACGCGCCTCGCGCTCCAGGTCGACGATGTTGCGGGCATAGGCATAGAGCGTTTCACCCGCGGCGGTCAGTTCGAAGCTGCGCGTGGTGCGCTCCAGCAGGACGGAACCCGCCACCATTTCCAGGCGCTTGATGTGGCCGCTGACCGCCGACGGCGTCAACGCCAGGGCGTCGGCCGCCAAGGCGAAGCCGCCGTTGTCCACGACTTCGAGGAAGGTGCGCAGCAGCGTCAGGTCCAGCACAGCGCCGGTGGGTTCGGCAAGGGTGTCCATGGGTGAGTTTCCGCAATACATGATTTGTTGATAATAGTCGCCGATTATTCACCAATCATGACCATGCGCGCCGCTATCGTGACAGTCCCGATCCCGCAAATGAAGAAAGCGCCATGAATCCCTACGCCACGATCCGCACCCCGCGACTGGACATCGCCTACCTGGAATGGAATCCCGCCGGCACGCGCGCCGCCGTGCTGCTGCACGGCTGGCCTGACAGCCCGGAATGCTGGCGCACCGTGGCGCAGCGCCTGGCGGACGACGGCTACCGTGTGCTGTGCCCGGCGCTGCGCGGCTTCGGCCCCACGCGTTTCCGGGATGCCGGCACGCCGCGCAGCGGCGAACTGGCCGCGCTGGGCCGCGACCTGCTGGACTTCATTGCCGCGCTGGGGCTGGACCGGCCGCTGCTGGTCGGCCACGACTGGGGCGCGCGCGCCGCGTCCAACGCCTGCGGCCTGCAGCCAGGCGTGGCCTCGCAGCTGGCGCTGCTGTCCGTGGGCTACGGCACCAACGATCCGTCGCAGACCCTGCCACTGCCACAGGTGCGCAATTACTGGTACCACTGGTTCATGGCCACGCCGCGCGGTGCCGCCGCCGTGCGCGAAGACGCCCAGGCGTTCACCCGCTACATGTGGGACACCTGGTCTCCGCCCGGCTGGTACACCGATGCAGAATTCGCCGAGGCCGCGCGCGCCTTCGACAACCCGGACTGGGCCGACGTGGTGCTGCATTCGTACCGCCATCGCTGGGGCTTCGAGAGCGGCGACCCGGCCTACGCGGACGACGCCGCACGGCTGTCGCCCGCGCCGGTGCTGGCGGTGCCCACCCTGGTGCTGCACGGCGGCGCCGACACCTGCAACCTGCCGGCCACGTCCGAGGGACGGGCACACTATTTCAGCGCGGGCTACGAGCGCCGCGTGCTGGATGGCGTGGGCCATTTCCCCCAGCGCGAGGCGCCGCAGGCGGTGGCCGACGCCATCCTGAAGTTCTGCGCGATCTGCTGACCCGGTTCAGGGTTCATGCTTGCCGGTGGATATCGTGCGTGACAAAGCCCGCGTCGTTATCAGGCGGTGCCAGGCCATCTTTTGCCAGCAGGGTCTTGCGGATATCGGCCAGACCGGCCGCCCAGTGGTCGCGCATGGTCGATATGCCAAACTGCACATCCTTGTACTGATGCTCGTATGGCTTTTGCTGGTAGATCAGGTGCTGCACGTTGTAGCGACGACCGCAAGACAATACCTCGGCCTTCTGGCACCAGGGATCATGCTTGCGCACTTCCGGCGGCACTTGATCAAGCACGCGACGCATTACATTGCGCGATCGCTGTTCGCGCTGCAGCGCGTCGGTGACAAAGCGGGTACGGCTGGAGTATTGGATGTCCTTGGCCCGTTCGGCCACTTCGTCCAACGACGCCGGCAATGGCCCGCGAGCGCTCCACAGATCGACTTGAAAGGCCAGGGTATCGCGGCGGGGCGTGGCTCGCAGCACCTCCATGAGGGGTGTGTTGGACACGACGCCACCGTCCCAGTAGAACTCGCCGTCGATCTCTACCGGCGAAAACCCGGGCGGCAGCGCCCCCGACGCCATGAAGTGCTCGGGACGCAGCGTGATCCGGGTGTTGTCGAAGTACGCGAAGTTGCCGGTGCCCACATTGACCGCGCCGATCGACACCCGCGTCTCACCGGCATTGATCCGATCGAAGTCGCACAGTTCGAGCAGCGTCTCGCGCAAGGGTGCCGTATCGTAATAGCTGACCTTGTCCGGGGTCGTCGTCATGCCGGGCAACGGCGGCGGATAACGCGGCGTGAAAAAGCCGCGCTGCCCCTGCATGAACGCGCTGGCGGTCTGCGTGGCAGTGAGCAGCGAGCGCAAGTGCTCATGGCTGTTGAACAGCATATGCTCGAACAGCGCGGGCAGCGCCGGAAAGAAAGCCGGGCGGCAGATCCTTTCCCAGAACTGGCGCAAGCGCTCGACGCGCAGTTCGGGCGGATTGCCGGCGATCAGCGCGGTGTTCAGCGCGCCTATGGAGATACCCGCAATCCAGTTCAGGGGTATACCTGCCTCGTGCAAACCTTCGAACACGCCGGCCTGGTACGAACCAAGTGCGCCCCCTCCCTGCAGGACCAGCGCGATGGTTTCGTACGGCAGATCACCCGACGCAGCCGGATGGGCCGCGCCGCAGCGTTCCACGGCGGCCAACGCTGGCATCTCAATACGGGCACCTGATGTCATTGCATGTACCAGCCGTGGCTGACCACGAATGACTGGCCCGTGAACGCGGCGCTGGGGAACGCCGCCAGGAACAGCACGGTCTGCGCCACATCTTCCACTGTTGTGAAGACGCCATCGACCGTGTCGCCCAGCATGACCTTCTTGACCACCTCGTCTTCGCTGATGCCCAGTTCGCGGGCCTGTTCCGGAATCTGCTTGTCCACCAGCGGTGTACGGACAAAACCCGGGCAAACCACATGCGAACGCACATTGTGCGGCGCGCCTTCCTTGGCCAGCACCCGCGCCAAGCCCAGCAGCGCGTGCTTGGCGGCCACATAAGCCGACTTCAGCGGTGACGCTTCGTGCGAATGGACCGACCCCATGTAGATCACCACCCCGCCGCGATCCCCCTGGTACATGTGCTTGAGCACCGCCTTGGTCGTTAAGAACGCACCGTCCACATGAATCGCCTGCATCTTCTTCCAGTCCGAGAACGCGTAGTTCTCGATCGGGTTGACGATCTGGATGCCCGCGTTCGACACCAGAATGTCAATGGCACCAAAATTCGCGGCCACCTTGTCGATACCGCTATTTACCGCGTCTTCGTTGGTCACGTCCATCACCACGCCGACTGCCCGCCCGCCGGCCAGTTTGATTTGCTCGGCGACCGCGTTGGCGCCGTCCCGATTCAGATCGGCGATGGCAACCGATGCGCCTGCCTTGGCCAGTTCCAGCGCGATTTCCTTGCCAATGCCACTTGCGGCGCCGGTGACAACCGCTACTTTTCCGTTCAGATTTTTCATGCTCAATTCCTGTGTAGTGGGATAAGGTCCCTGAAGCGCAGCGATGCCGCGGTGCTATTTCGCGAGATAGTCGTGGACCACTTCGCCCAGGCCCAGCGTCAGGTCCGCGACCAGATGACGGGCTTCGATGATTTCGAGCACGGGCAGGTCTGCGACCGGCGCCAACGCATGGGGCGCCAATTGCAGCGAGGCAGGGCCCGTCCATGCCCCTTTCATCGTGATGTCTTGCAGGTAATAGCGCACCAGTTCGCAGATACGCGGCGAGCCGTCCACGTGCGGAATGATCTTGAGCAGGAAATTGGCGCCAGCCATGCGCTTTGCCTGGTCGGCGCTGTCGATTGCCTGGTGCTTGTAGCCCATGGTGCCCGTCGCCACGCGTACCGGGCCGTAGTCGAGCGTGCCCAGCAAAGTGTCGATGTGCGTTTCGAGGGTGGGGCTGGCAAGCTTTTTCGGAAAGCCCCAGAGTTCGCGACCCGCGGCGATGGGAGGATGGTCGTTCAGGTACATCGCCAGCGTATACCCGCCTTTCTGGCCGTTGAATTCAACTGGAATCACCTGCCCGCTCTCGGTGTAGTCTCCAAAACCGGTCGAATCCGGCATCCGGATGAATTCGTAATGCACGTAAGGATCGGTGACCTTGAGCGGTTCAGGCACGATTTGGCGCAACAGATCCATGTCGGTGCGGTAGGTGATGATCAGGAACTCGCGATTGACGAAACGGTAAGGCCCCATGGGAAAAGCCGGGCTTGTCAGCGGCATCGCGAACGCCCGGGAGCGGACTTCGTGTGAATTCATGCAAATTTCCTTGGCCGCTGCAGGAGGAACGGTTGCCCCATCCTAGGCTTGGGCGAATCGATTGTGCAATGCCGCATATGGGAAAGACTATTTCGAAATTCGTGTCAGTGCGGCCGGGAAAATCGCGCTTTTTTTGCGTGCCACGATGGCATTTTCCCTGGGCGGCGTCGGCCATGCAGGGGGGCAGATCCCGCATGGTCTCAATCGGTTTGACAGGGCCTTTTTGCGTCAATGAAATTGGCAGGAGGGTCCGCGACAAGCGCCGAACCCGCGAGCGCGCCGCGCCCGGCCCGGCAGGAAAGCAGCGAATGACGGATAATCCCGGGAGTTTCCCGCCGCGTTGCCGGCGGTTTTTCCTCGGGCGCCTCTGCCCGACAGCATTCGGAGTCAGCTATGTATCGCGGCATTGAGGCGATTGAACACTTCATGGAATCGGTCGGCCTGACCTGGCGTCCCGGCGCCACCCAAGGTGCCGACCTGCGCGTCAGCTACCGCATCGGCAACACCCGCCCATTGGGCATTGATTGCACGCTGGTGGAATTCCATTGCGATGCCAAGCGCCCCAAGGTCTGGGTGCCCGAATTCTCGCGCACCAGTTTCCACCAATGGTTCGAGGTGCCCTTCCAGGAATTCGAATTCACGCCGGGCGGCTCGATGTTGAAGATCAAGGCCGCCGCGCGCGGCAACGCGCCGCCCTACAGCGTCGGCATCAAGCCGCTGGCCTGACGCCCGCGGCGCCGGGCGGCGGCAAGCCGCCCCTGGCGCCGCGCGCAGCCCCCCTCGCTACACTTTCTTGTACATGATGGTCGTGCCGTCCACCTTGGACGGATCGCGCGCATCGCGGCTGAATCCCGGTATCACCCCCACCGTCACGTAGCCCAGCGAGCCGTACAACGGCTCGGCGCTGTCGCCCGTGCGGGTGTCCAGCGTGATCAGGCTGCGGCCACATTCCACCGCCAGTCTTTCCGCGTCCTGCATCAGGCGCCGCGCAATGCCGCGCCGCCGGAAGTCCGGGTGCACCAGCAGCTTGCGGATTTCGGCGCGGTGCGGCTGGTTGGGCGGCGTATCGCAATCGAGCTGCACGGAACCGGCCACGCGACCATCCTGCACGGCCACCAGCAGCGAGGCTTTGCCGGCCGCCACCGACGGCAGCACCTTGTCGCGCCAAAAGCCCTGCGCGTCTTCCTGCGTATAGGGCAACACGAAACTGACGCTGGCGCCGTCCTGCACGCAGGCCTGCAGCAGCGCGGCCAGGCCGGGCAGCAGATCGCGGGCCTGGTCCGCAGAGGGGCGAAGATATTCAAGCGTGGCAAGGGACATGACGAGGTCTCAAACAATGAAAAGCAGGTAACGGGCGCCGCAATGCGGCGGGGTATCGAAAGCGCTGGCGCCTTGCAGCTGGTAACGCAGGCAGTCGCCCGGCGCCAACGTGTAGGCCTGGCCATCGACGGTCAGGGACAGCTCGCCTTCCAGCATCACCAGATGGTGTTCCATGCCGGCGCGCGGTGACTGGTCATAGCGAATGTGGGCATCGGCGGCCAGCTCGCAGGCCAGCACCTCGCCGGCCAGCTTCTGCGACGGCGGCGATACCGACCGGCGCGTGAAGCCCGTGCTGTCGTCCACCCACAGCGCCTGCGCGGCGGCGGGCACCAGCGGCGCAAAATCGTCTTCGACCATGCGCATCAGCCGCGACATGGTCAGGCCATAGGCGCCGCACAGCTTGCCCAGCACGTTGGCGGTAGGGCTGACTTCGGCGTTTTCCAGGCGCGACAGCGTGGCGCGGCTGACACCGGCGCGGCCGGCCAGTTCGTCCAGCGACCAGCCGCGCGCCAGGCGCAACGCCTTCAGCCGGCAGGCCAGGCGCTGGTCCAGGTCAGGGTCTTGGGTCGGGGTGCCCGACATCGATAAATTTTCCATATATGGGAATTTCTCCCAAATACGGAAATCCGTCAAGCCCTGCCTTGCGCCGCCCCGACCGCCTTGTCGACAATTCGGCACAATACGGCGTATGCATACCGCCCGATTCGTCTCCCTGACCGTCCTGTGCCTTGGCTTCCTGACGGGCTGCAGCCTGCCGCCCCTGGACCATCGCAACGCCTCGCAGGCGCTCACCCCGGAAGCCTCCCGCGATACGCCGCTGGGCCGCGCCATCGCGCCGCTGGCTGCCGAGCACCCGGGCAAATCGGGTATCCACCCGCTGGCCGATGCCTATGACGCCTTCGCCGCGCGCATGATGCTGGCGCGCGCCGCCCAGCGCAGCCTGGACGTGCAGTACTACATCTGGCATGGCGACATGACCGGCACCATGCTGCTCGAAGCCCTGCACGAGGCCGCCGACCGCGGCGTGCGCGTGCGCCTGCTGCTGGACGACAACGGCACCGCCGGGCTGGACACGGTGCTGGCGGCGCTGGAAGCGCATCCGAATATCGAGGTGCGCCTGTACAACCCGTTCGTGGTGCGCTGGCCCAAGTTCGTCGGCTACCTGACCGACTTCCGGCGCCTGAACCGGCGCATGCACAACAAGTCGTTCACCGCCGACAACCAGGCCACCATCATCGGCGGCCGCAACATCGGCGACGAATACTTCGGCGCGGCCAACGGCGTGCTGTTCACCGACCTGGACGTGCTGGCCATCGGCGCGGCGGTGAACGACGTGTCGACCGACTTCGACCGCTACTGGGCCAGCGAATCGGCCTACCCGGTGGATCGCCTGCTCAAGCCCGCCGCCCCCGATGCGCTGGCCGAACTGGAACGTTCGGCCAGCACCGTCGAAAAGTCGCCCGAGGCCGCCGCCTACGCCGAGGCGATGCGCAAGCTGCCCTTCATCCAGCAGCTGCTGCGCGGCGAATTGGCGCTGGAATGGGCCGACACCCGCATGGTCAGCGACGACCCGCGCAAGACGCTGGGCACCGCGCCGCCCGAAGCCATGCTGCCGCACCAGCTGCACGAGATCGTCGGCACGCCCAAGGTGGACGTGGAACTGGTGTCGCCCTATTTCGTGCCCACGGCCAGCGGCACCGAGGCCTTCGTGAAACTGGCGCAAAGCGGCGTGAAGGTGCGCGTGCTGACCAATGCGCTGGAAGCCACCGACGTGGCCGTGGTGCATTCCGGCTATGCGTCGCGCCGCCGCGACCTGTTGGCCGGCGGCGTCGAGCTGTTCGAAATGAAGCGCCAGGCGGGCGCCGAGCGCAACAAGAGCCTGGGGCCGTTCGGCAGTTCAGGGTCGAGCCTGCACGCCAAGACCTTTGCGGTGGACGGGCATAGCGTGTTCGTCGGATCGTTCAATTTCGACCCGCGTTCGGCGCGGCTGAACACCGAACTGGGCTTTGTGATCGACAGCCCGACGCTGGCGCGCCGCATCGCCGACGCCTTCGACAACGAGATTCCGCTCACTGCCTACCGGGTGTGCCTGGACGACAAGGGCGCGCTCTACTGGCTGGAGCAGCGCGATGGCAAGACGATCCGCCACGACACCGAACCTGGCACCACGGCCTGGAAGCGCTTTTCGGTGTGGTTCGTGTCGCTGCTGCCGATCGAATCGTTGCTGTAGACCCACGTCACGAAGGCAACTTACGGAGTGCCGCGCCGGTTGCCGCGGCGTAGACTGAACCGTATCCCGTATCTGCTGTAGCGCCCTTTGTTCTAGCCACCATGAGCAAGCTCGACACCCTGGACTGGACCCGCATCACCGCCGACCTGGACGCGCACGGCCATGCCGTGGCGGCCAGCCTGTTGACACCCGCACAGTGCCAGGCGCTGGCCGCCGCCTATGGCGACGACGAGCGCTACCGCAGCCGCATCGTCATGAGTCGCCATGGCTTTGGCCGGGGCGAATACAAATACTTCGCCTACCCCTTGCCAAGGCTGCTGCACAACCTGCGCACCGCCCTGTACCCGCGCCTGGCGCCCATCGCCAACCGCTGGAACAAGCAGATGGGCATTGCCGTGCAGTACCCGGACGACCACGCCGCGTTCCTGGCGCGCTGCCACCAGGCCGGCCAGCGCCGGCCCACGCCGCTGATCCTGCAATACGGCCCGGGCGACTACAACTGCCTGCACCAGGACCTGTACGGCGAACACGTGTTTCCGCTGCAGGTGGCCGTGCTGCTGTCGCAACCGGACGCAGACTTCACCGGCGGTGAATTCGTCATGACCGAAACCGACAGCCACGGCCAGCGCGCCGAAGTGCTGCCGCTGCAACAGGGCGATGCGCTGGTCTTCACCGTCAACCAGCGTCCCGTGGCCGGCGCGCGCGGCTGGCGCCGCGTGGCCATGCGCCATGGCGTCAGCGCCTTGCGCGAAGGGCGTCGCCATACGCTGGGCGTGATCTTCCATGATGCGACCTGACATGGGCCCTACCCTGGATCTGTTCGGCGACGACGAGACCCCGCAATCGGGCCGTGACATGCTGGGCGCGCAATCGATGGTGCTGCGCGGCTACGCCCTGCCCGACGCGGCGGCGCTGCTGGCCGGCGTGGACACCGTGACGCAGCAGGCGCCGTTTCGCAACATGGTCACCCCGGGCGGCTACACCATGTCGGTGGCGCTGACCAACTGCGGCCGCTTTGGCTGGACGACGGACGCGCGCGGCTATCGCTACAGCCGCAACGACCCGTTGTCGGGCCAGCCCTGGCCCGACATGCCCGCCGCCTTCGACGACCTGGCGCGGCGCGCCGCCGCCGAAGCCGGCTTTCCCGGCTTTGCGCCGGATGCCTGCCTGGTCAACCGCTACGAACCCGGCTCGCGCCTGTCGCTGCACCAGGACAAGGACGAGCGCGACTATGGCTGGCCGATCGTCTCGGTCTCGCTGGGCATGCCGGCGGTGTTCCTGTTCGGCGGCCACGACCGCGCAGACAAGAGCCAGCGCGTGCCGCTGTTCCATGGCGACGTGGTCGTCTGGGGCGGCGTGGACCGGCTGCGCTTTCATGGCGTGATGCCGTTGAAAGATCATCCGCATCCGCTGCTGGGAAGCCGGCGGATCAACTTCACGATCCGCCGGGCCGGCTGAGGACTGGCACGGCGTGGTGCCCGGCCGGGTCCTCAAACCGGCACCCACCGTCCTGTCAGGCCGCGCGCAGCGCCACTTTCGGAAAGTCCACCGGCACGTCGAACGCCACGTTGACGTAGTTGGTGAACAGATTCAGCGCCACGTGCGCCAACAGCTCGACGATCTGGCTGTCGTCGAAACCGCCCTGGCGCAACGCGGCGATGTCGGCGTCGCGCAACTGGCCGCGGTCGCGCACCAGCTTCAACGCGAAATCCAGCGCCGCCGCGGTCTGCGGGTCGTCGGCGCGGCCGGCTTGCGCGGCAGCCATCTGCTCGGCGCTGGCGCCGGCCTTCTTGCCCAACGCCGTATGCGCGGCCAGGCAGTATTCGCAGCGGTTGCTGTCGGCTACGGCCACGGCGACCTTCTCGCCCAGTTGCGCAGGCAGCACGCCGCCGCCCAGGGCGCCGAACGCGGCCCATATGCTTTGCAGGGCGGCGGGCGAGTTGGCCACCGCGCGGAACATGTTGGGCGTGGCGCCGAACGCGCCATGGATCTGGCGCAGGATGTCGCGGCTGGCAGCCGGGGCAGAGGTGGCATCGACAAGCGGAATGCGGGACATGAGGGGTTCCTTGGGGTTGAAGGGCCAGACCGGAATGGCTGCTGGCTGGAACCCAGTATTCCGCAATCCGCAGTAGCATTGGATACCTTTCGTCCACGAAACATACCTATTCGTCCATGCCCGCGCCACCCCTACCTGTCGACCGCCTGTCCGCCCTGCTGGAGCAGTTCCGTGCCCGCGCCCGGCTGTTCCACAGCGGTCCGATGTGCGGGCTGACCCGCTTTGCCCCCGAGACCGGCCGCGGTTTCCTGCACGTATTGCGGCGCGGCCAGATGGAAGTGCGGCACCCGGCGCGCGCGGGCCTGCCGCGGCGGCTGGCGCTGACCGAACCGACGCTGCTGTTCTACCCGCGCCCGGTGCGGCACGATTTCCACAACCCGCCACAGGACGGTTCCGACTTCACCTGCGCCACGCTGGATTTCGACGGCGGCGCGCGCAACCCGCTGGTACGCGCGCTGCCAGCGCTGATCGCGCTGCCGCTGGCCCGTGTGCACGGCCTGGAACAGGCGCTGGCGCTGCTGTTCGCCGAAACCGAATCCGTGCGCTGCGGCCAGCGCCTGCTGGCCGACAGGTTGTTTGAAGTGGTGCTGATCCAACTGCTGAGCTGGCTGATCGACCATCCCGCCGAAGCCGGCATCCAGGCCGGATTGATGACGGGCCTGGCCGACCCCAGGCTGGCCCGCGCCCTGGTCGCCATGCACCAGACGCCCGGCGCGCCCTGGAGCCTGTCCGACCTGGCCGGCCACGCCGGCATGTCGCGTAGCGCCTTTGCCGCGGCGTTCAAGGATGCCGTGGGGCAGCCGCCGGCCGATTACCTGGCCGACTGGCGCCTGGCGCTGGCTCAGTCGCGGCTGCGCGACGGCCGCCCGGTCAAGGCGATTGCCGCGGAACTGGGCTACGCCAATGCCTCGGCCCTGTCGCGGGCATTCAGCCGAAAACTGGGCGCCTCGCCGCGTGCGTGGCTGGATTCAGTGGTTCCCGAGTGAGGGTTCGCCAGGGCTGGCGGCAACGATGCCGGGGGCCTACTATCTGCGCTTTCCTTTCTTGCGGCCCGTCATGCGCCTACCCATCGCCCTGGCATTGCTCTGTACGCTGGCCACCGTGCCGGCCTGGTCGGCCGAACCGCCTGCCCTGGTCGAAAATTCTCTGGGCATGACCTTCGTGCATGTGCCCGCCGGCACATTCCAGATGGGCAGCGACGAAACGCCCGAGGCCCTCGCGCGCGACTTCCCGCAGTACCCGAAAGAACGCATCGCCCAGCTGTTCGACGAAGCCCCGGTGCACACGGTGCGCATCACCCGTCCGTTCTACCTTGAACGCACCGAGGTCACCGTGGGCCAGTTCCGCCGCTTCATCGAGGCGTCCGGCTATGTGCCCGAATCCGAGGCCGACGGCACTGGCGGCTACGGCTACAACGCCGCCTACGACCCCGACAAGACCGAACGCGGCGACGCCTTCGAAGGGCGCGACACGCGCTATTCGTGGCGTAATCCCGGCTTTGCCCAAACGGATGAGCACCCCGTGGTCAACGTCAGCTGGAACGATGCCACCGCCCTGGCCCGCTGGCTCAGCCAGCAGGAAGGCCGCGTCTACCGCCTGCCCACCGAAGCCGAATGGGAATACGCCGCGCGGGCCGGCGGCCGTACCCGCTATCAACACGGCGACGATCCCGCCGGCCTGCCTGGCGTGGCCAATACCTTCGACGCGGACGCGGCGCCGCTGTGGCCCAAGTGGCAGGCCTTCGCGGCCACGCGCAGCGACGGCCACACCTTCACCGCGCCGGTCGCCACCTACGCCCCAAACGCCTTCGGCCTGTACGACATGCACGGCAATGCCTGGGAATGGGTAGCCGACTGGTACGGCGAAGACTATTACGCCCACTCGCCCCAGGACGACCCCCAAGGCCCGGCCAGCGGCAATGTGCGGGTGCGCCGCGGCGGCTCATGGCACACCTGGGCGCTGTACGTGCGGTCGGCCTACCGCAACTGGAATACGCCCGAAACACGCTATCCGCTGGTGGGTTTTCGCCTGTTGCGCGAAACCGACTGATGCCCGCGCTGCGAGCGCACCGGGGGGCCGTGACAACAGCCGCCAGCGTATAGCGGTTAGCATAGCCGCACATACCACTACAAAGAGAGTCCTGACATGCATTCGCTGGGCCGTCTCGTCCTGCTCGTCAACGATTACGACACCGCCATTTCTTTCTACCAGGACAAGCTGGGCATGGAGGTGTTCGTCGACATGGCCGTGGGCCAGCAACGCTTCGTGCACCTGCGGCTACCCGAACAGCCCTCGGTGGGCGTGTGGCTGTTGCAGGCCCAGACCCAGGCGCAACGCGACCGTGTGGGCGACCAGACCGGCGGCCAGCCGGTAGGCGTGTTCTACACCGACGACGTCGTGCGCGACCATGCCCGCTTCGCCGCCCGGGGCGTGCGGTTCACGCGCGAACCGGTGCACGACAATTTCGCCGTGTATGCGCACTTCATCGACCTGTACGGCAATGAGTTCGTGCTGGTGCAGTTGAAGAAGTAGGCGCCCATCTGGCGCGGATCGTCGCCGCCTTCTCTGCGCAGGTTGGCCGCTGTCCAACCCCTTCAGGCCTTGTCGCGTTCGACCAGGCCTTTTTCGTTTTCGATCACGCGCTTGGCGCCCTTGCCGGCAATGCGCGCTTCGACCCGCCGCAACACGGCCAGCACGAACAGCGCCATCAAGGTGCTGGCCACGGCCGTGGCCTCGCGGCCCATGCCCGCGGCCACGCCGATGGCCGCCGTCATCCAGATGCTGGCCGACGTGGTCAGGCCGCGGATCTCGCGTTCATTGCTGAGCTTGATGATCGCGCCCGCGCCCAGGAAACCGATGCCGGCGATGACGCCCTGCAACACCCGGCTCAGGTCGCCCACCTGCATGCCGTTCTGCAGCGGCACCAGCACGAAGATCGCCGCGCCCAGCGCCACCAGCATGTGGGTGCGCAAGCCGGCCGCCTTGCCGCTGCGCTCGCGCTCATAGCCCAGCAGACCGCCCAGGATGACCGCCATGCCCAGGCGCAACACGATGCGCGTGGCTTCGCCGACATCCGGGATATCGGCGAATTCGCTGCGCAAGGTGGTCCAGACTTCCAACCAGATTTCCGACATCGCCGTCTCCGGGCAAGGGGGTGAACGCTGAATGGCGCGGCAAGGGGCATCGCAGTGCCGGCCGGAACCAGCATAGCAGCGACAAGGATCTGGCCCTATAGGGGCGCCACCCAGGCCGCGTCCGTCCGCAACTGTTCCCAATGCAGCCCATGCTTGGCCAGGTACTTGCGCAGGCGATCCGCATCGTTGACCACGCTGCGTTCGGTGCGGGACGCCTGGAACAGCCGGCGGCCGGCGTCCGACAGGTTGCGGGCCTGCACGCAGACCTGCAGCACCGCTTGCAGTTGCAGCTGGTCAAACAGATCCATGGCGTCGACGCGCGCATCGCCCAGCAAGGCGCGCAGGTCCGGCGCAGCCGGCGTGGCCGGTGCGTCCTGCCCGTCGCGTTGCCACAGCCAGCGCAGCCGGGAAATCTCGGCCGCGACCAAATCCAGGCTGATGCGTCCGCCTTCGGCCAGCGTGGCCAGCCGTGCGATGCTGGACGAAAGATCGCGGAAGTTGCCGCGCCAGGGAGCATCCGAACTTTGCGCGAAGGCCAGGTAGGCCTGGCGGGCCTCGACGTTGAAACGCGCGGCCCGGTGATGCTCGGTGGCGTAGGCCGCCAGCAGGTGGTCGATGTTGGGTTCGATGTCTTCGGCCCGCGCGGCCAGGCCGGGCAGGTCATAGGTCCACATATTGATGCGGGCGTACAGGTCTTCGCGAAAGCGCCCCGCCGCGACCTCGCGCCGCAGGTCGCGGTTGGTGCCGGCGATCAGCTGGAAGTCGCTTTCGACCTCACGGTCAGCCCCCACGGGGTAGAAGCGGCGCTCTTCGATGGCCTTGAGCAGCATGGCCTGTTCGTCCACGCCCAATTCGCCGATTTCGTCCAGGAACAGCACGCCCTCGTGGGCGGTGCGCAGCAGGCCCGCGCGGTCCGCAGCCGCGCCGGTGTAGGCGCCCTTCTTGTGGCCGAACAAGGCCGCCGCGGCCGTGTCGCCCCGCAGGGTGGCGCAGTTGACCTCGACAAACGGCCCGGCGATATGGTGCCGGGCCTTTTTCAGTTCGAACATGCGGCGCGCCAGGAACGACTTGCCTGCGCCGGTGGGCCCGGCCAGCAGGATGGGCGCGCGCGAGCGCAAGGCCACGCGCTCGATCTCGGTGATGAGCGCATTGAACTTGGCGTTGCGCGTGGCGATGCCGCGTTTCAGGAAGTCGACCGCATCGCGCTGCTCGTCGGCAAAGCGCTGGGCGATCACGTCATAGCGCGACAGGTCCAGGTCGATCAGCGCCAGGTCGCCCGGCTGGCCCGGGCGCTGCCGCCGCGGCGGCGCCGTCTGCACCAGCACGCCGGGCAACACGCGCGATTCCACCAGCAGAAACTGACAGATCTGCGCCACGTGCGTGCCGGTGGTGATGTGGGCCCAGTATTCTTCGCGCTCGACGTCAAACGGATAGGCCCGCGCCCACTGGTACAGGCAGTGGTAGACCTCGCCGAAGTCCCAGGGGTCGACCAGCGCGACTTCGATCAGGTTGACGACGGTTTCCGGCGACACGGCCGCGATGTCGGCCTGGATCAGCTCGGCCAGCCGGCGGTGGCGGGCCGTGTACAGCAGTTCCATGCGGGCAATGACCCGGTCCTCGTGCTGGGTAAGCGCGACGGTGGGACGCCATTTTTCCCAACGGGCCGGCCCCGCCCCGGAATCGAGCTGCGTGCCGATGAACCCCACGACCACGATCGATTTCATTTTCTATATTTCTAGCTATATTTATAAGTTATCAGGATTCTAGACAGTCACCCCGCCGCAGGCAACCCCGCCGCAACACACATCAATCCCTTTCACATCAAAGGCTTGCAAGATTCATGCAGGCTATTTTCAAAAGCTGGCACGACGATTGCATAGATAGAAGCAGGCGGCGCGCAAGGCCCGCCGCCCCTCACTATGCAATGGAGAAGAACATGACGTACAAGCTGCACCAAGGCGCCCAGGGCGTTCCCGTGAAGATGTGGACCGAGGGCGTGCCGGTCGAGGCCGAAGCCCTCCAGCAACTGGAAAACGCCGCCCGCCTGCCCATCATCTACAAGCACATCGCGGCCATGCCGGACGTGCACTACGGCATCGGCGCCACGGTGGGTTCGGTGATCCCGACCATCAAGGCCGTGATTCCGGCCGCCGTGGGCGTGGACATCGGCTGCGGCATGATGGCGTGCAAGACCACGCTGCACGCCAACGACCTGCCGGACAACCTGGGCCCGCTGCGCGCGGCCATCGAGAAAGCCGTGCCGCACGGCATCTCGCCGCGCCGCGGCGGCCGCGACCAGGGGTCGTGGGAAACACCGCCCGATGAAACCGATATCGCCTGGCGCGCCCTGTCGCCCGAATTCGAGGCGCTGTGCCAGGACTACCCGCGCCTGCGCAACACCAACAACTACAAGCACCTGGGCACGCTGGGCACCGGCAACCACTTCATCGAGGTGTGCCTGGACGAAGCGGGGACGGTGTGGTTCATGCTGCACTCGGGGTCGCGCGGCGTCGGCAACGCCATCGGCACGATGTTCATCGAGCTGGCCAAGAAAGACGCCGAACAGCACCAGCGCAACCTGCCCGACCAGGACCTGGCGTACTTCGAGGAAGGCTCGAAGTACTTCGGCGACTATGTGCGCGCGGTGGGCTGGGCCCAGAAGTTCGCGCGCGCCAACCGTGAAGTGATGATGCATCGCCTGGTGGGCGCGGTGCGCTCGGTGATCAGCAAGCCGTTCGAGGCGCACATGGAAGCGGTGAACTGCCACCACAACTATGTCAGCCGCGAAACCCACTTCGGCGAAGAGGTGCTGCTGACCCGCAAGGGCGCGGTGAGCGCCAAGGCGGGCGAGCTGGGCATCATTCCGGGCAGCATGGGCGCCAAGAGCTACATCGTGCGCGGCAAGGGCAACCCGGAAAGCTTCATGAGCTGCAGCCACGGCGCCGGCCGCAAGATGAGCCGCACCAAGGCCAAGAAGCTGTACACGGTAGCCGACCAGGTGGCCGCGACCGAAGGCGTGGAATGCCGCAAGGACGCCAACGTGATCGACGAAATCCCGATGGCGTACAAGGACATCGACGCCGTGATGCAGGCGCAGCAGGACCTGGTGGAAGTGGTCTACACCCTGAAGCAGATCGTGTGCGTGAAGGGTTGAAAAAAACGGGGCTGAACCCGCCCGGTTGAACAAGACGTTGAACAAGAAGAATGGCAATGATTGAACTGGATGGTTCCGAAGGAGAAGGCGGCGGGCAGGTGCTGCGCACCGCGCTCGCGCTTTCCATGATTACCGGCATGCCGCTGCGCATCGAGCGCATCCGCGCCAAGCGTGCCAAGCCCGGCCTGATGCGCCAGCATCTGGCCTGCGTGCAGGCGGCGATGCAGATCAGCGGCGCCGAGTGCGAAGGCGCGGAACTCGGCTCGCAACAGCTGCGCTTCACGCCGGGCCCGATACGCGCGGGCGATTACCGCTACGCGATCGCCAGCGCCGGCAGCTGCATGCTGGTGTTGCAGACCGTGCTGCCGGCGCTGCTGCGGGCCGACGGCCCCAGCCGCCTGGAACTGCAGGGCGGCACGCATAACCCGCTGGCGCCGTCGTTCGATTTCCTGGCGCACGCCTATGCGCCGCTGGCGCGCAAGCTGGGCGCTGGGCTGGCGCTGGACCTGCGCCGCCGCGGCTTCTACCCGGCCGGTGGCGGCATGGTGATGGCCGAGATCACGCCTGCGGCAGGCGGTCTCGCGCCGGTGAATATCGCGCAGCGCGGCGCGGCGCAAAGCCTGTCCGCGGAATGCATCGTGGCGGGCCTGCCACGCGCCATTGCGCGGCGCGAACTGGACGTGCTGGCCGAGCAACTGAACTGGACGCAAGACCAGCTGCTGGTCGCCGCCTCGCACCAGAACGAAGGCCCTGGCAACGCGCTGACCGCGACGCTGGCGTACACCGACGTAACCGAGGTGTTCACCGCGTACGGCGCCAAGGGCGTCAACGCGGAAATGGTGGCTGGCACGCTGGCGCGCGAGGTCGGCGCGTATCTCGCCAGCAATGCGGCGCTGGGGCCGCACCTGGCCGACCAATGGCTGTTGCTGCTGGCGCTGGCGGTGCACGACAGCGGCCAACCGGCGCATTTCACCTGCACCGAGATCACGGGGCATACCAGCACGAATGCGTCGGTGATCGAACGCTTCCTGCCCGTGGCCATCCGCCATGCCGCGCAGGCGGGCGGGCATCGCGTCGATATTGCGCCGGCCTGAATGCCGGTGCAGACGGCATCCTGAATGCCGGCAGGCAGTTGCCTGGCAGCGGCCACGGCTGTTCCGGCAACAACATCTGGTTTACAACAGCGCTGTACGACACCGGGTTGCCCGGGGTCGATTTCCCACCGCGCCCCGGCATGTCGTCCGCGGACGCGACCGCGAGGAGCTTCGGATGGATTTGCAGCTGCAAGGCAAGCGCGTGCTGGTGACAGGCGCATCCAAGGGTATCGGCCTGGCCTGCGCCACGGTTTTTGCGCGCGAAGGCGCCGAGCCGATATTGGTCGCGCGCGACGCCGCGGCGCTGCAGGCTGCGGCCCAGGCGATCCAGGCGCAGACGGGCAAGGTGGTACGCACGCTGGCGCTGGACCTGGCCCAGGCGGGCGCCGCCGCGCGGGTGCTGGATGAGGCCGGCGCCGTGGACATCCTGGTCAACAACGCCGGCGCGGTGCCGGGCGGCGCGCTGGACCAGGTGGCCGATGACCGCTGGCGCGCAGGCTGGGAACTGAAGGTGCACGGCTACATCGACCTGGCCCGCCACTACTACCCGCTGATGCGGCAGGCCGGCGCGGGCGTCATCGCCAACGTCATCGGCATGGCCGGGTCGGCCCCGCGCGCCGACTACATCTGCGGCGCGGCCGCCAATGCCTCGCTGATCGCCTTCACGCGTGCCCTGGGCGGCGATGCGCCGCGCCACGGCGTGCGCGTGTTCGGCGTGAATCCGTCGCGCACCCGCACCGACCGCGTGCTGACGCTGGCCAAACAGCGGGCGCAAGCCCGCTGGGGAGATGAATCGCGCTGGGAAGAAACCTTGTCCGACCTGCCCTTCGGCCGCCTGATGCAAGCCGAGGAAGTGGCCGACATGGTGGTGTTCGGCGCATCGCCCCGGGCGGGGTATCTCAGCGGCACGGTCATCGACCTGGATGGCGGCGAGCAGTACGCCCGCTGATCCCGGCGGGCAGATCGATGGCCTGGACGGCGGCGCCACCCTGAGCGGGCGGGCTGCCGGATTTCACCCGGCGCGTCAGCGCGCCGCGGCCCAGCCGGCCAAGAGGGCCGGCAATTGCTTCATGTCGGTGAACACATGCGCCACGCCCACGCTGCGCAGGGCCTCGGGGCTGCTGTGGCCGTTGGCGTCCGGGCTATAGCCGAATACCGTCGCACCCGCCGCCACGCCGGCCGTGGCGCCGGTGACGGTGTCTTCGACCACCGCGCAGCGCGTCGGGTCCACGCCCAATGCGCTGGCGGCTGCCAGGTAGACGTCGGGAAACGGCTTGCTGCGCGGCATTTCATGGCCACTGAAGACTCGCTCGCCAAAGCAGTCGGCGATGCCGACCTTGGCCAGCTGCAATTCGACCTTGCGGCGGTCGGCACCCGAGGCGACGGCGATGCGGCCATCCAGCGCCTGGTGCAGGGCCCGCACCGCGTCCGGCGCGCCGGGAATTTCAAGCAGTTCGCGGTCCAGCGCGCCGTTACGGCGTTCGCGGAACTGCGCGAACCAGTCGGGCGACAAGGCCACGCCGGTCTTCGATTGAATCAGGGGTAGCTCGTCACGCACGGCCTTGCCGGTGAAGATGCGGGTGGCCTCTTCGAACGTGATCGCCCAACCCAGCTCGTTGAGCATGTCGGTCAGGACGCGGGCGGTGATGGGCTCGGAATCGACCAGCACGCCGTCGCAGTCGAACAGCACGGCGTCAAAAGGAAAATCAGTCATTGCGGGCAGCAGGGAAAAGGGTCCGGGAAGCCCTAGAGCATACTGCACCGCAGCAGACGGCCGCGATGGCAAGCACCGGAGTGCCAATTCCGGCGCGGGCCGCTATGCTGTCCTTCCCCTGCCACAGCCCGTCGTCCATGACGCCTCAGAAACCCACCCCCGCTGCCTCGCCGCCCAAGCCTGCCCGCCGACCTGCCCGCCTATCCGCCCGCAAAACGCCCGCAGCCGTTGCCGCCGCGGCGCCCCCGATGCCGCCGCCGCCTACCGCCCTGTACAGGCGTGCCGCCAAACATCTGGCTGCCCTGGACGACGACTGGGCCCGCCACGTCGCCGCCATCGGCCCGTGCCGCCACGAATCGCGGCCGGCGCGCGACCCTTACGAAGCCCTCGTGCGCGCCATCGCCTATCAGCAACTGCATGCGCGTGCCGGCGACGCGATCCTGGGGCGATTCCTGGCGCTGTATCCCGGCCGGGCGTTTCCGCCGCCCGCCAGGCTGCTGGGCACCGACCCGCAGGCCCAGCGCGACTGCGGCTTTTCGGCCTCCAAACTGGCTACCATCCGCGGCATCGCCCAGGCGGCGCTGGACGGCGTCATTCCCGGCCGCGACGAAGCGCTGGCGATGACGGACGATGCGCTGGTCGAACGCCTGGTGGCGCTGCGCGGCGTGGGCCGCTGGACGGTAGAGATGCTGCTGATCTACACGCTGGAACGCATGGACATCCTGCCGGTGGATGACTACGGCGTGCGCGAGGGCTATCGCCGCCTGAAACGGCTGGACAAGGCGCCCTCGCCCGCGCAGATGCGCACGATCGGCGAGGCCTTCAGCCCCTATCGCACCATCGCGGCGTGGTATCTGTGGCGCATGCCGGCAACGCCGACGGAGGCCGCATGAGCGCGATGGCTCAGGGCCTGGACCGCTACGACTGGGCACGCATCGAACAGGCGCTGGAAGCCGAAGGCTGGGCACTATTGCCCGCGCTGTTTACGCCAGCCCAGGCACGGGAATTAGCGCAGCGGCTCGACGACCCAAAGGGCAACGACAAGGCCGGCGGCCTCCACCGCTTACCTACCCCCGCCGGGCAAGGCGAACGCGCCTCGCTTGATGCGCCCTTGCCCACGGCGCTGGCAGGATTGCAGGCGGCGCTGCACGCGCGGCTTGAATCACTGGCGCAGACCTGGGCGCAGCGGCTGGGGCGCGACACGCACAGCCTGCCGCCGGCGCTGCCGAACCCCGCCGTGATCCACCGCCTGCGCGAAGGCGATTCCCATCCCTTGGAATACGACGCCGATGAATCGGCCTTTCCGCTGCGGCTGGTCGCCCTGCTGACCGCCCCGGGCCACGACTTCACGGGCGGCGAATTCGTCATGACCGAGCAACGCCCCCGCCAGCAATCGCGCCCCCTGGTGCTGCCGCTGGCCCTGGGCGACGCCGCCCTGATCACCGCCGCGCACCGCCCCATTCGCGGCGCGCAGGGCGACTACCGCGCGACCTTGCGCCACGCCATCAGCCGCGTGCGCAGCGGGGTGCGGGTGGGGCTGGAATTGGACCTCAATTCTCCGCCGTGATATGCCCGTCTGCCACGACCTTGGCGAACACGGCGGTCTGGGCCTGGATGAAATCGCGGAACGCGTCCGGCGTCATCGGCTGCACCTCGCCGCCCAGTTCGCGCAGGCTGGCCACCAGTTTTTCATCGCGCAGGCAGCGGTCGATGGCGGCGGCCAGTTGCTGGCGCACCGCGACGGGCGTGGCGGCCGGCACGAAAATGCCGAACCAGTTTTCCAGCGCGTAATCCTTGAGCGGTGCATATTCGGCCACGGCGGGAATGTCGGGCGCGAACGAGGCCCGCTTGGCCGACGTGACGGCCAGCGGCTTGACCTTGCCGCTCTTGATGAACGGCAGCGCGCCCGCCAGGCTCACGAAGGTCAGGTCGACACTGCCCGCGGCCACGTCCACCAGCTGCGCCGAGGCGCCCTTGTACGGCACGTGAACCATCTTGATGCCGGCCAGCGATTGCAGCAGTTCGCCGTTCAGGTGCTGAGGGTTGCCAACGCCGCTGGTGGCGTAGGTCAGGCGGTCCGGGTTGGCGCGGCCATAGGCCACCAGCTCCTGCACCGTGGCCACCGGCAGCTTGGGGCTGGCTACCAGCACGTTGGGCACGCGCGCCACCAGCGCAATCGGCGCCAGGTCGCGTTCGGGCTGGTATTGCATCTTGGCCTTGAACACCAGCGGATTGATGGCGGTTTCGCCTGCCGAGCCCAGCAGCAAGGTCGTGCCGTCGGGCGCTGAGCGCACCACCGTCTGCGCGCCCAGCATGCCGCTGGCGCCCGGCTTGTTCTCCACCACCACGCCCTGCGGCAGTTCGGCCCGCAGGCGTTCGGCCAGCAGGCGGCCCATGCCATCGACGCCGCCACCCGCGGCGAATGGCACGATCAGGGTGATGGGCCGGCCGCTGCCGACGCCTGGTGCGGCGGTGTCGGCGGCATGCAGCGGCGCAACGGCCGCCACGGTCAGGGCCGCGCTGGCGGCAAGGGTGCGGATGAAGGACATGTCTGTCTCCTGGGTGGCCTGCGTCGTGGCGGCCGGGTTTTTCCTTAATTGCATTTTATGCACTCAATATGCAAAACTGGCAGCTATGGAAAACACCAATGCTTCGCCGCGCCGCACCGGTTTCACGCTGGACGGCGTGGCCTATACCCATATCGATTCAGCCGCGACGGTCGGCCCCGACTACCACCGCCTGCCGGTGGTGCTGCGGCTGCTGCTGGAAAACGCGCTGCGCAACATGCAGGGCGTTGAGCGCGACGAGGCCGTGGCCGCGCTGATGGCCTGGCTGGCGCGCGGCACCAGCGAAGCCGAGATCGCGTTCCAGCCCGGCCGCGTGCTGATGCACGACACCACCAGCACGCCCGCGCTGGTCGACATCGCCGCCATGCGCGATGCGCTGGACGAGGCCGGGGTCGACCCGCGAGTGCTCAACCCGGTGCTGCCGGTGGACGTATCGGTGGATCATTCCCTGGCCGTGCAGGCCTATGCGCAGCCCGATGCGGCCACGCAGAACCTGGCGCTGGAACTGCGCCGCAATGCCGAGCGCTACCGCTTCCTGCGCTGGGCCTCGAAGGCCTTGTCGAACGTGCGCATCCACCCGCCCGGCACCGGCATCATGCACACCATCAACCTGGAGCAACTGGCCACCGTCGTGTGCCATGACGCCGGCGTGCTGCACCCGGACATGATGATCGGCACCGACAGCCACACGCCGATGATCAACGGCATCGGCGTGCTGGGCTGGGGTGTGGGCGGGCTGGAGGCGCAGACGGTGATGTTCGGCATGCCGACCCTGCTGCGCATTCCCGACGTGATCGGCGTACGCCTGACCGGGAAGCTGGACCCTGGCGTCACCGCCACCGACCTGGCGCTGACGGTGACGCAGCGCCTGCGCGCCATCCAGGTGTCGGGCGAATTCGTCGAATTCTTCGGCCCGGGCGTTGCGACGCTATCGGCCGGCAGCCGCTGCGTGGTCGCCAACATGGCGCCCGAGTACGGCGCCACCACCGGCTATTTCCCCATCGACGGCGCCACGCTGGACTACCTGCGCCAGACCGGCCGCGACGAGGCCCACATCGCGCGGGTGGGCGCCTACGCCGAAAGCGCCGGTATCGCGCTGGACCCGGCGGCCCACCCCCGCTATACCCGCGAGATCGAGATCGCACTGGACCAGGTGCAGATGCATGTGGCCGGCCCCAAGCGGCCGCAGGACCTGCACCCGTACCGCCAGACGCGCGAGATCCTGGCCGCGCTGGAGTTCCAACCGCAAGGCGCGCCGCAATCCGCGTCGTCAGCCGATCGCGCATCCACGCCGCCCGCCAATCCCGCATCCGCCCCAGCCCCCGCGCTGCCGCGCCACGCCATCGCCATCGCCGCCATCACCAGCTGCACCAACACCTCTGACCCGCGCCTGTTGATCGCCGCCGGCCTGTTGGCGCGCAAGGCCCGCCGCGCCGGGCTGACGGTGCCGGCCTGGGTCAAGACGTCGTTGGGCCCCGGCTCGCCCGCGGCTGCCGACTACCTGGCGCGCGCCGGCCTGGTGGACGACCTGGCCGCCGTGGGCTTTGACATCGTCGGCTACGGCTGCACCACCTGTATCGGCAACTCGGGCCCGCTGCCCCAGGCTGTGCAGGACGCCATGGCTGCCGGCGCCATCCACCCGGTGGCCGTGCTGTCCGGCAACCGCAATTTCACCGGCCGCATCCATCCCGACCTGGACCTGGGTTTTCTGATGTCGCCGCCGCTGGTCATCGCCTTTGCGCTGGCCGGCGATGCCGAACGCGATCTGTCGCGCGAACCGGTGCAGGTCGCACCCGACGGCCACGCCGTGTACCTGCGCGACCTGTGGCCCGACGACGCCGAGATCGACGCCGCGCTGGCGCAGGGCCTGCGGGCCGACGACTTTGCCCGCGCATTCCGGATAGCCAGCGCCAACCCGGAATGGCAGGCGCTGCAATCGCCGGACACACCGCGCTTTCCTTGGGACCCGGCATCGACCGCGCTGCGCCGCCCGCCCTTTGCCGCCGCCGGCCCCGCCAGCCAGTTGGGCCGCTACGCTGCCTGGCCGCTGCTGGTGCTGGGCGACGACGTCACCACCGACCACCTGTCGCCCGCCAGCGCGATTCCGCCGGACAGCCCGATCGCCGATTTCCTGGTCGCGCAAGGCGACGACCGCGACGACCTGAACGTGTTCGCCTCGCGCCGCGGCAACTGGGAAGTGATGATGCGCGCGGCCTTCTACAGCAAGAGCCTGGCCAACCTGCTGTGCCCCGGCGCCCCGGCAGGCCATACGCTGCACGCCCCCAGCGGCCGCCTCGAACCCATCTGGGAAGCCGCCGACCGCTATCGGCGCGACGGCGACGCGGTGGTGCTGCTGGCCGGCGAACGTTTCGGCACCGGCTCGTCGCGCGACTGGGCCGCCAAGGGCCAGCGGCTGCTGGGCATCCGCGCGGTGCTGGCAGTGAGCTTTGAACGCATCCACCGCTCGAACCTGATCGGCATGGGCATCCTGCCCCTGCGCCTGCCCGCGGGCGTCACGCCGCAGACCCTGAATATCCAGCCCGGCGACCGCATCGACATCGACTGCCCCGCCGACACCCTGGCGCCGCGTCAGGCCGTCGCGGTACGCGTGCTGCGCGCCGATGGCCGTCAGGAACCGCTGACCGCCACGGCCGCCGTGGAAACCCAATTGGAACTGCGTCTGTTGCGAATGGGCGGGGTGATTCCCGCTATCCTAGCGGATACCCTCGGCGCCCATGGACAGGCGCCGGCCGAACCGGGCCCAGGCAGCTGAGGCCCCCGCAACCCGGGCCATCCCATGAGCGCGCAGACCAACACCGTAAGCAAGATCCTGGAGCTGATCCGGCAAGACCGCCTGCCCGGCGGCGCCCATCTCACGGCGCAGAAACTGGCGGATCGCCTGCGCCTGTCGCGCTCGCCGGTCAATGACGCGCTGGGCATCCTGGAACAGCACGGCATCGTGGCGCGCAAACCCAACCGCGGCTACTTCCTGCTGCATGCCTATGACGCCCTGGCACAGGCGCCGATGGACCTGGCCCCGCCCGCCGCCGACGACATCGTCACGCAGCGCTATTTCCAGCTGGCCGACGAGCTGCTGCGGGGTGAACTGCCCATGCAGTGCAGCGAGGCGCTGCTGCGCAGCCGCTACGCGCTGACCCAGGCGCAGACCCAGGCCTTGCTGGCGCGCGTGGCGCAGGAAGGCTGGGCGCAGCGGCGCCCGGGCTACGGCTGGGAATTCTCGTCCATGATGACCACGCCTGACAGCCTGTTGCAGTCGTACCGGCTGCGCCTGGCGCTGGAGCCCGCGGCGTTGCTGGAGCCTGGCTTTCGCATCGACAAGCCGGTGCTGGAACGCTGCCGCGCCGCCGAACGCCACCTGCTGGACGGCGGCATCGCCACCGACACGGCCGACCAGCTGCACGACCGCGGCGTGCGCTTTCATGAGTCGCTGGTCGAGGCCTCGGGCAATCCGTTTTTCATCGACACCATCAAGCGCGTCAACCGCGTGCGCCGGCTGCTGTCGTACCGCTCGATGCAGGACCGCAGCCGCTACAAGCAGCACTGCGACCAGCACCTGGAAATTCTCGACCTGCTCGAACGCGAGCGCAACGAAGAGGCCGCCCAGGCGCTGGCCGCCCACCTGCGCAGCACGCTCGACAACCTGACCCGCATCAGCGGCATCCTCGCTTCGTAGGGCCTGCCTGGCATGGCCTTTTTCTTGTCTTACCGGAACAGGCCCTGGCCATGCACGTCTACATCGGTTCCCGCACCACCCGCGAACGCCATGCGCGCGGCGATGGCATCAGCGTCTTCGACTATGCGCCGGACACCGGCGCGCTGACGCCCACGCAGGTCGTTGGCGACCTGGTCAACCCGTCGTACCTGCTGCCGCACCCGTCGCTGCCCGTGCTGTACGCGGTGCACGGCGACCGCCGCGAGGTCAGCACGCTGCTGCGCGATGCGCGCAGCGGCCGGCTGACGCGTTGGCGCAGCCAGTCGTGCGACGGCCTGAACCCCGTGCACCTGGCGCTGGCGCCCTCGGGCCGCTACCTGATGGTGTCCAACCACCTGAGCGGCACGCTGGCCGTGCTGCCCGTGGCCGCCGACGGCAGCCTGGAGCCGGTTGCGCAGCAGATCGCCATGCCGGGCGAGCCGGGGCCGCACCGCAAGGAGCAGCCCCACGCCAAGCCGCATTACAACCTGGTGGACCCGACCGGACGTTACGTGATGGTGCCCGACAAGGGCCTGGACCGCGTGTTCCTGCATGCCTTGCACGACGACCGCGTGGGCGATCCGGCGATTCATGCCGCCACTGCGCGCGAAGGGGCTGGCCCGCGGCACGCGGTGTTTCATCCCTCGGCGCCGTGGGCCTATGTCATCAACGAACTGGACAACACCGTGACGGCCTACGCATTGGACGAACAGGCGCTGCGCCCCTTCCAGGTATTGCCTTCATTGCCCGATACGTACACCGGCAACAGCCGCGCCGCGGGCATCGCGATCGACGCGCGCGGCCGCCACCTGTATGTGTCGAACCGGGGCGACGACAGCATCGCGGTGTTCAAGGTGAATGCGCAGACCGGGCGCCTGGCCCCGGCGCAGCACGCCGCCACGCACGGCAGCACGCCGCGCTTTTTCACGCTGGCCCCCGACGGCCGCTTCCTCTTCGCGCTGAACGAAGACAGCGATACGCTGGAACGTTTCCGCGTGCATCCCGACGACGGTACGCTCGCCCATGACGGCGGCACACAGCCGGTCGGCAGCCCTGTCTGCATGGTGTTCGCGCCCAGATTGGCGTGAACACCATGGCGGGGTGCAGGGCGTCGAAAAACAGGGCCGGCCAGGCCCTGCACGCGCCTAGAAATCCATCGACGCCGACAGCATCAGCGTGCGCGGCACGCCTTGCGAAATCGTGCCGTACGACGCCACGCCGGACCAGTAGCCGCGATTGAACACGTTGACCACGTTGGCGCGCAGTGTCACGTCCTTGCCCTGGACCTTCGTCGCATAGCGCGCGCCCAGGTCGAAGGTGGTCCACGACGGCACCGATTGCGTGTTGGCCTGATTGACGTATTCCTTGCCGGTGTGAATCACGCCGCCCGTCACCGTCAGCCCCGCCACCCACGGCGTATCCCATTCGGCGCTCAGGTTCGCCATCACGGGCGGCACGCCCACCGGCTGGTTGCCCAGCACGGCGCGATTGCTGGAACGCGTCAATTCCGCGTCCAGCAGCGTCACGCCGCCCAACAGACGCAAGCCGCGCAGCGGCTCGCCCGACAGGTTCAGTTCCAGGCCGCGATTACGCTGCTCGCTGTCGGCAGCGTACACGTTGCCGGTCAACTGGCCGCTGGGCTTGGTGATCTCGAACGCGCTCAGGGTCAGCATGGCGCTGTCCAGGTCGACCTTGATGCCGACCTCTTTCTGCTTGGCCTTGTAAGGCTTGAACACCTGCCCCGCATTGCTGGCGGTAGCCGGCGCCACGTCGCCCTTGCTCAGGCCCTCGATGTAGTTGGCATACAGCGACACATTGCTCCACGGCTTGACCACCAGGCCGGCCAGCGGCGTGGTGGCGCTTTCGTCGTAGCTGAGCGTGCGCGCGCCGGTAGTGGCGTTGAAGTTGCGCGACTCGATGCGTTGCTGGCGCACGCCCAGCGTCAGTTGCGCGCGGTCGCCCAGGATGCTCATGGTGTCGGCCAGCGCGAAGCCGGTCAGGTCCGACGACGACACCTTGGGCAGGTTGGCGGGCGCGGGAATGAACTGCTCGGGCCGCGTCACGGGATGGTAGATGTTGGACGACAGCGGCGTGCCCTGCACGCTGGCCTGCAGGTTGCGGTCGCTGTACAGGCTGCCCATGAAACTGATGGCGTGGCGCACCGGCCCGGTGTCCAGCTTGGCGCGCAGGCCTGCGTTGTAGGTGCTGCGGTCGATCTGGAATTTGGAGTTGTTGGGCGTCACCAGCGTGTCGCCGGCCGCGTTGACGATGGTAGGCGTCTGGTCGGACAGGCGCGTCACGTACGTATCCGATCCCCCCGCGTCCGCGAACACGGTCAGGCGGTCGCTGATGTCGTATTCCACGCGCAAGAGCGCCGACTGGCCGTCGGACTTCCACCAGCCCCAGGGCTGGGTCGCATTGCGACGGCCATCCGGCGCATCGGGCACTTGCAGGCCCGAGGCCACCAGGAAGGGCCGCGTCGGCGCATCGACCTTTTCGTTCTGCATCAGCACGTCCAGCGACGCGCGCAGCCGCGTGCCCTGGTAGTCCAGCGACAAGGCGCCGATGTCCGTACGCGAATGCAGGTTATCCAGCGGCGTATCGCCCTGGCGGTGCATGGCGTTGACGCGCACGCCCCATTCGCCGTCATTGCCGAAACGCCGGCTCAGGTCCACACGGCCGCCGAACTGGGACGAGCCCACGTAGTCGGCCGACAGGCGCGTCAGGTCTTCGGGCAAGGCGCGCTTGGGCACCATGTTGATCACCCCACCCACGCCGCTGTTGGGCGACATGCCGTACAGCAGCGCCGCAGGGCCCTTCAATACTTCGACGCGTTCGATGTAGTCGGTGAACACGTGGTAGTTGGGCGCCACGCCATAAACGCCGTCGAAGGCGATCTCGCCCAGGTTGCCTTCGCCGATGGGAAAGCCGCGGATGTAGAACGAATCGGTCACGCCGCCGATCTGTCCGGTGAAGCGCACGGAAGAATCCACGTTCAGCGCATCGGCCAAGGTGACGGCCTGGCGGTTGGCCAGCAGGTCAGCCGTGTAGTTGGTGACGCTGAACGGCGTATCCATCACGTCCTGGTTGCCCAACAGGCCCAGCCGGCCGCCGCGCGCCACCTGGTTGCCGGCGTATTCGACGGGCAGGCCCGAGGGGCTCACGCCCGCCGCGGCCACGGTCACTGCGGGCAACGTCGTCACGCCGGCTTCCGGCGCCGGCAGCTTGCGCAGCGAATAGGCGCCGCCCCCTTGCTCGGCCAGCGCGTAGCCGGACCCGGCCAGCAGGCGTGCGAAGCCGTCGCGCACCGTATAGACGCCGTTCAGGCCGCTGCTGCGCTGCCCCGCCAGCACGGCCGGGTCGAACGACAGCGGCACGCCCGCCGCCGCGGCGAATTGCGCCAGCACGTCACCCAGCGGACCGGCGCCGATGGCGTAGGCCTTGCCGGCCGGGGCGCTGGCGGCATCGGCCGCGCGCACGGACGGCGCCGCGGTGGCTGCGAACAGCAACGCCACCCCCAGGCTGACGGCCCGCACCGCGCTCACCGCGGGCGATGGCGCGGCCGGGGTACGGTAAACGGACTGGGGATGCGAGCTTCGGGAAACCATGTGACGATCCTTCGTTAGGGGCTGGGCGTCGCGGCCGGGCCGCGATCATTCACCCGGTACACCGGACGAAGGCGAAAAAAGTGTCAGGAAATCGGCGATTAATTTGTAACGGGCCACCCGGCGTACCGGGCCGCTGCGCCATCAGCCGGCCCGCGCCTGGCGCGGCCTTGCCGCGCGGCCGGGTCAGCGCGCCGTGACGCTGACCCAGTACGGCGTGACCCGGCTGATCCGCACCGGCAGCGTCTTTTCCAGCAGGCGCAGGCCGGCGTCGATGTCGTGCAGCGGAAAGGCGCCCGACACCCGCAAATCGGCCACGGCCGGATCACAGCGCATAAAGCCGCGGCGATAGCGCGCCAGCTCGTCCACCAGATCGGCCAGCCGCCAGTTGGTCGCGGCCAGCATGCCGTGCTCCCACGAGGCCTGTCCGGCATCCGCGCCGGTGGCCGCGGCGACGTGCCCGGCATCGAACACCGTCTGCTGCATGGCCTGCAGCACGCGATGCGCGCCGCCGCCCGCCGGCCCGATATCCACGGCGCCTTCAAACACCGCGACGCGCACGCGGCTGCCTTCGTCGCGCACCAGGAAGCGCGTGCCCAGCGCCTGCACCGTGCCCTGCGCCGTGCGCACGATGAAGGGCCGGTGCACCGGCGACGGGTCCTTGCCGGTCGTCAGCAGGATTTCACCCGCCCGCAGCCACACGACACGCTGATCCGCGGCGTACAGGATGTCCACCGCCGTGGCGGTGTTCAAGATCAGTTGCGTGCCGTCAGCCAATTGCAGGCGGCGCTGCTCTCCGGCGGCCGTGCGCGCATCGGCCGCCCACTCGCGCCACGGCAGTTCACGCCAGGCCAGCCACGCGGCCGGCCCCAGCACCAGCAGGCCCGCCACGTTGCGCAGCACCTGGCGACGCCCCGGCCGGTCCAGCCCCCGCAAGGCCTGCGCCCCCAGGGCGGGCGGCACCTGCCCGAAACTGCGCAGCATGTCCTCGGCGCGGGCCCAGGCCGCGGCGTGCGCCGCGCTACGGCCGCGCCAGCGTTCAAAGGCGGCGTGGTCCGACGCCGACAGCGCTTCCGACTGGAACCGCACCAGCCAGCCGGCGGCCTCTTCCAGCAGTGCGCGGTCCGGCGCCGCCGTCATGCTGCGCTCGCGTGATAGGCTACCAGGCAGGCCGTCAGCGCCTTCTGCATGTGGCGCTTGACCGTGGCCAGCGACATGCGCTGCACCCGCGCGATGTCGGCATAGGCCATGCCGTCGAATTGCGAGGCCAGGAATATCTCGCGCGTCTTGGCGGGCAAGGTGCGCAGGGTGGCGTCGATGGCGTAAAGGGTTTCGAGGATCAGCGCCCGCACTTCCGGCGACGGCGCCTCGCAAGGCGGCAACTGCGCGGCGGCCGCCTGGTAGGCGTCTTCCAGCGCGCGGCGGCGCCAGTGATCCACCACCAGGCCCTTGGCGATGTGCGTCAGCAGCGCACGCGGTTCGGCCCCGCCGCCCTCGCGCACGCGCGCACCCATCAGGCGCACGAAGGTGTCATGCGCCAGGTCGGCGGCATCGAAGGAATTGCCTAGCTTCTTGCGCAGCCACCCGGACAGCCAGCCGTGGTGGTCGCGGTAGATCTGCGTGACAGCGTCGTTGGGCAGGGAGTCGGTCGAGGACACGGCGCGGCTCGCGATGAAATCTAAATGGGAATAATTATTATTTTATCCCATCGCGGCCGCCCCGCCCCCGCGCTACAGTTTCGGCGCGTAGCGCACCGTCAGCATCACATTGCGGGGCTCGCCGTAGTAGTTGTTGCTGCTGATCGTGTTGTAGGACGGCACGTAGTACTTCTTGTCGAACACGTTGTTCAGGTTCAGGCCGAAGCTGAGCTCGGACGTGGCCTGGTACCCCACGCGGGCATTCCACACGGAAAAGCCCGCCAGCGCGAACTTGCGGTCCGAGCTCAGCGTATGCGTCTGCGTGTTGACGCCGGCGCCCACGCTCAGGCGGTTCCAGTCACCCGGCAGCTTGTAGTTGGCCCACAGGCGCAGCATGTGCTTGGGCGTCCACGTGTTGAAGATCTTGCCCTGGTTGTCCGGGTCTTCCAGGTACTTGGTGGTGTTGTAGGTGTAGCCGGCGAACAGTTGCAGGCCCTGGATCACCTCGCCCGACACTTCCGCCTCGAAGCCCTGGCTGCGCACCTTGCCGGCCGCGCGCGAGCAATACCAACCGTCGCAGGCAAAGCCGTTGTCGTAGTCGGTCACCGAGCGGTTCTTGTGGTCGTAGCGGAACACGGCCAGCGCCACGTTGACGCGGCCATCGGCCAGCTCACCCTTCACGCCGGCTTCGTAATTGGCGCCTTCCACCGGCTTGAGCAACGCGCCCGATACGCTGCGATCGGTCTGCGGCTCGAACACGGACGTATAGCTGGTGTAGATCGACCAGTCGCGACTCAGGGCGTAGACGATGCCGGCGTAGGGAATGAAGCGGCCGGATTCCGTCGTGGCCGAGGTCTCGCCGGCCGACCGGTAAGTGAAGTCATACCAGCCCACGCGGCCGCCGCCGATCAACGACAGCGACTCGGTGGGCTTGACGCGCCACGTGCCGTAGATGCCCTTCTGCCGGATGTCGTAGGCGCTGCGGCTGTCGTAGCCGCTGGCGGCTGCGATGCTGTCGATATCCTGCCACGGCCGGTTGTGGTCGATGTCGAAGATATTGCCGTCGCTATTGCTCCAGGCCCGCGTGAAGCGGTCTTGCGTCGTGAGCTTGGAATAGTTCGCGCCCAGCACGACTTCCTGCTTCATGCCCAGCGCCGTGAAATCGCCGCTGACCGACATGTCCAGGCCGCGCTGCTTGCTGTCGAAGTCCACGCCGAAATTGCCATACGACAAACCGCTGCCATCGCGCTGCACGGCATTGGCCACGCGCTGGTGCACGGTGGTGTTCTTCTCGTTCATGGCAACGCCGCCCAGCTTGAAGCGCCAGGCCTCGCTGAAGCGGTGTTCCAGGTCGGCGTAGAACACGGTCTGGTCATTCTTGGCGCGGTTCCAGGTCGACCCCGTGTAGGTGGAACGCGGCAGGTCGATGTCGCCGCCATCGGCAAAGCGCGGAAAGCCCACGAACATGGGTCGCGAGCGGCTGAAGCGGTTGCTGACCGCGATGCCGGCGGTGGTGTCGGGGCTGATGTCGTAGTCCAGCGCCGCGTACAGGTTGCGGGTCTTGTCCCACACGTAATCGGTGTACGAATGGCTGCGGTCATCGTCCAGCACCACCCGGCCGCGCAGCGTGCCGGCTGCGTTCAACGGGCTGCCGGCGTCCAATTGCAGGCCATAGCGGTCCCACGAACCGACCTTGCCCGTGACCACCACCGACGGTTCGGCGCCGCCGCGTTTGCGCACCAGGTTGACGGCGCCGCCCGGGCTGCCGGCCCCTTGCAGCAGGCCGGCCGCGCCGCGCAGGATCTCGACGCGGTCGTAGAACACCAGCGAATCCTGTTCCCAGTTGCCCAGGCTGTAGTTATTGCGCAAGAGCGGCACGCCGTCGTATTGCAGCATGTCCACCGGAAAGCCGCGCGAGTTGATCGCGATGCCCGGACCCACGCCTTGCACGCCCACCATGCCGGTGGTGTTGTTGATCGCGTCCGGCAGGCTGGTCATGTCCTGGTCGTCCATGCGCTGGCGCGTCAGGATGGTGATGGACTGGGGAATGTCCTTCAACGCCTGCGTGGTCTTGCCGATGGTGGCCGCGGGCGAGGTATACGACCCCGTGCCATCGGTGGTGGCCTGATAGCTGCCGGTCACGGTCACCGGCGCCAGCGTCTGCGCCTGGCCCGTCCCTGCCTGGCGCAATCGATAGCCGCCCTCGCCGCGCGCCACGGCCTGCAATCCGGTCCCTGCCAGCAGGCGCGCAAGCGCCGCATCCACGGAATAGGCGCCCGACACGCCATCGGTGCGCGCGCCCTGCGTCAGCGCCGGGTCGGACGCCACCATCACGCCCGCCTGCATGCCGAAGGCGCCGAGCGCCGCGCCCAACGGGCCAGCAGGCACATTGAAGGACACCGTGCGCGCGGCCGGGGCGGCCTGGGCCTGGACGGACGCGGCGGGCCACACCGCCGCGACCAGCGGCAGGGCCAGCGACAGCGTCACGCACAGCCGCGTGCGCGGCAGGACGCCGCGGCGGGCGGCATTCGCGGCGCGGGCCGCGGAAAGGGGTTGGCAAGGCATGAAGAAGTCCTGGTTCACGAGGGAGGAATGCGGCCCGTCGAGCGGGCTGCTTTCCCTACATGAAGCGTGAGAACGCCGATCACGCCGTTCCGGTTACAAATCAATCGCGTCAGGCCAGGTGCACGTTGACCCAGTAGCGTGTGTAGCGCTGCACCCGCACCGGCAACACGTCCTGCAGCATCGACAGGACCTGGTCCGTGTCGGCCACCGGAAACGCGCCCACCACTCGCAGCGGCGCCGCCTCCGGCGCACAGCGCAGCACGCCGGGGCGGTAACGCCCCAGTTCGCGCAGGAAGTCGGCCAGCGGCATGGCATCGGCCAGCAGCATGCCATCCAGCCAGGCCGAGACGCCCGGCGCCAGCGCCGCCGGCACGAAATCGCCCGCGGCGGAAAACTCGGCCTGCCCGCCCGCCGGCACCCGCCGCAGCGCCGCGCCGGCCTGGCCGTTCGCGACATCCACCGCCCCTTCCAGCACGGCCACCCGGCCCCGTCCCGCGCCCAGGTCGCGCACCAGGAAGCGCGTGCCCACCGGCGTCAGCACGCCGGCGCGCGTACGCACAGTGAAGGGACGGCCCCGCGGGTCCTGTCCGGTGGCCACCAGGATTTCCCCTTCGCGCAGCACCAGCTCGCGCCGCGTATCCGTGTAGCGCAGGTCCACCGCGCTGTCGGCATTCAGTTCGACGCGGGTGCCGTCAGCCAGCACCACGCTGCGTCGTTCGCCCGTGCCGGTGCGCAGGTCGGCTGCCAGATTGCGCAGGGCCTCGCGGTCGTTGACGGCCCAGGCGCCCAGCCCGACGCCGGTCGCCGCCATCATCCAGCGGATGGCGTTGCGCCGCGCACGGATCAGCGGCGCCTGCTGCAGGGTGCGCGAGGCGACATCGGCGCCGGCCTGCTCGGCGCCCAGGGACACGCCCCGGGTCAGCGCGCCCAACCGTTGCCAGGCCAGGTCGTGGGCAGGCTGCGCCTGGCGCCAGCGCTCGAAGCGATCGCGCTCGGTGGGCGTTGCGCCATCGCGCAGGCGCGCCCACCAATCGGCCGCCTGGCGGATCACCTTGGGGTCGAGCTTGCCGGCTTCCGGCGCCAGCGGCCGGAGCAGACGGACGCTATCCAGCGGGCCGCTCACCCGTAGACCGCCGCGTAGCAACGCACCAGCGCTCGGGCCAGCGATTTCTGCACGGCGTTGGGCGTCAGGCCCAGGCGTTCGCCGATCTCGATGTTGGACAAGCCGTCGATCTGCGCCATCAGGAAAATGCGGCGGCTGGTCATGGGCAAGGTATCCAGCAGTTCGCAAACCTGTTCCAGCGCCTCGAGGATCAAGGCGCGCGACTCCACGGACGGTTCCACCGCCGCCGGTTGCAGGGCCAGGGATTCGGCATAGGCCGCTTCCAGCGCGGCGCGGCGCGCGCGCCCGATCAGCAGGCGATTGGCGATGGTGCGCAGGTAGGCGCGCGGCTCGCTCAAGGGCTGGGCGACGTTGGCGCGGATCAACCTTTCGAACGTGTCGTGGGCCACGTCGGCGGCATCGGACGCGTTGCCCAGCTTGCGATGCAGCACGGTGCGCAGCCAGGAGTGGTGCGCCTGATAAACGGACTGCACCTCGGCGTGAGGCGCTAGGGAAGTGGAGTGCATGACGGCCCGGCCCCAGCCGGGACCACCAGAGACGCGAATGTAATGGAAACCATTCTCATTATAGTCCGGCCGGACGCCTTGAACAGATCCCCCGCCGCAACCCGTGGCGCCAGTCTCGTGCGTCGCCGGCCAGACGGCCCGGGGGTTCAGGCCCGGATCGCGTTGCCGAGCTGCTCTGCAAGCAGCGCCAGCGCGGGCGTATCCAGCGCCTGTGCGGCAAAGCACAGGCCGACGCGGCGCGACAGCGCCAGGCCGTCCAGGGCGCGCGCCGCCACCCCGTCCTGCTGCTCCACCAGCGAGCGCGGCGCGATGCAGGCGCCCACGCCGGCCCCCGCCAATTCCAGCGCCAGGCGCAGGGACGCCGCCTGTGCGGCGGGCGTATTGGCGGCGGCGCCGTAGTACGGCAACAGGCGCTGATGGCTGGGGTGGTCGGGGCAGACGATCCAATCGGGCGCGACATCGGCCGGCGCGCCGACCGGGGACGCAATGGCGTACGGGTCGTTCCACAGCGGCAGGAACAGTTCGTCTTCGCAGCGCTCGTCTTCGGTGGCCAGCCGGGCATCGCCCGCACACCCCTCCAGCAGGCGCAATTGCAGGTTGGGCACGGCCTGCCGCGCCCGCGCCACGAAGGCGCGGATATGGGCGCCGGCTATCTCGCCTTCGATGCCGATGCGCAGTTCGGCCACGCGGGCATCCTGCCGGAACTGACGGGTCATGGATTCGGTCTGCGCCACCAGCCGGCGGGCCTGCGGGTACAGGATGCGGGCCGCGTCCGTGACGGACACGCCGCGCGCCTGGCGCTCGAACAACTGCGCGCCCAGCAGGCTTTCCAGGCTTTTGATGGTGCCCGACAAGGCCGGCTGGCTCAGGTGCAGGCGTTGCGCGGCGGCGGTGATGTTACGCTCTTCAAACACGGCAATGAAGGCGTTCAGCTGGCGGCTATCCATAAGTTTTCCCGATTGATGCGAGAAGAATAAACCATTTTTCAAGCGGGAAAAGCCGCCATACACTGGTTTTCAGTCATTCTGACATACGAATTACCGATACCTGGAGCCCCACCATGACCCCCCCCAAACTTCCTCTCGTCGTTGTCACCGGCGCCAGCTCGGGCATCGGCCAGGCCACCGCCCGCCTGTTCTCGTCCCACGGCCATCCGCTGTTGCTGCTGGCCCGCCGCCTGGCGCCGATGCAGGCCCTGAACCTGCCCGACACCCTGGCCCGCCAGGTCGACGTGACCGACCGCCAGGCGCTGGCCGCCGCCCTGCGCGAAGCCGAAGCCCAATACGGCCCGGCCGACGCCATCGTCAACAACGCCGGCGTCATGCTGCTGGGTGACATCACCCGCCAGGACCCGGAACAATGGGACCGCATGCTGGACGTCAACGTCAAAGGCCTGTTGAACGGCGTACATGCCGTGGCGGCCGGCATGGCCGAACGCGGCCGCGGCACCATCATCAACATCAGCTCGGTGGCCGGGCGCAAGACTTTCCCGAACCACGTGGCGTACGTAGGCACCAAATTCGCCGTGCATGGCTTGTCGGAAAACCTGCGCGAAGAACTGTCGCCGCACAACGTGCGGGTGGTCACCATCGCCCCCGGCGCGGTCGAAACCGAACTGCTGGGCCACACCACCGACGACGGCATCAAGAGCGGCTACGAGGCCTGGAAGGCCGACATGGGCGGCAAGGTTCTCGCAGCCGAAGACGTGGCCAACGCGGTGTACTACGCCTACTCGCAGCCCCCCGGCGTGTGCATCCGCGAGATCGTGCTGGCCGCGACGCGGCAGCAGGCGTAGGCCCTGCACCCGCGCCGGCCTGGCTGGCCGGCGCCTCTGCAAACGCTAGAACGTCGCCTTCAGGTTCAGGAACACGCTGCGCGGCTCGCCGTAGTACACCTGGTTGGCCACGCCGCCCAGGTAGTACTTCTTGTCGAACAGGTTGTTCACGTTCAGCTGCGCCGACAGGCGCGAATTGAAGTCGTAGCGCGCCATCAGGTTGAACAGCGCCGTGGCCTTCTGCTTGGCGGTCACGCTGCCCTCGTCCAGCTCGACGGTGCTGTACGTGCTGATCTGCCAGTTGACGCCGCCGCCGACGGTCAGCTTGTTCCAGGCGCCCGGCAGGCGATAGGTGGTGAACAGCATGGCGGTCGCGCGCGGGCGTTCGGTGTTGACCGACACGCCGTGCACGTCGCGGCTGGTGTAGTACGTGCCGCCCAGCGTGGTGTTCCAGCCCGGCGCCAGCTGGCCCGTCACTTCCATTTCAATACCGCGCGTGGTGACGCCGTCGGCCGTCTTGTAGGCGCCGTCGGTGGACCCCGGCACCATGTAGCCCGGGTCCGGCACACCGGTCTTGCTTTCCTTCACCTTGAACAGCGCCACCGACGCATTGAGGCGGCCGTCCAGGTATTCGCCCTTCACCCCCACTTCGTAGTTCTGCCCTTCCACCGGATCCAGGTAGTTGCCGCTGCGGTCACGGTAATCCTGGGGCTGGAAGATGTCGGTATAGCTGGCGTAGGCCGAATACGTGCTGTTGATGTCGTAGACGACGCCCGCGTAGGGAATCAGACGCGAGTCTTTCTGGTCGCGGGTCGGCGAGCGCGATTGCCACGTGGCATAGCGGCTGCCGGTGATCAGCGTCAGGCTGTCGGTCAGCGACCAGCGCGCGGCGGCGTACGCGCCGCGCTGGTGCGTGATGGTGTCGCGCAGCGTGGTCGTCGTCCAGTTGGGCTGCGCGTACGAGCCGTCCCAGTCGTAGAACGAGCCCGTGTCGGGCATCGCGCCCTCGCGGCCATAACTGTAGAAGTCTTCGCTGTAGCGGCTGCGCATGGCGCCCAGCACCAGCTCGTGGCGGCGTCCCAGCAGCTGGAACGGCCCCTTGACCTGCAGGTTCAGCGAGGTCTGCTGCGCATACGAATTCCAGTAACCCGGCAACGCCCCCAGGCCCTCGCCGGTGTCGCGGTCCGGCTGGCCGTACAGGTACAGCAGCTTGGCGTCGTACTTGCTCTTGCGCAGCGACCAATCGGCCTTGGCTTCCCAGTCATTGTCAAAGCGATGCGACAGCGACGCAAAGGTAGTGCGCTGCGTCGTGTGCCAATAGGTCCAGTCGGCCGCGGTGGTCTTGGACCGGCGCCAATCGGTCGGCGTCCCGTCGCTGAATACCACCGGCAGACTGCCCCAGGTGGTGCCGCGCGGCCGCTTGTCCTGCGAATCCATGCCCACGCTCAACGTGGTGGACGGCGTCAGGTCCGCATCGATCACCCCGTAGAACACCTTCTTGTCGGTGTGGTACAGGTCGATGTACGAATCCTTCTTCTGGTACAGCGCCACCATGCGTGCACGCACCGTGCCTTCCTGGTTCAGCGGCGTGCTCAGGTCGACCGAGCTGCGGAACTGGTTCCAAGAGCCCACGCCGGTGTTGATCGAGCCGGTGAATTCGCGGCTGTTGGCATGCTTGCGCACCAGGTTGATCGAGGCCGACGGATTGCCCGCGCCGGTCATCAGCCCCGTCGCGCCGCGCACCACTTCGATGCGGTCGTAGATGATCGAATCGTTGTCGGATTCGCCGTACATCGACAGGCCGATCGTGGTGGGCACGCCGTCGTACTGCAGGTTGTCGATGTAGAAGCCGCGCGACCAGAAATCGGTGCGGTCGCTGTCTTCGGCCACCACTTGCACGCCCACCACACTGCCCATCACCTCGTCCAGCGACCGCAGGTTCTGGTCGTCGATGCGCTGGCGCGTCACCACCGACACCGACTGCGGCGTTTCGCGCAGCGACAGCGACAGCCCGGTCGCGCTCGCCGTCGCCGGCGTGGTGTAGGACCCGGTTCCCTCGGTCACGGCCGGATCGCGCGCGCCCAGCACCGTCACCGGCGCCAGGCTGGCCACCTCGCCGTCGCGTGACAGGATGATGCTATCGCCCTGCCAGCGGTAGGCCACGCCCGTGCCTTGCAGCAGGCGGGCCAGCGATTGCTCGGGGCTGCCGCTCATGCGCAGGCCGGGGCTGCGCAATCCCGCGACCACCTCGGGCGCGTAGAACACGCGCTGGCGGGTCTGCGCGGCCCATTGCAGCAAGGCATCGCCCAGCGGCAAGGCGGCGATGTCCACCGCCACGGCCTGGGGTGGGGTTTGGGCTTGTACGGCGGAGCTGGCACCGAGTGCCATGGCCAGCGACAGCGTCAGGGAAGACAGGGCAAAGCGGGTGGCGGCGCGCGCGGGGCGCCAGACAGGAAGGTTCACGGTCAGCTGCGGATTCGGTTCAACGGCAAGAAGGAAAGTCCCCGAAGCGGGAACGCGGCGCGACGCGCCTTCTCACCTAGAACGATGCAGCGGCGAAAAAACCTGAATGCTTCGTCCGATTAATTTGTAACGGTCAACGCGCCGACACGTCGATCACGCCGTCTGCGGCGGGCGCCAGCTTCACCGGCGCCACCGCCGGCAAGGCGTCCAGCAGCGCTTCGGGGCGGTCCAGGCTGAACGACGCGGACACGCGCAGGCGCCCCGCCCGGCTGTCGGCCACGCGCAGAGGCGTGGCCAGGTAGCGGTTCATCTCGCTGACCACCTCGGTCAGCGGTGCATTCTTGAACACCACGCGCCCCGTCTGCCAGGCCAGCGCCGTGTCGACGTCGGTGGGCGCCGGCACGCCGATGGCGCCGCTGCCGGGCACGCGGATGCCATGGCCGCCGCGCAGCACCGCCAGGCCCAGGTTCCACCAATGGCCGCCGCTGACTTCCACCGTGCCGGAACGCACCAGCACCGTGACGACGTCCTCGTCGCGCCGAACATCGAACACCGTGCCGGTCACGCGGACCTCGCCGCTGCCGGCACGCACCAGGAATGGCCGCTCGGCATCGGGACTGACGGAAAAGAGAATCTCGCCGCCCTGCAATTCAACCTCGCGGCGGCCGGCGTAGAACTTGACCTCGGCCAGCGTGTTGCCGTTGATCTCGAGCACCGAGCCATCAGGCAGCGTGACCTGCTTGCGCTCGCCGCGGTCGGCACCGACCACGGTGGTGAAGGACGGCGCCTCGCCGGGCAGGCTCCACCACCCCGCCAGGGCCACCAGCGCCAGCAAGGCGCAGGCGAAGCCCACGCGCAACGGCGCAGGCAACGGCAACCATCGGCGCACCTTGGGCCGGGCCGGCACGGCCCCGCCCAGCAGGGCCTGGACGCGGTCTTGCGGCAGCCGCTCGGCCGCCTGCCCCAGCTGCTGCATGCGGTCGAAGTCGCGCGCGGCGTCCGGCTGCTCGCGGCGCCAGAGCGCGAAAGCGCGGCGCTCGCGGCGCGTCATGTCGCCCGAATGCCAGCGGGCAAACCACCAGGCGGCGGTAGCGGGCTGGCGCGGGTCGTCGGCATCGCGGGTAAAGGACTCGGTCATCGGTGGCTGCCGTCCGCGTCCGGGCGCGGATCCGTAGTGAAGGAAACCTGCGTCACGGCGCGTGCTCGCGCAGACGCTCCTGCACGTATTCGATCGCCCGCATGACGTAGCGTTCAATCATATTCTTGGATAGCCCCATGTAGGTGGCCACCTCGGCCTGGGTCCAGCCTTCGATGCGGTTCAGCACGAACGCTTGGCGGCACTTGGGCGGCAGTTCCGCCAGCACGCGGGCCAGGTCATCGGCCAGGCGCGCGGCGCGCAGCGGCGCATCGGGGTCGGACGCGGCCGGCTGGTCGTCTTCGGCCAGGTCATCGAGCGGCACGTGCTGCTCGCGCCCCTGGCGGCGCCAGCGGTCGATCAGGCGGTGCCCGGCCACCTGGAACAGATAGCCGCGGGCCTTGGCCGCCACGCTGCCGTCCGCCTTGAGCAGATGCTCGATCGCGTCGTGCGCGGCGTCTTCGGCGTCGTGCCGGTTGCCCGACCGGCGCGTCCAGGCGCCGATCAGCTCGTCATAGCAGGCGAGCCATCCGGGGCGGGACGAGGCGGGGCGGGACATGGGGCGATCCGGTAGCGTAGGGTGGGAACGCTGCGGATTTTACAAATAATTCTCATTATCGCAACTAGCGCCCGCGTTCCGCGCCCGCTACGGGCCGCTCGCACCGGTCATGTCACCCAGGGAAATCAGACGCATCTGATCTGGCGATTCAGTCCTAATAATCCATCGGCACATGGCTCTGGGCCGCACGCAGCTCCTGGATGTGCCGTTCGGCCTCTTCGCGTTCGGCCGCCGGCGGCAAGGCGCGCCAGCTCACCATGTTGCCCGGCGCCTTGGCCGGCATCCATCCCAGCACGCTGTACAGCGAAATCGCGGTACCGCCCGTGTCCAGCCTGGTCTCGTAATAGCCCTGCCGCTCCGGCGTCTTGTCGCCGGGCACCCACTCCAACTGAGACATCTTGTCGTCCTCTCGGTAACGCCCTTGCATGACACCGCCGTTCCCACGAAACGGACGCCGTCGAATTGATCGTATAGCGCTGCCTGCCTCCTGATAAGCGCACGATGCGCCGCCTTTTCAATTCTTGACAGAGGGGAATCCCTAGGATTTTTTCGAAACGCGATTGCTAAAGCGGGAACTCAGGCGCTAGGATGCCGCAAAGCATTCTTACAAAGCCCAGGTCGCCGGCACGATGCGGCCCCTGGGACAGCCCTCCCTCGGTTGCGGGCTTTTAAGGGCGACACCGGTATGCCGACATCGAGCTTCATGCGCTATCCGAAAGATCGGCTGGCGGCCCTGGCCGGCGCAAGCGCGCTGCGAGCCATCCGCGAAGGCCTGCTCTGGACGATGCCCTGCCTGCTGGTGGCCGCGCTGTTCCTCGTGCTGGCCATCGTGGCGCGCCAGCTGGGGTTGCCGCCCCACGTCGCCGATGTCCTGTCGGGGGTGCACGACAAGCTCAATGCCGTCATGCCAATGCTGGTCAGCACGTCGATCGGCTACATGCTGTCCATCCGCTACCGCGTGCCCAACCTGCCGGCCGCCTTCCTGTGCCTGTCGTACGTGGTGATCGCCGAGGGGTTGCTCGCGCCCTACCCGCACGCCGCCGCCACGCTGACCCTGTTCATCGCCATCATCGCGCCGCTGGGCACGGTGCCGCTCATGTCGTGGCTGCACCGGCGCCGCTGGACCCGCCTGGCGCCCGACGGCCTGATCGGCGAAAACGTGCGCGGCACACTGAACATGGTGATACCGGGACTGCTGGTCGCCGGGGTCGTCGTGCTGGTGCTGAGCGCGGTGCTGCGCGTGCCCGGCGTCACGCAGTTCAACATCCCTGTCGACCTGGCCTCGCTGGACAGCCCCTTCACCACCGGCCCGATGATGGCCGCGATGAACTCGATCTTCTGGTTCTTCGGCATCCACGGCTATCACGCCATGGCGCCCATCCTGGACGTGCTGGACCAGGCCACGTCGCTCAACGCCGCCAGCGCCGCCGCCGGCTATCAGGGCATGTATGCGCTGAACAGCACGCTGCTGGGGGCCTTTGCCTTCATCGGCGGCGCCGGCGCGACCCTGTCGCTGGTGGCCGCGATCCTGCTGTTCTCGCGCAGCGAATCGCTGCGCCTGCTGGCGCTGGCCAGCATCCCGGTGTCGCTTCTGAACGTCAACGAGATCCTGCTGTTCGGCCTGCCCCTGATCCTGAATCCGCGCCTCCTGATCCCGTTCGTGCTGGCGCCGGTGTGCAACGTCATCATTGCGCTGGCCGTGGTGCAGCTGGGCTGGCTGGACCCCGCCACCGTGACGTTGCCGCTGACCTCGCCGGTATTGCTCAACGCCTACCTGGGATCGGGCGGCCACCTGGGCGGCGTGGTATTGCAGGTGTTCCTGATTGCGCTGGGCACCTGCCTGTACGCGCCCTTCGTGGTGGCACTGGAACGCCAGCGCAAGGCCGATGCCACGGTCTATTTCAAGTCGCTGGACACCACCTTTCCGCGCCTGCAGGAAGAATCGCTGCTGTTCGCGCACGACCCCGTGGTGTCGACCTACGCCAACCGCGCGCGCCGCAGCGCCGAGATCTCGCGCATCCGTACCATCAGCGAATACGACTTCTATCTGGAATATCAGCCCCAGGTGTCGCTGCGCACCGGCCAGTGCACCGGCTGCGAGGCGCTGCTGCGCGCCACCGGCCCCGAAGGCACGCAGCAGGCGCCGCTGGAATTCCTGCGCTGGCTGGCGCAGGCCGACCTGATGCGCGAGGTGGACCTGTGGGTCGCCAAGCAGGCGGTGCTGCAATGCCAGGCCTGGCGCCGGGCCGGCTTCACGCTGCCGCTGACCATCAACGTCACCAGCAGCACGCTGACGTCGGCGTCGTACCTGGACAAGCTGGTGAAGGTGCTGGAACAGGCCCGCGGCCAGGTCTCGGTGGAACTGACCGAAGACGCGCTGGTGGAAGACGCCGAGGCGCTGCACACGGCGTTCGGCCGCCTGCACGGCATCGGCTGCCGCATCTACATCGACGACTTCGGCACCGGCTATTCGGCCCTGAGCTACCTGCACCAGTTCGAGATCGACGCGGTCAAGATCGACCGCAGCTTCGTGCTGGCCCAGCGCAGCGAACGCGGCGCGCAGGTGATGAGCGGCCTGCTGCGCTTTTGCGAAGCGCTGGACCTGCAGATCATTGTCGAAGGCGTGGAAACGCAGGAACAGATTTCGGCGCTGGAATCCAGCGCCGAAATCATCGTGCAAGGCTGGTTCTACAGCCGCGCGCTGCCGGGCGACAGCGTGGTGGAATTCGCGCGGCAGCGCATGCAGGTCGCCGCGCAGGACGCAGCCGCGCCTACTTGATGCCGATGAACGGCATGGCCGAACCGGGCACCTGCGTGGCCGGCAGCACGCCATCCCACTTCTCGACGGCGTTCAGGCTGACCAGGTTGGTGTTGGCGGCCAGGGCCTCGGCCTTGGCGCGGATGGACGCCGCTTCGGCTTCGCCGCGCATGCGGATGCCGTCGGCTTCGGCCGTGAACTGCTGGCGGCGCGCATCGGCTTCGGCCTTGGCCTTGACCACCTGGATCTCGGCGTTGATCATCGCCGTTTCCTTTTGCTGGCGCGTGGTTTCGATCTGCACCTGGGCCAGCATGCGCTGCTCGATGGAATGTTCGTAGGCCTGCGAGAAGCCCACTTCCTCGATCTGCACGCCCACCACCTGCACCGGCGCGCCTTCCATCGTCTTGAGCACGGCGTTGTTCACGTCCAGGCCCAGCTTCTGGCGTTCCTGGATGGCGCGCACGGCGGTGTACTGGCCGAACACGTTCTTGACCGCGTCGGGCGTCTTGCGTTCCAGCACGCGCATCTGCAGGTTGCCGATGGTGCCGTATTCGGAATACAGCTCGGCCACGTGTTCGGACGGCACGCGGTAGGTGACCGACACGCGCAGCGTGGCCGGTTGCTGGTCATAGCTGTAGGCTTCCAGCTTCTCGAACACGAAAGTGTGGTCGCGCACCGACACCATCATGACGCTGTCGATGAACGGCGTCTTGAAATCCAGGCCCGGCTCGGACACACGCACCAGCTTGCCGTTGCGCAGCACCACGCCACGTTCGCCCTGGTCCACCTGAAACCATGAGCCGAACGCGATGAACAGGATCAGCAGGAACAGCACGCCGGTGACCACGGCCACCATCAGGCTGCGCGGCTTGGCGGATTTGACGATCTGCAGGTCGGTCGGCTTCACTTGGAGTCCCTTTCTGATTTATTGCGTTTACGGTCCGAGAGCACGGCGGCGATGCCACGCGCGAGCAAATAAGCGACCACGGCCGCCCCAACCAAGATCAGGAAATAACGCATCTGGCATCCCCCCCCGGGATAGAAGCCAGCGATTCTAGCGCGACTCCGTCCCCGGAAATCGACAGAAAAGTTACGGTTGTTTCATCTTGTCAAAAGAGGATTCGAGGGCGCCGCAGGCAGGCCTGACAGGCGCGGCGCGGTGGCCAACACATCCCCGCGCAGGCGCAGCTAGGCGCCGTAATGCGCCAGCCCCAACCGAGCCAGATTGTCCGGGTACTCGAAATACGCCTCGTCCAGTTCCTGCATGCGCGCCTGTTCGTCTTCGGTCATCGCGCCGTAGATGTCGTTCAGTTGCACCACCTCGGGCGATTCCTCGAAGCGGTCGATCAGGCCACGCATGTCCGCCAGGATGGCATGCGTGCGCTCGGCCCCGATCTTCTTGAGCGCGCCCAGCGCCAGTTGGCAGGTGGGGTCGCCCCAGTTGCACAGGAACTGCATGAAGCCGCCGTTGTTGATGTCGGCTTCCATGCGCCACAACGCCACCAGCTCCTGGTCGCGCCGCGACAGGCGGTCCAACTGCCATCCGGCCGCCTGCAGCGTGGCCAGCGCGCGCTCGTAGACCGCATCCCACAGCAGGTCGCGCACGTTCAGCATGCCTTCGGCCGACGGCGCCAGCAGCGCCGGCCAGACCACGCCGTGGCCGTCGTCCACCAATTGCCACTGCGCGCGCTCGGCCGGGCTGCCTTTGTCCAGCCGGATGTGGCGGCGAATGGGTTCCTGCAGCGTGCGGCCATTGGCCAGGGTCAGGATGATGTGAGTGTCGGTCAGCGAGAGATCGCGGATGCGGTAGTCGGACATGCGGTGAATTCCTGAAAGGGGCAACATGGGTGGCGCGGGTTCGCCCGCGCGATTGCCGATACTTTGGCACAATCGCGGCGTATCAAGTTGCCGGACAGCGACTTCGGCGCCATGGAATTCTCTGCGCTCACCAACACCATTGCGATGCAGGCCGCGCGCAGGAAGGTGCTGCGCTTGAACCGCGTGCTGGAAGGCGATTAGGCGCCCGCCGTCGTCCACGCCGCACGGCCGCTGACCCCGGCGTCGCGAGGCTCATCGTTCCTCGCATCGCGCCGCACACTGTTACGCCTGTGCCCCGCCGCCCTCTGCTACCGTAAAGCGTGGGCCGAGCGCCCGCTCGCAGGCCGGGCGCCCCCCGCCCGGTCCTCAGACGGAGACCGACGATGCCCCGACCTTCCGAGTCCGCGCCGCTGATCGGCGTGATCCCGCCTTACGTGTTGGACCGTCTGGCGCAGCACGCCGATGCGCGGGTCAGCATGCCGGCGGTCAAGACCCTGATCATCGACCAGCAACAACGCGGCCTGCGCGAAATGGCCGAGCAGCCGCCGCGCGCGCGCCTGACCGAACCCCGCCCCAATGCCGCCGCCGGCACCCCGCAGCGCGCGGTGCATACGGCCGAAAACGGCACCACCCTGCCCGGCCGGCTGGTGCGCGCGGAAGGCGTGCCGGCCAGCGGCGACGCCGCGGTGGACGAGGCCTATGCGCACCTGGGCGCCACCTACAAATTGTTCTGGAACATCTATCACCGCGACTCCATCGACGGCAGCGGCTTGCCGCTGGTCGGCAGCGTGCACTACGGCGAAGACTACGACAATGCATTCTGGAACGGCGCGCAGATGGTGTTCGGCGACGGCGATGGCGAAGTCTTCAACCGCTTCACGGTCGCAGTGGACATCATCGGCCACGAGCTCACGCACGGCGTGATCGACACCGAAGCGGCGCTGGCCTATCAGGGCCAGTCCGGCGCGCTGAACGAATCACTGTGCGACGTGTTCGGCGTGCTGGTCAAACAGTACGCGCTGGGCCAGAACGCCCGCGAAGCCGACTGGCTGGTGGGCCAGGGCCTGTTCCTGCCCAAGGTGCAGGCGCGCGGACTGCGCTCGATGGCCGAACCCGGCACCGCCTATGACGACCCGATGCTCGGCAAGGACCCGCAACCCGCCCACATGAGCGCCTACGTCGACACGCCGCGCGACAACGGCGGCGTGCATATCAATTCCGGCATCCCCAATCGCGCCTTCTACCTGGCCGCCACCGCGCTGGACGGTCCGGCCTGGGCAGTGGCCGGCCGCATCTGGTACGACACGCTCTGCGACAAGCGGCTGCGCCACGATGCCGACTTCGTGGCGTTTGCGCGCCTGACCGTCGACATTGCCCGTACCCGCCACGACACGGCGGTCCACAAGGCCGTAGCCAGCGCCTGGGCCGCGGTGGGAGTACAGCCATGATCGACCTGCCCCCGCTGGAATTCGCGCTGCGCGTGAGCTTGACCCGTGAAGGCGGCCTGGCCTACCTGCCCGGCCTGGCGCAGCCGCGCAGCATCGACCTGGCCGCCTGCCCGCCCGGCCTGCGCGCACAGGTCTGCGAAGCGCTGCAACGCGCCGCACCGGTCGCGTCGCCGGAGTGCGGCGCGCAGGGGGGCGACCAGCGCTACTTCCATGTGGAATTGGTATTCAGGGATCCGGCCAATGGCGCGACCGCCAGCCTGGTGTTCGACGTCCCGGAAGCCGAGGCGCCCGACACCCTGGTGCAGCTTTGGCGCGGCCAGGGCGCCAGACCGTGATGGGGCGGTAGACCCGCCCGCGAACGGGTTGCGGGATCGACCCGGGGTCCGCTCCCGCGTGGCCCCGGCCACGTCCTCGGCATGTGTCTACACGCGTGTCGCTACCCTTGGCGCGCGTCGGCCTTCGCCGCCGCGCCATGCGGACGGAACTGCCCGATCTGAATGGCGCGGCCCGCCAGCAGCCCGCAGCCCGCCATCGCCAGGCACAGCGCTGCGCACAGGCCCAGCGCGACCGACCAGCTGCCCGACTGGTCATGCAGGGCCCCGACCAGCGCCGGGCCGCAGGCCGCGAACAGGTAGCCCACGCACTGTGCCATGCCCGACAACGCCGCCGCCTGCTGCGCGTGGCTGGCACGCAGACCGACGAACATCAGCCCCAGGATGATGCCGCCGCCGGTGCCCAGGCCCAGCAGCACGATCCACAGCACGGCCCAGGCGGGCGCCAGGATCAGGCCCGCCAGCGCCACGAAGGACGCGCCCGCCGAGCAGACCGCCGCGGCGCGCTGGTCTTTCATCCGGCGCACCACCGGCGCCAGGAACAGCGCCGGCCCCGCGGACATCAGTTGCAGCAGCCCATGCAGCGAGCCCGCCCGTTCGGCCGAATAGCCCGCGTCGCGCAGAATCGCCGGCAGCCAGCTGACGGCCACGTAGAACACGAAGGAATTGATGCCCAGGTACAGCGTCACCTGCCAGGCCAGCGGCGAATGCCACAGCCGCGGGCCATGTGGCGCATGCGCCGTGGTGGCCGCGGGTGGCGTGTGGTTGGCCAGTTGCGGCAGCCACAGCAGCACGCCGGCCAGCGGCACGACCAGCAGGCACAGCGACGAAAAGCGCCAGTCGCCACCGGCCAGGTTGGCCAGCGGCACCGCCAGCGCCGACGCGGCGCCGGCTGCGATGCTCATGGTCAGCACATAGGCCGAGGTCAGCCCGGCCACGCGCTGCGGGAAGTCGCGCTTGAGCAGGCTGGGCAACAGCACGTTGCCGATGGCGATGCCGGACCCGATGACGGCAGTGCCGGCGTAAAGCGCCCAGGCGGCGCCCTGGCTGCGCAGCGCGATGCCTGCGCCGATGATGACCAAGGCGGCGAACAGCGTGCGTTCCAGGCCGTAGCGCCGCGCCAGGCTGGCGACCCCGAGCGAAACGATGGCGAACGCCAGCAGCGGCAACGCGATCAGCATGCCGGCGGCGGACGACGACAGGCCGATCTGCTCGCGGATCAGGCCGATCAGCGGCGCGATGCCGGTGAACGGCGCGCGCAGGGCCATGGCGATGAAAAGAATGCCCACGATCAGCAAGACGGGGCGTTGGGAAGCGAGAGAGGGGGCAGGAGCATTCATGGCGACTAGCTTAAGCAATGGCGCCTCTGCTGAATTTCGAGATAATGACAAAATATCCTTAAATTCTGCCAAGCCCCCCCCGCGCCATGTATCCGCCTGATCAGCACAGTCCCTACTTCGACCCCGACACCCCGTCGCAATGGACCTATGCGATGCGGGTGGATGCGGCCCGCAACGAGCACGAATCGCCCACCCACATCCACCGCATGGGACAACTGGTGCTGTCGCTGCAAGGCGGGGTCACCAGCTTCGTGCCGCAGGGCCTGTGGATGGTGCCGCCGGGCAGCGCGGTCTGGATTCCGGGCGGCGTGCCGCACAGCAACCGCGTGACCGACAACGGCCGGGTCTGCTTCCTGTTCGTGCCGGCCGATACGCCCGGCCTGCCCGCCCGATGCTGCACGCTGGCGGTGACGCCGCTGGTGCGCGAAATGGTGGCCTACCTGGCCGACCTGCCGCCCGCCGCCACGGGCGAACCCGCCAATCGCCGGCTGGCCGGCGTGCTGGTCGACTTGCTGGCGCAGTTGCCCACCGAACAGCTGCACCTGCCGCTGTCCGACCACCCGCGCTTGCAGGAAATTGCGGCCGCCCTGCGCGCCGATCCCGCCGACCGCAGCACCGTGGCCGAATGGGGCCGCCGCCTGGCCATGAGCGAGCGCACGCTCGCGCGTCTGGTGCAGCAGGAGGTCGGCATGAGCTTCGGCCGCTGGCGCCAGCAGATGCACATCGTGATGGCGCTGCAACGCCTGTCATCGGGCGTGTCGGTGCAGCGCACGGCCGAAGACCTGGGCTATGAATCGGTCAGCGCCTTCATCACCATGTTCCGCAAGGCGCTGGGGCAGACGCCGGCGCGCTATTTCTCGGACAAGGCAGAAGAGCGCGGCGCGATGCAGGCGTAGGCACCGCAGTGCCAGTGGCCCGCAAATCGGCCATGCCGGGGCGCCAGCGCGGCGCCGCGGGCAGGCCTTACTTCGGCCCCGCCACCAGGAACAGCCGCGGGAACGGCAACAGCACGGTGCCGTCCGCCAGCGCCGGGTAGGCGCGTGAGATCTCGTCCAGGTAGCGCGCGAGGAAGGCCGCCTGCTCGTCGGCATCCAGCCGGTTCAGGTAGGGCCGCAGCGCCGTGCCCTTGAACCATTCCACCACCGCCTGCGCGCCCGCCAGCGGGTGCATGTAGGTCGTGCGCCACACATCCAGCCGGCCGCAATGCGGCTTGAGCAATTCGTAGTACCAGGCGGCGCTGTGGCGCGGCGGATGCTTGACCGTGCCGATCTTGGCGGCCCAGGGGCCGTCGGCAGCCACCTGGCGCGCCAACCGGTGGGCGGGTTCTTCCAGGTTGTCCGGCGTCTGCACCGCCAGGCTGCCGCCGGGGGCCAGCTTGCTGACCAGGCGCGGGTACAGCGTCGCGTGGTCGGGCACCCATTGCAGCGCGGCGTTGGCCAGGATCACGTCGTACTGTTGCGGCGGATTCCAGGTTTCGATGTCGGACAGTTCGAACGCGATGCCGGGCAGGCGCTTGCGCGCGGCCTGCACCATGTCGTCGGAACTGTCCATGCCGGTCACGGCGGCCTTCGGGTAGCGGCTGGCCAGCACTTCGGTGGAATTGCCCGGGCCGCAACCCAGGTCGACCGCGGTGGCGATGTCTTCATTGGGCAACGCGGCGACCAGGTCGCGCACCGGGCGCGTGCGTTCGTTTTCAAAGGCGGAATACTGTTTGGCGGACCAAGTCATGACGGCTCCTTGCGTGGGTCTGTGTACGCCCAGCACTCTACGCCGCACGATTCCATATGACAAATATATAGTCGACACATAATCAATATCGAACCGATATGACAAAAGCCCCGGGGCCCGCCAATTGGCGGGCCCCGGGGCGTTGACGCCTATCGCGATTACTCGGTCTTCAATTCAGGCTGCGACTGCCCCGAGCGGGTTTTCCACAGCGAGAACAGCACGCCGCCCGCGATCAAACCGAAGGTCACCGACAGCGACACCACCGCGGGGATCTTGCCGATGAAACCCACCAGGAAGATCTTGGTGCCGATGAACACGAGTACCAGCGACAGCGCGTACTTCAGGTAGTGGAAGCGGTGGATCATCGCCGCCAGCGCAAAGTACAGCGCACGCAGGCCCAGGATCGCGAAGATGTTGCTGGTGTACACGATGAACGGGTCGGTGGTGATGGCGAAGATCGCCGGCACCGAATCCACCGCAAACAGCAGGTCCACGAACTCGATCAATACCAGGGCCAGGAACAGCGGCGTGGCCCAACGCACCGGCTTGGACGTCGCCGGATCCGGCTCGCGCACCCAGAAGGCGTTGCCGCGCAGCCCGTCCGTCACCCGCATGCGGCGCTTGAGGAACTTCAGGATCGGGTTGGTGGCGATATCCGGCTCTTGATCCGCGATCATCCACATCTTGATGCCCGTGAACACCAGGAACGCGCCGAACAGATACATCAACCAGCCGAAGTTGCTGACCAGCGCGGCGCCCAGGCCGATCATGATGGCGCGCAGCACAATCACCCCCAGGATGCCCCAGAACAGCACGCGATGCTGGAACTGGCGCGGGATGGCGAAGAAGCTGAAGATCAACGCGATCACGAAGACGTTGTCCAGCGACAGCGACTTCTCGATCAGGAAGCCCGTGTAGTAGGCCATGCCGCTGGTCGGGCCCATCTGCCACCAGACCCAGCCGCCGAACAGCAGGGCAGCCGTGATGTAACCGGCCGACAGCAGCAGGCTTTCCCGCACGCCGATCTCGCGATCGTCCTTGTGCAGAACGCCCAGGTCAAAGGCCAGCAGGGCCGCGACGATGCCCATGAAGAGCAGCCAACTCCAGGCCGGCGTGCCGACGAAGTCGGTATGTAGAAAAGAGAGCAAGGCTTCCATGATGTTCCCGCTTGTGTTCGAAGGCACCCATGATCCGGATCTCGGCCCGCCGGAGAAATCAGCCTGAAAGTGAGTTATGGTTCGAAAAAACCGAAGTGAACTCCGCCATGCTCAATTACCGTCACCTGTATTACTTCTGGATGGTCGCCAAGGAAGGCGGCTTTTCCCGCGCCGCCGAACGCCTGGACATGGCCATCCAGACCATCAGCGCCCAGGTGCGCGAACTGGAAAAGAACCTGGGCCACCAGTTGCTGCGCCCAGCCGGCCGCGGCGTGGCGCTGACCGACGCGGGCCAGGCTGCCTTTGCCCGCGCCGAGGAAATCTTCCAGATCGGCCAGGAACTGCCGCAGGAAGTGCGCGCCGCCGCCACCAAGCCGGTCATCCGGCTGTCGGTGGGCCTGTCCGACGGCATTTCCAAGCTGGCCGCCCACGCGCTGCTGGGCCCCGTGCTGGATACCCCCGACCTGCGCCTGACCTGCCACGAAGGCGAGGTCGAGGAACTGCTGGGCGAACTGGCGCGCCATCACCTGGACCTGGTGCTGGCCGGCCAGGGCGCGCCGGCCAACCCCAACCTGCGCCTGACCAGCGACCGGCTGGTGTCTTCGCCGGTGGATTGGTACGGCCCCGCCCGGTGGGTGCGCAAGGCCGACACGCAGGACTTCCCGCGCTGCCTGGAACGCCTGCCCGTGCTGCTGCCCACCGGCCATTCGGTGCTGCGCCAGACGCTGGACCGCTGGTTCAATGAACAGGGCCTGCGGCCCAATGTGGTGGGCGAATTCGAAGACAGCGCCCTGATGTCGGTGTTTGCGGCCCGCGGCCTGGGGGTGTTTCCGCTCAGCCGCCTGGGCGGCGACGACGTGGGCCTGTTGCGCGGCCTGCGGCCGCTGGCGCGTTGCGACAGCGTGCACGAGGAAATCCACGGCATCCGCAACCGCCGGGGCCAGCATCACCCCCTGGTCCAGCAGATCCTGGCGCACGCCAAGACTTCGGTTTTTTCTTAATGATTGTCACAAAGACGCTGGTTTTTCGGGAAGGCAATCCGCTCTATCGTTGAGCTTCTTTTTTTGAATCCTCGGAGTACCACTGCAATGAAGAAAATCATCTGGCTCGCTTTCGCCGTGCTGGCCGCGCTATGGACCGGGCTGGTGGCGATCACGCTGCAGCTGGCGGACTGGGTGCTGGCCACGATCGCCACCGCGCAGGTGCCTGGCGCCGCGGCGCTGCAATCCACGCCCTGGCAGGCCCCCGCCTGGGCCGCGCCATGGACCGACGCCGGCCTCATCCAATCGCTGCAGGACAGCCTGGTCTGGCTGGTAGGCGCCCTGAACCAGGTGCTGCCGGCCGCCGGCAGCCTGGGCACCTGGATTGCCGTGCTGGGCTGGATCTTCTGGGGCTTCATCATGGCGGCCCTGCTGGTGCTGGCCCTGATCCTGCACTGGCTGGCGGGCAAGCGGGCGCAGGCCGACGGCCCCGGCCGCCAAGTGGTGTAATAAGGCAGGCGACGCGGCATCCCGGCGCGCTGCCTCCCAGGAGCGTACCGTGCCGTCCCGACTTGCCCGCGCCGCCAGCTTGCCCGCCGCCATCCTCATCACCGCGTTCGCGCCGGCCCACGCCAGCACGGGCGCCACGCCCTACGGCGTCGAGGTCTGCACGCTCACCGGCACGTCAGGGCAGTACAGCGTGCGGGTGCGCAACACCGGTACGGCGCCGCTGGCCCGCGCCGACGTCACCGGCGTGACACTGGACGCGGGCGGCCAGGCCCGGGGCAACATCAGCGTCAGCCTGACTGCCATTCCCCCCGGCAAATACGAAACCGCCATCCTGGCCCGGCACGGCGAATCGGCCGCGCTGGTCAGCATCGCCACCTACCAATCCGTCAACGGCGTCGAGACCCGGCAGCAGGAATTGTTTGCCGGCAAGGTCGCGCACGTCTCGCCCGGCTCGGCGCTGCAATACACGCTGGCGCCGCTGGCGGTGCGCGGCTGGACGGTGGCCTATGGCGGCCCCAATACCCCCAAGCTGGACGCGGGCAGCGCCGTGCTGCTGGCCTATCCGGCGCGCAGCGGCAAGAAAATGGATACGCGGCCGGAGACGGGCCGTGCGCCGGCCGAGGTCGTGCCCCTGGCGCCCTGCCCCGCGCCGCGCGGCAAATAGCGCACGCCGCCTAGTGCCGCTGTGGCGGCGGTAGGCGGCCTGGGCGGTGGCCCCGCCCGTTTGCCTACGTGCCGCTCAGCAGGTCGCGCTCGTTCAAGAGCGCATAGACGATCTCAGGGGTGTTATCGAAGCCGCGCCGGATGGCGGCCGGGATCGATGCGCGCGTCTTGCGGCACAGGCCGGGCTGCGCGTCGAGCTGGATGGCGATGCCGCGCGAGGTGCGCACTTCGTTGTCGCTGGGCGTGATGCGCACCACGATGCCCAGCTGCGCCTCGATGCGTCCCTGCATGGCACGCAGGTCTTCCAGGCTGGTGATGTTTTCCAGCCGCGCCACCAGGCGCTTTTCTTCTTCGCGGGTCAACTTGAGCACGCGCACGTCCGCCGCTGGATCGGCCAGCAGCCGTTCGCGGTCGCACTCACAGGCGCCTGGCGGGCATTCTTGACGGATGGGAAACGGAAAGTTCATGGCATACCAAACGCTATCCGTTGATTCTACAAGGCATAATTCGCCGAAACGAAAATCCGGGAGGCGGTATCTTGAAGACGTTCCTGCTCGCGGCCGCCCTGGCCACCCTCGGCGCCCCTGCCTGCGCGCGCGATATCCCCTACCCCATCAAGCCGGACCTGCCGGCCGTCGTCAGCATCACCGGCACCGGCAGCCAGACCGTCAGCGTGCGCGTACGCGGTGGCGCCCCGCAGACGCTGGCCACACTGGACGACGAGGCCGTCGACCAGATCCAGACCCGGGACATCAACCACGACGGCTACCGCGATCTGGTGATCGGCCAAAGCGGCGGCAGCACCCAGGTCTATGCGCGTCTGTTCCTGTATCGCCCGCAAGACGGCACCTTCCAGGAAATCCGGCATCCGGCGCCCGACGCCAGCCCCTGCCACCAGTTCGTCAACCCCGAATTCGACGCCAAACACGCCGCCTTCTCGGTGGGCTGCCGCTATGGCGCAGACAGCTATGGGTCCGAAGACTACGTGCTGCGCGCCGATGGCACGGCGCGTCCGGTGCGCTGGATGAGCCGCGCGCTGTTCGACCTGGAAGACGCCTCCTTCGACGTCAATACCCGTTTCGATGAACAGGGCGCGGTGGCGCACATCCAGATCGATGGCGAAGGCTCGCCCCTGGATGGCGACAGCCGCGTGCCGGTCAGCCGGCTGGACCTGTACGACGAACCCGACGTCAAGGCGCCGGCCGCGCAGACCGCCCAGGCCGGCGAACCGCTGAAGGTGGTGGCGCTGCGGCCACAGTGGCTGCAAGTGCGCTATCCAGCAGACCGGGCGGACGCGCCCCTGAAGTGGGTGCGCTACGCCGACCTGAAGATCGACAAGCATGCCTACGTGCCGCAGCAGCGCATGCCCACGCGCGGGTTGCAGCTGTCGGTGCGCGGCCACCTGGGCACGCAGCTTTACGAAGCCGGCGGCCGCTTCACGCTGTACGTGACGAACCTGGGCCCGGGCGCGGCCACCCTGGCATCGCCGCGCGTCTGGCTGCTGTTCAGCGATGCACAAGGGCGCCGCACCTTGCAGCCCTTGTACTCACGCCCGGCGGTCACGCTGGGACCGCCTGCGCCGCCGCCGGCCCCGGCTGTTGACCCCTACGCATCCCAGGCCGAAGACCGCCCCGCACCGCCGCCCGTGGCCGCGCCGCGCCACGTGGCGGACTGGGCCGACGACCCCGTGGTCTGGCGCGCGGGCGAAGACGGCAAGCCCCAATACCAGGTCAGCGCAGGCAACGGCCAGTATGTGCCGTTCTTTCCCGACCTGGCGCCGGGCCGCTACCGCCTGGCCGTCGTGCTGACCGACCCGGGCCTCCCGGAACCGGTCTATTCGAACGAGATCGAAGTCGACTACCCGTTCCCCAAACGCCCGTCTTGATGCACCGACCATGAACCGCAACGAGAAGACGGGTGCGATGCGATGGCTGTGCCGCGCCCTGGCCGCCGGGGGGGCCGTCGTGCTGATCGCCGCAGGCGCCGTGATCGCCACCGGCCTGCTGGCCAACGCCCCTGCCGCCGACGTCGCCGTCGTGTTGGGCAATACCGTTGCCGCTGACGGCAAGCCGTCGCCGCGCCTGGCGGCCCGGCTGGACCGCGCCTGCGACTGCGTGGCCGCCGAGCGCTGCAAGATCGTTTTCGTCAGCGGCGGCGTCGACCCGGACGGCCACGACGAGGCCGTCGTGATGCGCGACTACCTGCTGGCGCGCGGCGTCCCCGCCGCCCGCATCGTGGTGGACAGCCTGGGCAACGACAGCTGGGCCACGGCGCGCCATGCCAGCGCCTATATGCGCGAACACGGCTACACCAGCGCCCTGGCGGTGACGCAGTACTTCCACGTGCCGCGCACCATGCTGGCGCTCAAGCGCCAGGGCGTGGCGCAGGTGGGCGGCGCCTCGCCCCGGTTCTTCGAGGCGCGCGACCTGTATTCGATCCTGCGCGAGCTGCCGGCCTTGGCCTGGTACGCCGTCCGGCCGCTATAGTTTCGTTATTCCCTTCCCTTTTCTTGCGCAGGCAACCCCGTGCATATCTTCCACAACCCCGTCCACAGCAAACACGATGGCCGCCAGGAAATGTTCCGCGGCAAGCTGGTGCCCTGCCACGAAAAGCCGGCACGGCTGGAATATGTGCTGGACGCCCTGCGCCAGCGCGGCATCGGCGCGTTGCAGGCCCCGTCAGCGGCCGACATGGACCTGATCCGGCGCGTGCACCGCCCGCGCTACGTCGACTTTCTGCAAAGCGCCTGGGCCGACTGGATCGCGCTGGACCCGGCCAACGCCGACCTGGACATCCTGCCGTCGGTCTGGCCGGTGCGCGGCTTTCGCCACGACATCTCGCCCACCAACTTCGCCGCCCGCGTCGGCCTGTTCTCGTTCGACAGCGGCAGCCCCCTCACCGCCGGCACCTGGGAAGCCGCCACGGCGGGCGCGGCCTGCGCCATCGACGCCGCGCGCGCCGTCTCGGCCACCGGCGGCCCGCGCGCGGCCATGGCCCTGACGCGTCCGCCCGGCCACCATGCCGGCGCGGATTTCTTTGGCGGCTATTGCTTCCTGAACAACGCGGCCCTGGCCGCGCAAGCGCTGCGCGACGCTGGCGCCCCGCGTGTCGCGGTGCTGGACGTCGACTATCACCACGGCAACGGCACGCAGAGCATCTTCTACGAGCGCGGCGACGTGCTGACGGTCTCGGTGCACGGCGACCCCACCACCGAATATCCGTTCTTCCTGGGCTATGCCGACGAAGCCGGCCAAGGCGACGGCGCCGGCTGCAACCTGAACCTGCCGCTGGCTGCCGGCACCGACTTCGCCAACTGGACGCAGGCACTGGACACCGGCATCGACGCCATCCGCCGCTTCAAGGCGGACGCCGTCGTCATCGCCCTGGGCGTGGACACCTACGAAGGCGACCCGATCTCCAAGTTCAAGCTGCAAAGCGCAGACTACTTCCAGGTGGGCGCGCGGCTGGCGCAGCTGGGCCTGCCGGCGGTGTTCACGATGGAAGGCGGCTACGCGGTGGCCGAAGTCGGCATCAACGTCGCCAACGTGCTGGAAGGCTACGCGGGCTGAATGCCCGCGCGCATCCGCTGCCACAGCGCGTCGACCGCCGGACGCGCGTCGCTGCGGTCCCTGAACGCCAGGATCGCCACCTCGATATCCCAGGCGCGGTTGGCCAGCGGTTGCAGATCGGCGGCCGCCAGCCGCTGCAGCGCGCTGTCGGCCAGCCAGGCCACGCCCAGGCCCTGCGCGGCCATGTCGCCCAGCACATCCGACATCTCGGCTTCGAACAGCCGCACTCCGTGCAGCGGCTCGGGTCCGTTCTCAATCGCGGCATCGATCAGCCGTGCGAAATAGACGCCGGGCGAATACATCAACAATGGCACCGGGCGGGCAATGCTGCCGGGAAAATCCAGGCCGTCGCGGGCAATCAAGGCTGGCGACGCGTAGGGGCGAATCAGCTCCGTGCCCAACGCCAGGCTTTCGTAGCGCGCCAGGTCCAGCGGCAGGGGCTGCGCTACCTGGTGAAAGCAGATCAGCAGGTCGGCCGTGCCTGACGTAAAGGCCGACACGGTATCGTGCACGTTGCCCGTCTGCAGGCTGCAACTGAGCTGCTGCCCCGCGCTCCAGTCGCGCCACCACGTTGGCAGGTGCGTGGTCGCCAAGGCATATGACGTGGCCAGGCGCAACTGGTTGCGGGCCGGCACGGTGGCGATGCCGGCCCGCGCCTCGACCAGTTGATTGACCAGTTCGATCGCCGCGACGCGAAAGCGCTCGCCGGCCTCGGTCAGCTGGGTGGGAAATGCGGAACGATCGATCAGGCGTGCGCCGGCCCAGTTTTCCAGGCTCTGGATGCGGCGGCTGAATGCGGCCTGCGACAGATTGCGGGCCTCGGCCGCGCGCGTGAAATTGCGCAGCTCCGACAAGGTGATGAAGTCCTGCAGCCATCGGGTATCCATACTGATCCTTGCGCGATTCACATGGCCCATGCGTGCCATGCATGGCGGCGCATGCGTACTTCGCATTGGACGCCCGCGCCGCGCCGCCAGACACTGCGCCGGACGGTTCCGCATTGGAACCTGCCCACCGCCGGAGTGTAAACATGGATCAAACCCTGCGTGCCGCAGCTCGCGAATACCTCATCCGCTACGGCGGCGACACCTTTCCCAACCTGTTCAAGTCGGCCAAGGGCACGGTCGTGCGCGACGACACGGGCCGCGAAATCCTGGACTTCACGTCCGGCCAGATGTGCGCCACCATCGGCCACAACCACCCCGCCATTGTCGAGGCCGTGCACCGCGCGGGCGAAACCGCCTTCCACTTCTTCAGCGGCATGATCCCCGAGGCCGTGGCGCAACTGGCCGCGACGGTGGCGCGCGACTGGATGCCGACGGGCCTGACCAAGTCGATCTTCGTGAACACCGGCTCGGAAAGCAACGAGATCGCGCTGCGCATGGCCAAGATGTACAAGAGCGGCTTCGAGATCGTGGCCGTCGGCGGGTCGTGGCATGGCGTGACCAGCGGCGCCGGCTCGGTGTCGTATGCCAGCGACCGCAAGGGCTATGGCGTGCCGCCGGCCGGCGTGTTCGTCATGCCCGAGCCCAATACCTACCGGCCCTACATCGCCGGCCTGGACGGCGAGCAATCTGCCCTGGCCTGCCTGGAGATCGGCCTGAAGATGTTCGACATGGCGTCGGCCGGCCGGCCCGCGGCCATCATCGTCGAACCCGTGATCAGCGCAGGCGGCGTGCTGGTGCCGCCCAAGTCGTACATGCAGGCCTTGCGCCGCGCCGCCGACGAACGCGGCATGCTGCTGATCTTCGACGAAGCCCAGACCGCCTTCGGCCGCATTGGCCGCCGCACGGGCGCTGATCATTTCGACGTCACGCCCGACATCATCAGCGTGTCCAAGACCCTGGGCGGCGGTCTGCCGCTGGCCGCCACCATCACCACCCCGGCCATCGAGCAGGACGTGCACGAAAAGGGCTTCACCTTCTACACCAGCCACGTGTCGGACCCGCTGCCGGCCACCGTCGGCCTGGCCGTGCTGGAGACCCTGCGGCGCGAGCACCTGATCGAACGCGCCCGCCAGCAAGGCGATTACCTGCGCCGCGGCCTGCTGGAACTGCAGCAACGCCACGAAGCCATCGGCGACGTGCGCGGCCTGGGCCTGCTGCTGGGCGTGGAACTGGTGCGCGACCGCGGCACCCGCGAGCCCTACCACGAGCTGGGGGCCTTGACGACACAGCGCTGCTTTGAACTGGGCCTGTCGATGAACATTCGCCGGCGCCCCGAACGCGGTTCGGTGTGGCGCATCGCCCCGCCCCTGACCGTGAGCAACGAGGAAATCGACCGCGCCATCGCGATCCTGGACCAGGCGCTGACCGAAAGCCTGGATGCGATTGCCAAACCCCGCGCACTGACCGCGTAAACCGCCCTTGTGGGAACCGGGCCAGGCCCGGCAGGAGAATGCAATGCCGATGTTCCAATCTGTGTTCCGAACCACGGCCGGCGCCCTGGCGTTGGCCGTGTCCTGCCTGGCCCACGCCGGCCCCACCCTGGACACCGTCAAGAAGCGCGGCTACGTGCAATGCGGCGTGTCCACCGGCATCCAGGGTTTTTCCGCCCCCGACAGCAAGGGCAACTGGCAAGGCCTGGACGTCGATCTGTGCCGCGCCATCGCCGCCGCCGTCTTCAACGACGCCAGCAAGTTCCGCCTGTCGCCGCTGACCACCCAGGCCCGCTTCACCGCCCTGCAATCCGGTGAAGTGGACGTCCTGACCCGCAACGTCACGCCAACGCTGGCGCGCGACACCACGCTAGGCCTGCTCAGCGTGGCGGTCAACTACTACGACAGCCAGGGCGTGATGGTGGCCGCCAAGCTGGGCGTCAAGACACTGAGGGAACTGGACGGGGCCACGATCTGCGTGCAGCCTGGCACGGTGACCGAACTGGCCCTGGCCGACTGGTTTCGCGGCAAGAACCTGCACTTCAAGCCCGTGGTGATCGACAAGTACGACGAAATCGTGCGGGCCTTTTCCGCCGGTCGCTGCGATGCGTTCACGTCAGACAAATCTCAGTTGGCCGCCTCGCGCACCACGCTCGAGAATCCCGACAGCTACGTGATCCTGGACGAGAACATCGCCAAGAGCCCGCTCGGCCCCATGGTGCGCCAGGGCGACGAGAACTGGCTGAACGTGGTCCGCTGGACCTTCTATGCCTCGCTGGAAGCGGAAGAATTCGGCCTGACCTCGGCCAATGTGGACAGCCAATTGAAAAGCGCCAATCCCAACGTACAGCGCATCCTGGGGGTCACGCCCGGCATGGGCCGCAACCTGGGGGTGGACGACAAGTGGGCGTATTCGGTGATCAAGCAAGTCGGCAATTACGGCGAAAGCTACGAGCGCAACCTGGGCAAGGCCAGCGCCATGAAATTGCCGCGCGCACTCAATGCCCAGTGGCATGAGGGCGGGCTGATGTACGCGTGGCCGGTGCGTTGACGTCGGCGCTTCCGGGTCAAGCGGCGCGCGCCCCGCGCCGCCACCACAGCGCCTCGAACAGCCACAGCAACGGCCAGGCCAGCAACAGCACGGCCAGCAGGGTCGGCATCCAGGGCACGGCCGTGCGGCCGCCCTGCAACAGGGCCGGGCTGTAGAGCAGAAAGGCCGAGACAAAGCCGCGCGACCAGATATCGCGAAAGCTCGGGCCGCGGCCCAGCGCCGCGGCCAGCATGCAGACCAACACGAAGATCACGTCGCCCGCGCCGAGATACCAGGCAGGCAGCACCTGGGCATCGAGCGCACGGGTGCAGGCGATGGCTGCCAGGATCGCGCCCAACACCAGGGCGCGCGCCAGCCGCAGCGATGAGCCGGCGGGGCGGGAGGTCGTCGCCCCCGGATCAGTCACGCGTTTCCAGCGCTTTGTTGATGCGCAGCGCCAACAGCGTGCAGGCCGTGCCGGACAAGAGATAGATACTGACCGCCACCAGCCCGAAGCGCGCCGACAGCCCCAGCGCCACCAGCGGCGCGAAGGCCGCGCCGATCAGCCAGGCCATGTCGGTGGTGAGCGCCGCGCCGGTGTAGCGAAAGCGCTTGCTGAAGTTGGCCGTGACGGTGCCGGACGCCTGGCCATAAGACAGGCCCAGCAGCGCGAAGCCGATCAGGATGAAGGCATCCTGCGCCTTGGGGCTGCCCCCCAGCAGCCAGGGCGCGAACAGCGCGAACACGCCGATCAGCCCCGCCAGCAGCCCCAGCGTCGTACGCCGCCCGATGCGGTCGGCGATCAGCCCCGAGGCGATGGTGCCCAGGATGCCGACGAACGCGCCGATGATCTGCACGATCAGCACGTCGGATATCTGTTGCGTGGCGCTGACGGCGATCCAGGACAGCGGAAACACGGTCACCAGGTGGAACAGCGCATAGCTGGCCAGCGCCGCAAACGCGCCCAGGAACAGGTTGTAGCCCTGCTCGCGAACCATCTTCGTGGTGCTGATGGGTTCAAGCTCACCCTCTTCGAGCAGCTGGGTGTATTCCTCGGTCAGCACCAGGCGCAGTCGCGCGAACAGCGCCACCACGTTGATGGCAAACGCCACGAAGAACGGATAGCGCCAGCCCCAATCAAGGAAGTCGGCTTCGGTCAGGGTGATGTGCAGGTACAGGAACAAGGCGCTGGCGATCATGAAGCCGATAGGCGCGCCCAGTTGGCCCAGCATGGCGTACCAGCCGCGGCGATGCGGCGGCGCATTCAATGCCAGCAGCGACGGCAGGCCGTCCCAGGAGCCGCCGAAGGCCAGGCCCTGCAAGCAGCGGAACACGGCCAGCAGCACGATGGCATGCGCGCCGATGACGTTGTAGCCGGGCAAGAACGCCATGCCCACCGTCGCCGTGCCGAGCAGGAACAAGGCGGTGGTGAGCTTGGTGCCGCGGCCCCAGCGTCGCTGAATCGCCATCGACAGCGCAGTGCCGATAGGCCGCGCAATGAAAGCAAACGAGAAGATGACGAAGGCCCAGAGCGTGCCTTCCAGCTGCGGCTCGAACGGAAAGAAGACGCGCGGAAACACCAACACGCAGGCGATGCCGAAGACGAAGAAGTCGAAATACTCAGAGGCGCGTCCGATGACGACGCCGACGGCGATCTCGCCAGGCGCCACCTTGGCGTGGCTGGGCGCGGCGCCCGCCGACCCCGGCAGGGGCAAGGGGGAGACGTGACCGGGAACCTGCGTGGTGGTCGCCATGTGATTGCTCGCTGAAAGGAAGTTTGAAAGACGCCTTGTCTACGCTTTTGCAATACACCGGTATGCACGGCCGCCAAAGGCTTTGCAGGCCGCGGCTCGACAGTGCCCGGCCCCGCCCCGCACGCCTTTGACGTGCATACTTTTGCTCTTTTTACCCTAGATTTTTCGCGGCTTCCAGCGTAGTGTTGCGTTTACCTCCCACGGTTACGTTTCGAGGTATGGCCATGCCGTCTTTCCCCAGGCTTAGTGGATTGATCCTGTTTGCCGCCCTGCCATTGCTCGCCGGATGCAATGCGGTGTTGCTCTCGCCATCGGGCGACGTCGCGCTGCAGCAGCGCAACCTCATCATCATCTCCACCGGCCTGATGCTGCTGATCATCGTGCCGGTGATCTTCCTGACCTTCCTGTTTGCATGGCGCTACCGCGCCAGCAACCGCGACGCCCACTACGACCCGGACTGGAACCACTCCACCATGCTGGAGCTGCTGATCTGGGCCGCGCCGCTCCTGATCATCATCGCGCTGGGCGCCCTGACCTGGGTCAGCACCCACCAGCTGGATCCTTACCGGCCGCTGGCGCGCCTGTCCGAAGGCCGCGAGGTGCCGCCCGGCACCAAGCCGCTGGTGGTCGAAGTGGTGGCGCTGGACTGGAAATGGCTGTTCCTGTATCCCGAACAGGGCATCGCCACCGTCAATGAAATGGCCGCCCCCGTCGACCGCCCGATCCAGTTCAAGATCACCTCGTCGACGGTCATGAATTCGTTCTTCGTGCCTGCCCTGGCCGGCCAGATCTACGCCATGCCCGGCATGCAGACCACGCTGCACGCGGTGATCAACCACCCCGGCGACTACGAAGGCCTGTCGGCCAACTACAGCGGCGCGGGCTTCTCGGGCATGCGTTTCCGCTTCCATGGGGTGGACGCGCAGGGTTTCGATAAGTGGGTTGCCGATGCGCGCGCCTCGGGCAACGCGCTCAGCCGCGAAACCTACCTGAAGCTTGAGCAGCCCAGCGAACGCAACCCCGTGCAGCGCTACGCCAGCGTGGCGCCCGGCCTGTTCGACGCCATCGTCAACCGCTGCGTCGAACCCAACCGCATGTGCATGAAAGACGCCATGGCGATCGACGCGGACGGCGGCATGGGCATTCCTGGCGCGCACAACATCGCCAGCCTGGATGCCGCCACGCGCGAACGCCTGGGCCTGACCGACACGCCGCCGCGCAAGTACGTAGGCGCGATGTGCACGTCAGCCGCCGAATTGACGATGTAAGGCCGGCCCGGCGCACCGGTCCGGCCGCATGAAATCAAGGTCTTCACCCTGGAACCGAGATGACTGATCAACCAGACCTCACCAAGCTGATCTTCGGTCGCCTGACCTGGGATGCCATCCCCTTTCACGAGCCCATCCTGCTGATCACCTTCCTGATGGTGGCGGTGGGCGGCGTGGTGGTGCTGGGCGCCATCACCTACTACAGGAAGTGGGGCTACCTGTGGCACGAATGGTTCACCAGCATCGACCACAAGAAGATCGGCATCATGTACATGATCCTGGGCATCGTGATGCTGCTGCGCGGCTTTGCCGATGCCATCATGATGCGGCTGCAGCAGGCCGTGGCCTTCGGCGATTCGACCGGCTACCTGCCGCCGCACCACTATGACCAGATCTTCACCGCCCACGGCGTGATCATGATCTTCTTCGTGGCCATGCCCCTGGTCACGGGGCTGATGAACTACGTGGTGCCGCTGCAGATCGGCGCACGCGACGTGGCTTTCCCGTTCCTGAACAACTTCAGCTTCTGGATGACCACCGGCGGCGTGGTGCTGGTGATGATGTCGCTGTTCGTCGGCGAATTCGCCCGCACCGGCTGGCTGGCGTATCCGCCTTTATCAGGCATCGCGCAAAGTCCCGACGTAGGGGTCGATTACTACATATGGGCCTTGCAGATCGCGGGGGTCGGCACATTATTGTCAGGGGTGAACCTGCTGGTCACCATCGTCAAGATGCGTGCGCCGGGCATGTCGCTGATGCGCATGCCGATCTTCACCTGGACCGCGCTGTGCACCAACGTGCTGATCGTGGCGGCCTTCCCGGTGCTGACCGCGGTGCTGGCGCTGCTGTCGATGGACCGCTACGTGGGCACCAACTTCTTCACGGCCGACTTCGGCGGCAACGCCATGATGTACGTGAACCTGATCTGGATCTGGGGCCACCCCGAGGTCTACATTCTGATCCTGCCGGCGTTCGGCATTTTCTCGGAAGTCGTGGCCACCTTCTGCAGCAAGCGCCTGTTCGGCTACGCGTCGATGGTGTACGCCACGGTCGTGATCACGGTGCTGTCGTACCTGGTGTGGCTGCATCACTTCTTCACCATGGGGTCCGGGGCGAGCGTGAATTCGTTCTTCGGGATCACGACAATGATCATCTCGATTCCCACCGGGGCCAAGATCTTCAACTGGCTGTTCACCATGTACCGCGGCCGCATCCGCTTCGAAGTGCCGATGCTCTGGACCATGGGCTTCATGGTGACCTTCGTGATCGGCGGCATGACCGGCGTGCTGCTGGCGGTGCCGCCCGCCGACTTCGCGCTGCACAACAGCCTGTTCCTGATCGCGCACTTCCATAACGTCATCATCGGCGGCGTGCTGTTCGGGCTGATGGCCGGCATCACCTACTGGTTCCCCAAGGCCTTCGGCTACAAGCTGGACCCGTTCTGGGGAAAGTGTTCGTTCTGGTTCTGGCTGGTGGGCTTTTACTTCGCCTTCATGCCGCTGTACGTGCTGGGGCTGATGGGCGTGACCCGCCGCGTGAACCATTTCGAGGACATGTCGCTGCAGATCTGGTTCCAGGTGGCCGCGTTCGGCGCCTTCCTGATCGCCATCGGCATCGCCTGCTTCCTGATCCAGCTGGTGGTCAGCTACCGCCGCCGCGAATCGCTGCGCGACCTGACCGGCGACCCCTGGAACGGCCGCACGCTGGAATGGTCGACGTCATCGCCGCCGCCCAACTACAACTTCGCCTTCACCCCGCGCGTGCATGACCAGGATGCGTGGTGGCAGATGAAGCAGCACGGCTACCAGCGCCCGCAGAACGGCTTCATTCCCATCCACATGCCCAAGAACACCTGGGCGGGCATCGTGCTGGCGGGCATCAGCGTGGTGATGGGCTTTGCGCTGATCTGGCACATGTGGCCGCTGGCGGTGCTGTCGTTCGCCGCGCTGATCATCGTGTCCATCGTCCATACCTTCAACTACAAGCGCGAGTACTACGTGCCGGCCGACGAGGTCGTGCGCACGGAAGACGCCCGCACCCACTTGTTGGCGAAACATGTCTGATACCCTGGCCCCCACCCTGCCTGGCGGCGCCACGCCGCCCCCGGAGCCCGTCTTCCACGTGCCCGGCGAACACCACCCGAAGAACGGCACCCTGCTGGGCTTCTGGGTCTATCTGATGAGCGACTGCCTCATCTTCGCCTGCCTGTTCGCCACCTACGGCGTGCTGGGGCGCAACTACGCGGCCGGGCCGTCGGGCGCCGACCTGTTCGACCTGCCGCTGGTGGCCGTGAACACGTCGCTGCTGCTGCTGTCGTCCATCACCTACGGTTTCGCCATGCTGGAAATGCGGCGCAACCGGGTGGGCGCCACGCAGGGCTGGCTGGCGGTCACCGGCATCCTGGGGCTGGGCTTCCTGTGCCTGGAACTGTATGAGTTCGCGCACCTGATCCACATCGGCGCCGGGCCCCAGCGCAGCGCGTTCCTGTCGTCGTTCTTCACGCTGGTGGGCACGCACGGGCTGCACGTCACGTTCGGCATCGTCTGGCTGGTGACCATGATGGTGCAGGTCCGCATGCATGGCCTGATTCCCGAAAACCGGCGCCGGCTGATGTGCCTGTCGATGTTCTGGCACTTCCTGGACCTGATCTGGGTCGGCGTGTTCACCTTTGTCTACCTGATGGGAGTGCTGCCATGACCGCCCATGCCAACCACGCTGGCCACGGCGGCCACGGCCACGACCACCACGACGACGATGACGGCGCCGCCCACGGCACGCTGAAAAGCTACGTCACCGGCTTCGTGCTGGCGGCCATCCTGACGGCGATTCCGTTCTGGCTGGTGATGGGCCGCGTGTTCGACAGTTCGCGCACCACCGCACTGATCATCCTGGCCTTCGCGGCGGTGCAGATCGTGGTGCACATCGTGTACTTCCTGCACATGGACGCCAAGTCCGAAAGCGGCTGGAACATGTTGGCGTTAATATTCACCCTGGTGCTGGTCGTGATTACGCTCAGCGGATCCATCTGGATCATGTATCACTTGAACTCCAACATGATGCCCATGTCCATCCACGACATGCGGAATATGCCCTGATGTGATGGCGGCAATAAAAGACTCTTCCCTACCCGGCGACACCCCCCGCAATCCCCGCAAGGCAACCACCCTGGTCGTACTCGGGGTGATTGCCGTTGCGCTGTTCGCGGGCCTGTGCGCCCTGGGCACCTGGCAGGTGCATCGGCTGGCCTGGAAACAAGGCCTGATCGCGCAGGTCGACCAGCGCGCCCATGCGGCCCCCACGCCCGCCCCCACGCGGGCCGACTGGGCCGCCCTGAATTCCGACAACGCCGAATACCGCCGTGTGTCGGCCTCCGGCGTCTACCACTACGACAAGCAGACGCTGGTGCAGGCAGCCACCGAGCTGGGCAGCGGCTACTGGGTCATGACGCCCCTGCAGCTGGCGGATGGCGGCGGCACGGTGCTGGTGAACCGCGGCTTCGTGTTGCCCGAGTGGCGCAAGAGCCAGGCCGCCGGCCAGGCGCAAGCCCAGGCCGAGGCCGCGGCGGCCCCGGTGCAGGTCACCGGCCTGCTGCGCATGGGCGAGCCGGGCAGCGGCTTTCTGCGCAACAACGATCCGGCGTCCAACCTCTGGTATTCGCGCGACCTGCCAGCCATTGCAGCGGCGCGCGGGCTGACGGCGTCGGACGTGGCGCCCTACTTCATCGACGCGGATGCCGCCCCCGGCGCCGGCCGCGATCCGGCCAAGGCGCCCGTGGCCGGCCTGACGGTGCTGACCTTCCCCAACAACCACCTGGTGTATGCCATTACCTGGTACGCCCTGGCCGCCATGATCATCGTGGGCGCGGCCATTGTCGTGCGGGAAGAACGACGCCTGCGCGGGCGTCGCGGCTAAGGCAAACGCGACCGTCTCCGCGCCCGTGGCTGGGCGCTCAGACCGAGCTGGCAATTGCCGTAAATAGCCAGAAATTCGACCAAATTGCCGGAAAATAGACCGAACTGGTCTACACTAGAGTCTGGGAACACCGCTGGGCGCCTCGCCTAACGTGCTGTTCCCTTTGTTTTTTCCACCCATACTCTAGGAGTTTTCCGGATGAAAAAGACGTTGCTCGCAGCCGCAATGTTGACCACCTTTGCAGGCGTCGCTCAGGCAGAAACGTCAGTCACTCTCTATGGTGTCATCGACACCGGCCTCGGCTACAACAAGATCAAGGGCGATGGCTATGACGGCAGCAAACTCGGCATGATCAACGGCATCCAGGCCGGCTCCCGCTGGGGCCTGCGCGGATCCGAAGATCTGGGCGACGGCCTGCGCGCCGTGTTCAAGCTGGAAAGCGGTTTCGATTCGGGCAACGGCTCGCGCGCCCAGAACGGCCGCCTGTTCGGCCGCCAGGCCACCATCGGCCTGACCAGCGACGCCTGGGGCACCGTGGAATTCGGCCGCCAGGCCACCGTGGGCTCGAACTATCTGGCCGACATCGACCCCTTCTACACCAGCTACACCCAATCCAACCTGGGCCTGGGTTTCAGCGCGGCCAACACCATGCGCTGGGACAACATGGTCATGTACCGCAGCCCCTCGATGAGCGGCTTCGAGTTCGCCGCGGGCTACTCGTTCAACGCGGACGACACCAACGCCAACGAAACGGGCTTTCGCACCGCCGACAACTCGCGCGGCATCACCGTCGGCGCGCGCTACGTGCAGGGCCCCCTGAACTTCACGCTGACCTACGACCAGCTCAACGGCTCGAACCGCGCCGCCATCGACCACGATGCCACCCCGCGCCAGTACGCCGCCGGCATCTCGTACGACCTGGAAGTCGTGAAGCTGGCCGCCGCCTACGGCCGCACCACCGACGGCTGGTTCGTCGGCCAGGACTTGCCCGGCGGCACGCCGTTCAGCGATGAATTCGGCACCAACCGCTACGTCGACGGCTTCAAGGCCAATGCCTACATGCTGGGCGCGACCCTCCCCGTAGGTGGCGCCAGCAGCGTGTTCACGTCGTGGCAGCACGTGTCGCCGTCCAACGACCGCCTGACCGGCGGCGATGCCAACATGAACGTCTGGAGCGTGGGCTACACCTACGACCTGTCCAAGCGCACCAACCTGTACGCCTACGGCTCGTACGGCAAGGACTACGCGTTCATCGACGGCCTGAAGAGCACCGCGGCCGGGGTCGGCATCCGCCACGTGTTCTAAAGCGCCATGGCGCGCCTGTGCAGCCTTCGTCCCGGAGGCTCGCCATAGGCGCGCCGAAACATCGCAATGAAGGCGCTGTCGCTGGCATAGCCCACCGAATGCGCCACTTCCGTCACCGAGACACCCTCGGCCAACCGGGCCCGCGCGATCAGCAAGCGGCACTGGGTGCGCCAGCGGGTGAACGGCAGCCCCGTCTCGGCCAGGAAGGCCCGCGCCAGGGTGCGGCCGCTGGCGCCCACCTGCCTGCCCCAGTCTTCGATGGACCGCGGGCAGGCCGGGTCGGCCAGCAGCGCTTGCGCAATCGGCGCCAGCCGCCGGTCGCGCGGCATCGGCAGATGCAGCGGCGCCGTGGGCGCCGCCGCCAGTTCATCAAGCAGGGTCGCCACCAGGCGTTGCCGAACCACGTCCAGCGCCTGGTCCGACGGCCATTGCGTGATGCGCACAATCATCTCGCGCAGCAAAGGGTTCACGTCCAGGATGCCCGGCTGCCGCGGCAGATTCGGAAAGACATCCACGTCGAAATACAGGCTGCGATAGGCGAACGCGCCCTGCATGACCGTGCGGTGCAGGCATCCTGCCGGCAGCCAGGCCGCCTGCAGGGGCGCCAGTTGCCCCACCCGATCCGCCAGATACAAGGTCACCCCGCCCTGCACCTGATACAGCAGTTGCGCGCGCCGATGGGCGTGCCAATCCGAGGCATGGGCCCGGGTATCGATGGCCTGGCCCACGACAGGACAGACGACGCTGTCGGGATCTTCGACTGAAGTGGGGGAATAGACAGGCATGTCCGATTGGCGATGTTTTATGGCGAGATGTCGTGATTTTGCGCAAAGCCGGCCCGATACGCTAGGGTCCTTTTGCCGCACCGCTTCGCCATGCCTCACACCGCTACCCCTTCGTCCGCGCCCGCACTGCCCCCGCGCTGGCTCATCATCGCGCTACTGGCCCTGCCCCAGATCGCGGAAACCATCCTGGCCCCGGCCCTGCCGGATCTGGCGCGCCACTGGCGCCTGGACGCGGCCGCCACCCAACCCGTCATGGGCATTTTCTTCGTGGGCTTTGCCTGCGGCGTCCTGGTATGGGGCCAACTGGCCGACGCCTGGGGCCGCCGCCCGGCGTTGCTGACCGCGCTGGCCATCAGCCTGGCGGGCACGCTGGGCGCCGTAGCCGCGCCGACCTATGCGTGGCTGCTGGCCGGGCGCTTCGTCCAGGCGTTCGGCCTGGCCGCGTGCTCGGTCGTCACGCAGACGCTGCTCAGGGACTGCCTGGCCGGTGAGCGCCTGACGCGCTACTTCGTGACGCTGGGCGCGGTGTTGGCATGGTCTCCCGCCGTGGGGCCGCTGACGGGGCAACTGGTGGCGCAGCGCCAGGGCTATGCGGGCGTGCTGGCGGTGATTGCATTGGCCATTGCCGGGCTGTTGCTGTTCGCCGTGCGCCACTGGTGCGAAACCCGCCCGGCTGTCACCGCCGCGGTGCCGCTGGCGACGCTGGCGCGCCAGATGCTGGCCGACGCCGATCTGCGCCTGGCCGTGCTGCGCGTGGCGGGCCTGAACCTGCTGGTGTTCTCTTTCTATGCCGCGGGGCCGTTCATGACCGGCGAACTGCCCGGCCTGGGATTCGGCTGGGTGGGGCTGGGCGTTGCCCTGGCCGGCACGCTGGGCGCGATGCTGAACCGCGTGATGCCCGCCGCCATGACGGCGGCCACGCGGGTACGCCATGGCCTGCGCGGCGTGGCGCTGGGCGCGGTGGCGCAAGCCGTGGCCGTGTGCTGGCGGCCGGAACCGGGCTGGCTGTGGGCGGCGGCGGCGCTGCCGATCTTCGTGGGGGTTGGCCTGGCTATTCCCAATCTGCTGGGGCCCGCCTTGCGCCGCTATGGGCATTGCCTGGGACGGGCCGGCGCGCTGTTCGGGCTGGCCTATTACAGTTTGCTGGGCCTGGGGCTGGCAGCCAGCGCGTGGCTGCCGTTCGACACGCCGCGGCCGCTGTCGGCCGCCTGGGTGGCCGTGGCCCTGATACTGATGGTGCTGCGCGCGCCGACAATTTTGTCGCGCACATGACACGTGCAATGATCACGCAACACGGTTCCGTCATCATTGGATACTTCTCTGATCAATCCCCCCTCGACGCCCATGTCCCGCACGCCTTCCCCCGTTGCTCCCTTGCCCTTTGCCGCGCGCTGGCGCCCCGCCCTGCGCGTGCTGGCGCTGGCCTCGTTGCCGCTATGGCTGGCCGCCTGCAATGGCAGCAGCGACGATGACGACGCCCCGGCCCCCACGCCTCCCGTCGCGGAAACCCCCGCGCCGCCGCCTGTCGACACCCGCAACCAGGCCTACCTGACCGCCAAGACGGGCGACGTGCTCAAGGTGCGCATCGAAGAGCTGCGCCCCACCCAGGCGGCCATCGGCTACGACCAGATCTACTACAAGCTCGGCCGCTGGCAGGGTGACTTCGCCCGCCCCACCTGGGCCGGCAACGCCGTCAACCAGCTGGACTATGTGAACCGCACGGTCGGCAAGAAATTCAGCGACTACTGCGAAGACATGGGCGGCACCACGGCCGTCGCATTCACTTCGGTCGCCCAGGCCCAGGCCGCCCGCCTGGACAAGCCCGACAGCTTCGGCTGCACCGCCGCCCCCGGTAGCGACCCCACCAACCTGAAGACGGTGGTGATCGGCTGGGATGGCAATCTGTACCTGACGGACGGACACCACACGTTCTCGTCCTTGCGTGAAATCTTCGACGGCGGCCCCAAGCTGCCGGTGTGGGTCAAGGTCAGCGCCAACTACAGCACCTTGGGCACGTCCTCCGCGTTCTGGCAGCGCATGGTCGACGAGCGCCGCGCGTGGCTGCGTGATGGCCAGAACCAGCCGATCACGGTGGACCAGTTGCCGTCGCGCGTGGGCATCGCCAACGCCCAGGAAGCCGGCGGCATGCAGGAAGACCGCTACCGCTCGCTGGTGTATTTCACCCGCGACATCGCCTACAGCAACGGCAGCCTGCCGGAATTCGCCGAATTCCTGTGGGGTGACTGGCTGCGCCGCCAAGTGGCAGGCGGCCAATTGGCCGGCCTGGACGCGTACGCCATGGTGGCCCCGGCCACGCCCGCGCAGATTCTGACGGTCAGCACGCTGAGCGCGGCGCTGGCGCCCACCGGCGCCAACGATGGCTACGCCGCCGCCGTGCGCAATGCCGCCTTGAAGATGACCGCGCTGGCCGACACCGACATCGTGTTCCAGGACAGCACCGCCGCCAGCCTGGGCCGCATTGTGCTGGTGGCCGGCGCCGCCAGCGGCACGCCCACCAAGGCGGCGCGCGACGCGCTTGAAGAACTGCCGCGCAACGACGTCAAGACCAACGGCGACCCGCGCACCGCAGGCAAGCTCTGGTATTCGGTGAACTACCGCGCCTGCGGCAAGCCCGCCGCCGGCACCTGCTGGGGCTGGTAGGCGAGCGGCCTGGCGCGGCGTTTTCACATTCAGACTTCGCCCTGCATCGCGGGGCGGCTCTTGACCTTGCCCAGCCAGGCCTGCACCTTCGGGTGCGCGGCCACCGGCGCGCCCACCATGGCGGAATACCCGACCACCGACCCGACCACCAGGTCCGCCAGCGAGTAATCGCCGCCCAGCATCCAGGGCTGGCGCGCCAGATGCGCGTCCAGCAGCCCCAGCAGGGAATCCAGGTCGGCGGTGGCGCGCGCGCCCTGGCCGGCATCACGGATCTGTTCATCGCCGTAGGTCGTGAGGAACAGGCGCGACAGCACCGCGCCATAGGTCACGTAGGCCCAGGCGCACCACGACAGGGCGGCCAGCCGCTCGGGCGTACCGGCGACGGGCCACAGGCCTTGCTTGACGCCCCAGTTCTCGCCCAGCCACAGATGGATCGCCAGGGCCTCGAACATCGGCGCGCCGTCCACCGTCAGCGTGGGCACCTTGCCATTGGGATTGAGGGCCAGGAATTCGGGGCGGCGCTGTTCGCCCGCGCGGATATCCACCTTGACGCGTTCGTGCGGGACCTGCAATTCGGCCAGGGCGCAGGCAATGGGGGAAGCGCTGGACTGGGGGTGCCAATAGAAAACGATAGACATGGAAAAGGCTCCGGATTTCGGGGGTGAGTGCCGCGGCCCCATGGCCGCTGACGACGGACGAACTGTAGAATCCATTGCGGACAGTTTCCGCCCTCGATACGAGGTATCGTCGCCTCACCATGCTCAGTTCCAGCAACCGCCTGCTCCGCCTGCTTTCCCTGTTGCAGACCCGCCGCCATTGGGCCGGCGCCGACCTGGCGCAAGCCTTGGCGGTGCACCCGCGCACGCTGCGGCGCGACATCGATCGGCTGCGCGAACTGGGCTACCCGATCCAGGCCAGCAGCGGCGTGGCGGGCGGCTACGCGTTTCGCGCGGGCAACACGCTGCCGCCGCTGCTGCTGGACGATGACGAGGCCATGACGGTGGCCATCACGCTGCGCACGGCGGCCACCGGCTCGGTGGGCGGGGTGGAAGAAGCCGCGCTGCGCGCCCTGGTCAAACTGGAACAGGTCATGCCCACGCGGCTGCGCCACAAGCTGGATGCGCTGCGCTCGGCCATCGTGCCGCTGCCGCGCGCAGGCCCCTTGGTGGACGCCGGCCAGCTGGCCACGCTGGCGGCGGCCTGCCGCGATCAACTCCGCGTGAATTTCGACTACGCCGACAGTCGCGGCCAGGCCAGCACAAGGCAGGTCGAGCCGCAAGGGCTGGCGCACACGGGATGGCGTTGGTATCTGGTGGCGTGGGACCCGGCGCGCGACGACTGGCGCACTTTCCGGCTGGACCGCATTGCCGGCCCCGTGGCGCTGGGCACGCACTTCGCGCCGCGGCCGCCCCCTGAAGGCGGCGACCTGCGCGCGTATGTGGCGCGTTCGGTAGGCCAGGCGCCCAATGCCGAAGAAGCCCGCATCGTGTTGCACGCGCCGCGCGCGGTGATGGCGGCGCGCATTCCGGCATCGGCCGGCCAGGTCGAGGCGCTGGACGACGACAGCCGCTGCCTGCTGCGCTGCACAGGGCAATCGCTGGAATCGCTGACGTACTGGCTGATGGCGCTGGAAGTGGAATTCGAGGTGCTGGCGCCCGACTCCCTGGCGCAGCGCTTTCAGGCGGCGGGCGAACGCGTCGCCCGCATGCTGCAACGGCGCGAGACGGGCGGCCCGACTTGAGCGCGCAGCCGGCTTGCCGACATGGGGCTGACGTCGTGCCGAAAGGCGAAACGGACGTGTCGTCGCCCCGTCAGGAGGTCAGCTGGCCAGCTTGGCCTGGTCGGCCTTGGACAGCTGCTGCATCATCAGCGCGACCTTCTCGGCGACCTTCAGCTTGTCGGCGGCCGACATCGCGTCGTAGTCTTTCTTGGAAATGCCCAGCGACGCCAGGGCGGCATAGAACATCTTGTCCTGCAGCGACATGGACGCGTAGTCCATGAATTCCTGCTCGGCCGCGGAAGCGGCTACCGGGGCCGCGCCCTTCACGCCGCCGGCCAGGGCCGAGGCGTTGCGTTGCTGCGCGTCGGCGAACGCCGTGCGGAAGGCGCCGCCTTCCGCCCCGTTGGTGGCGCTGGTCTTGCGGGCGTCCGCGGCAGTGGCGGCGGTCGACGAGTTCACAATGGTCATGGTCTGGCCGGATCGGTCAAAGTCTCGATTCTCCGAAAGTTACTCCTGCGCCGCCGCCCTCGATTGGCCGGACTGCTGCCCGATCCGGCGCCTTATCCGCCGATTGCGCCTGATGCGCATTCGGCGCCGTTCGAGTATCTTGTGACTCCCTCGCATTCACCGGAGCGCTCTTGCCATGAGTCTCGACCCGACCCCCGATACGCCCGTTTCCCCCGTCGCCGCCAATCCGCAGGCCGACGTGTTCCTGCAATTCCTGGTGAACCTGGTGAACAACGGCGGCCAGCTCAAGAGCATCGGCGTCACGTTGCAGATGGGCGGCATGCTGGTGTCCGGCTCGATCGTGTCGGGCGCCGAATACTTCGACCGCTTCGCCGAGAGCTTCGCGGATTCGCTGACGGACATGGAATCGGCAGGCCGACTGACGGTGCGCAATTCGCTGGCCGAGCTGGGCGACGTGTTCCGCCTGCCGCAACCGGCCGAACCGCTGCCCAATTACATCCACCTGGCCGACGCCCTGTTCTTCACCGCCGATGGCACGCCGATTGCCGGCCAGCCCACGCTGTGGCGCGGTCGCAGCAATGCGGTCGATGGCTTCATCCTGGGCCGCCTGCAGGCCGAGCAGATCGGCTGAGCGCGCCGCTCGATCCCGCCTGCCCCTCTGCCCCCCACCTGACCGCGTCCCGCATGCAAAGACTCCGCATCGTCCTCGCCGATGACCATCCGCTGGTGCTGATGGGCATGAGCGACCTGCTGGGCAAGGACCTGAGCTTCGATGTCGTGGCCATGCTGTCCAGCCCGACGGCGTTGGTCGAACACCTGGCCCGGGATCTGCCGCAGGTCGTCATCACCGATTATTCGATGCCCGGCGACGAGACCTACGGCGACGGCATCCGCCTGGTCAAGTACCTGATCCGCCACTACCCGACCACGCGCATCGTGGTGCTGACCATGGTGTCCAACCCCATGATCATCTCGGCGCTGTACGACGCCGGGGTCGCGGCGGTGGTGCTCAAGCGCGACGACCTGGCCGAAATCGTCACCGCGCTGCACACCCTGCAAGCCGGCCGCCGCTACTATCCACCGGACTTCCAGCGCGACGGCAGCGCGGCGGCGCGCACCCGCTTCCTGGGCGAACGCATCAACAGCCTCACGCCCAAGGAATTCGAGGTACTGCGGCACTTCGTGCGCGGCGAATCCATGATGCAGGTCGCCGACACCCTGAAGCGCAGCGTCAAGACCGTCAGCGGCCAGAAGATATCGGCCATGCGCAAGCTGAACGTGCAGACCGACCAGGAACTGGTGACGTTCTGTGCCGAAAGCGGCATGTTCCAATAGCGCCTGTCGCAACCCCCAAGAGAAGATGGCATGACGCAGCCCCCGATAACGGGCCTGGCGCTGGACCGCAAGGCAATGCAGGCGCTGATCGAACAGGCACAAGAGCGCCCCCTGGTCTTCGAAGACTGCGATTTCCAGGACGCCGACTTTTCCCGATTGGACCTGCGCGGCGCGCGCTTCACCGCCTGCGCCATCGCCGACGCCTCATTCCAGGGCGCCACGCTGGCCGATACCGAATGGCTGCGCTGCCGCGGCGGCCATGCCGTGTTCGCCTCGGCCGATGCCAGCGATGCGGTGTTCTCCGGCTGCGACCTGAACAACTCCAACTGGCGCCGCGCGCGCCTGGCCACGGCCCGCTTTCGCGGCTGCAAGCTGACGGGGTCCGACTTCGACGGCATCGCCTGCCTGGGCTGGACGCTTGAAGAATGCCTGCTGGTCGGCGCGCTGGTGCGCGGCATTTCGTTTCGCAAGACCGACCTGCACCAGCTGGATTTTTCCGATGCCGACCTGACCGGCTGCGACTTTCGCGATACGGTGTTCCACGGCGGCAGCCTGCGCAACGCCACGCTGAAGAACGCGCGCTTCGAAGGCGCCGACCTGCGCGAGGCCGACCTGGGCGGCATCGACCTGTCGGCGGCCGCCCGGCTGGCCGGCGCCGCCATTTCCAAGACCCAGGCAGCCACCCTGCTGGCCGAGCTGCGCATCACCGTGATCTGACGCGGCCGCGCAGCCGCCCCTCGCGCCCCGCCGTGACGGGGGCCATAGCCAAGCCGCCGCCCGCCCCGTACACTTGCCCGATCAGGGCCTGCCGACGTCCAGGGCGACCTGCCTTGCGTGCCCGCAGGCCCTGCCAGCCGTCGACATCTGTGTATGACCCGGGAGCTTCCCCATGCTCGAGACAGACAGCATCCAGGCGCGCAAGTCCAACGGCCAGAAGGCCCGAGAACACGCCAGGCGTTCTTCCCATGCGGCGGTCGGCAACGTCGACCGCGATCCGATCAAGCTGCTGCGCATCAACAGCGCTGGACGCGTCAAGGCGCTGATTCCGCTGCGCTACGGCCGCATGGCCGCATCCCCCTTCACCTTCTTTCGCGGCGCTGCCATCCTGCAGGCGCACGACCTGGCCGGCACGCCCCACACCGGTATCTCCATCCCCATCTGCGGCGACGCGCACCTGCTCAATTTCGGCGGTTTCGCCACGCCCGAGCGGCAGTTGCTGTTCGACCTGAACGACTTCGACGAAACCGCCACGGGCCCCTGGGAATGGGATGTGAAGCGCCTGACCGCCAGCCTGGCGGTGGCGGCGCAGCACATGGGATATGGCCGCGGCGACACGGCGGGCATCGTCATGGCGGCCGCGGCCGAGTACCAGCGCCGCATGACCGAGTATGCGCAGAACAGCACGCTGGACGTCTGGTATGAAGGCCTGACCTTCGAACGCATGCTGCAGGATGCCGAAACGCCGGAAGGCCGACGCCTGATCCAGCGCGCCATGGAGAAGGCCGCCGGCCGTACCAACGAGAGCATGCTGCGCAAGATGGCCTGGCAGGACGAAGGCCGCTGGCGCATCCGCGATGCGCCGCCCGCCCTGTTCCACCCCACCGGCCCGGCCACGCTGCTGGGTCCCGGCGAGCACTGGCCCGACACCGCCGCCTGGAAAAAGAAGATGGGCAAGTGCTATGCCGGCTACCTGGACAGCCTGGCGCCCGACCGGCGCGCGCTGCTGGCGCACTTCACCGTGCAGGACGTGGTGTTCAAGGTCGTGGGCGTGGGCAGCGTCGGCACGGTCTGCCTGGTGATGCTGATGGTGGACAGCTGGGGCAATCCGCTGTTCCTGCAGGCCAAGGAAGCCCGCCAGTCGGTCATTGCGCGCTATACCCGCAACAAGGCGCCGCCGCACGACGGGTTTCGCGTCGTGGCCGGCCAGCGCCTGCTGCAGGCTGCCAGCGACATATTCCTGGGCTGGTCGACGGGGCCCCGCGCACGCCAATACTACTTTCGACAACTGCGCGACATGAAGGTGTCGGCCGATGTCGAGAGCTTCAACCAGAAGATCCTGACCGGCTATGCCCGCATGTGCGCCCGCGCGCTGGCCCGGGCGCATGCCAAGGCCAGCGGCCACTCGGTGGAATTGGCGGCCTACATGGGCCGCTCGACCCAGTTTCCCGAAGCGCTGGTCGCCTACGCCCAGACCTATGCGCGGCAGAACGAGAAAGACTACCGCCACTTCCTGGACGCGTGCCGCGCGGGCAGGCTGCCCATGCGTACCGACGAAGACATGGCGGCGGACTTTCGCGTTTGAGTCACGCCGTCACCACGCCCATGGCCGGATCGCTGACCGTGTGCGCGCCGGTTTCCACGCGGCCGGCGAAACGGCGATAGAACGCCGGATCGCTGGAACACGTGACGGCAAAGTCGTACCACTGCCCGCTGGCGGCCAGCGCCCAGTTCATCGACGCCTTGCCGCCGCCCTGCACCGACTGCGGCCAGGGGCCGTCCTGCCGGTACGCCACCGGCGTAATGGTGAAGGTGCAGGCCTTGCCACCGGTGTTCAGCAGTTCGGTGTAGACCTCGCCATTGGCAATGTCGTAGCAGACGCGGATCTCGGGCAGCGAGCCGCTGTCCGTGATGCGGTTGGTGTCACCCTTGAAATGGCGCAGGTAGCCATTGGGACCCAGCACCCACAGGTCGTACATGCCCAGGTTGTCGGCCAGCGCGTTCCAGGTGTCATCCAGGGTCTTGCCCGGCTCGACCGCATAACGGCGCGGCAGGCGATCCAGGTGGTAGCGGTCGTAAACGTGGAACACCGCGCCCTGCGTACCGGTGTTGGCGAACACCAGCTGCACCGTGCCGGCCGCGTCGCAGCGGGCGCTGGTGTGCAGCTCGTACGGCAAGGCGCGCGAGGGCCGCGTGCCGCTGGCCTGGATCGGCAGCTGCATGTCGGTGGGCAACGGCATCTGCGGTAGCGCTTCCTGCGCGGTACGCAGCTGGTCCGCCGCGCTGCGGGTGGCGCGCCCGGCCAGGGTCGGCAGCGATTCCGTGTTGGGCGTCTTGAAGTTGAAGGCGCTGGTCAGGTCGCCGCAGATGGCGCGGCGGAACGGGCTGATGTTGGGCTCGGCCACACCGAAGCGCGCTTCCAGGAAACGCAGCACCGAGGTGTGGTCGAACACCTGCGAATTGACCCAGCCGCCGCGGCTCCAGGGCGAAATCACGTACATCGGCACGCGCGGGCCGGGGCCGTACACGCGGCCGTCCGGGGCGGGTTGGCTGGTGCTGCCGGTGGGTGCGGGGTGGTTGAAGTATTCGAACGCCATGTCGGCCGCGGGCAGCGTCGTCTTGCCCGCGAAGGCGCCGCCGCCTGCCGGCGCCGGCGCTGATGGCGATGGCACGTGGTCGAAGTAGCCGTCGTTCTCGTCGAAGTTGATCAGCAGCACCGTCTTGCTCCAGACCTCGGGCACGGCGGTCAGCGCGTCCAGCACCTCTTGCAGGAACCAGGCGCCCTGCACGGGGCTGGACGGGTCGGGGTGTTCGCAATAGATCGACGGCGCGTTCATCCAGCAGACCTGCGGCAGCTTGCCTTCGCGGATGTCGCGCTTGAAGGCATCCAGGTACTGCTCGGGCGCCGTGCCCGGCAGCGTGTTGGCGATGCCCTTGTAGAGCGGGTTGGCGGCGTTGTCGGTGGCCGGATCGTAGGCCTTGTACGGCAGCGCCTGGCCGGTGTTGGCGTACGGCGAACCGGGCGAGCCGCCGCTGGACACCGGAAAGCCCGAGGCGATGTTGGCCTGGCGGAACTGGCGAAATGCGCCCAGCATGTTGTCGCCCCATTCGTCGGGCATGTTCTGGTACGAGATCCAGCTGACGCCGGCCGCTTCCAGACGCTCGGCGTAGGTCTTCCAGGTGTAGCCCTTGTTGACGCCGGCTGGCAGGCCGTCGATCCAGTCCCATTCGTTGTTGACGAAGGCGGTGTTGGTGGCCGTGGCGCCATTGGTGCCGGTCAGGTGGAACGAGCGGTTGGCGTCGGTGCCGGTGTGCATCGCGCAGTGGTAGGCGTCGCACAGCGTGAAGGCGTTGGCCAGCGCGAACTGGAACGGAATCTCACGCTCTTTGAAGTAGCCCATCGAAATGTCGGTTTTGGACGTGGGCCACTTGGCCATGCGGCCGTGGTCCCAGGCGTTCTGGCTGTCATTCCAGCTATGCGGCGTGCCGTTGGCGCGTTGCGCGTTGTTGGCGCTGCCGTCCAGGTGGAAAGGCGTCAGCACGGCGCCGTTGCTGCGCTGCTGCTGCCAGACCTTGCGGCCGTTGGCCAGCGGAATGGTGATGCGGTCGCCAAAGCCGCGCACGCCCTTGAGCGTGCCGAAGTAATGGTCGAACGAGCGATTCTCCTGCATCAGGATGATCACATGCTCGACGTCCTTGATGGTGCCGGTGGCGTTATTGGCGGGAATGGCGAGCGCGCGGCGGATGCTGGGCGGAAAGGCGGCCAGGGCGGCGGCGGCGAAGCCCGCGCCCGTGGCGGTCTGCAGGAAATTGCGGCGGGTAGTCATCAGGTGTACTCGGGATCGTTGAGGACGGCGCAACCGCCGCTTACGGTGCGCAGCGCAGCTGGGGCGCGGGCTTGGGCTGTTCGGTCACCGGCGGCGTGGGCTGCGCGGGATCTTCATCGGAGGAATCGTCACCGCCACAGGCGGTGAGCGTGACGGCCGCGAGCAGGACCGCGGCAAGGCTTCTTGCAAGACGCTTGGAGGGCATGGGGAGGTTCTTCAGAAAGGGAGAGACCGACCTTGCCGGGCAGTACCGGCAAGACCCCAGCGAGTCTAGGAACGGGAAGTGACAGCGCCGTGAAAGGTTGCGTGTTCAAGCGGGCCGCGGCGGGTTTGCGCGGCCCTTTAGTGTGTCCAGATGCGTCAGCGCGCGGGTCGGCTGAAGCGCTGCTCGACCACCACGCCGCCCCACTGCGTGCCCTCGGCTTCGTCGGTCAGCACGAAGCCGGCGGACTCGTACAGGTGCCGCGCGGCGTCCAGCCCCTTGAAGGTCCACAGATACGTTTCGTCAACATCGAGCGTGTCGGCAAAACGCAGCGCGCGCGCCAGCAACGCGCGCCCCACGCCCACGCCGCGCAGCGATTCGTCGACGATGAACCAGCGCAGGTGCGCGGTGCGCGCGGCCGGGTCGCTGTCGATGGCGATCGAGGCCAGCGTGCGCGTGCCGTCGGTGTAGCGCCACAGGTTCTTGCCGGGCGCGGGCAGCGCTTCGGCAAAGGCGGCCAGCCCCGTGGCCACCAGGCGTTCGAACACCACGCCGAAGCCGGCGGCTTGCGCGTAGTAGCGGGCATGCAGGCTGGCCACGTCGCCGATGCAGCCGGGCGCGTAGCCTTCCTGGATCTGCGCGTCGATGGCCTCGGCGGCCTGGGCGGCGCGGGTGTTGGGGTTCTCGCGGGCCAGCGCGTCGGCATACAACGACAGGTAGCGGATCAGCGCTTCCTGGTCGTGCGGCGCCAGTTGGCGCAGCGCCTTGGACACCTGGTCGGTGGCGAACTGGTCGATGCGCTTGCGCAGTTCGACCCCGGCCGGGGTCAGCGACAGGCGCGAGGCGCGGGCGTCGCCGCTGTCGGTTTCGCGGCTGACCAGGCCGGCCGCTTCCAGCTTGGCCACCTGGCGGCTGGTATTGGATTTGTCCAGCCGCAGGATCAACGCCAGGTCGCGCGCCTGGATGCCGGGTTGCAGGCCGATCTCGATGATGGCGTGCACGGCGGACGGCGCCAGGTCGCTGTCGGCCAGCGAGGCGCGCATGAAGCCCAGCTCGCGCACCAGCTTGCGGGAGAATTCCCGCAGGTCGCGGATGGTCTGGTCACGGGATCGGGCGGGAAAGTCGATAACATCCATGATGGCGCGTCCTGAAGTTGCGGGTCGCAACCAATATACTTGCGTGTCGCAACCAAAACAAGCCCCCGGCCCATGAAAATTCAATTGCTGTCCGACCTGCACCTGGAGAACAACCCCACGTTCGTTGCGTCCCCCACCCCGGGGGCCGACCTGCTGGTGCTGGCGGGCGACATCGGTTCGTACCAGCAGCGGTCCAGGCTGACCACCGATGACTTCGGCCTGGGCACCTATTCGCCGCGCAACGGCTGGCCGACACCGGTGGTCTATGTGCCGGGCAACCACGAATACGACAACCTGGATTTCGACGAGACGCATGACCGTCTGCAGGCGCTGTGCCACGTGCTGGACATCCAGTGGCTGGAACGCGAGACCCGGGTCATCGACGGCGTGCGGCTGGTAGGCACCACGCTCTGGACCGACTTCGACGCGCTGGCCGCGCCCGGCGACACGCTGACGCAGGCGCTGAACAAGCGCGGCAAGGCATTTCGCGCGGCGGACTTCTACCTGGAAAAGGCGCAGATGCGGCGCCACGGCGCGCCCTTCATGGCCGAGCAGATGCGCGAACAGGGCCTGGCCTGTCAGGCCTGGCTGGAAGACGCGCTGCGCACGCCGTTCGATGGCCCGACGCTGGCCATCACCCACTTCGCGCCGTCCCTGGCCAGCGCCGACCCGCGCTATGGCGTCACGCCCGGCACGGCGGGATTCTGCAATGCACTGGATGCGCTCTTGCCGCTGGCCGACGTGTGGATGCACGGCCACCTGCACTGCGCGCTGGACTACGTGAAGGACGGCTGCCGCGTCATCGCCAATCCGCTGGGCTATGCCAAGAAGGGCGAACAGGAAGGCTTCCTGCCGGACGCGTTGTGGGAGGTGCCGGCGCGCTGATGCCTCGGGAGGGAATGGCGCCGACGTGCGCCGATACGGCGGCTGATGATTCCCCCGTTCAAGACGCCGCCTCCAGCTCGGCCAGCACCTGCCGCGCGATCTCGTCCAGCGACCGCCGCTGGTCCATCGCGGCGCGCTGCAAGCGGTCGTGCGCGGCCTGCTCGCTGACGCCATAGCGGCTGACCAGCAGCCACTTGGCGCGTTCCACCCGCTTGCGTTCTTCCAGCGCGCCGCGCGCCAGCGCCAACGCGTCGTCCGATTGCCGCAGGCGCAGTGCCTGTTCGCGCATCAGGTCCAGGATGGACCGTTCCATTTCCTCGCCCACGCCGTCTTCGGGCGGCGCGTCCAGGATGCGGCCTTGCAGCTTGAACAGCATGGCGGGGGCGTCGTCGCGGGCCTGGTCAGCGAAGCGGTTCAGCAGCAGGCGATGGTTGTCGAGTTCAGCGCGGGTTTCCACGATGCGGCGGTGGCACTGTAGCGTCAGCGCTTCGGCCAGCAGGCTTTCCACCGCGCGCATGGCGTCGATGCGTTCGGTGCAGACGCCGAACCACACCTCGGCCAGACCCGCGTCCACGCGCGCGGCGTCCGACGTGCGCAGCGCCATGTCGCGCAGGCGCTGCACCTGGCCAGCGCCGGGCGCCAGTTGTTCCCAGGCCGCCAGGGCGTCGGGCGCGGCGCATTGCGCAAAGCCGTCGAAGCAGCGCTTTTGCAGGTCGGCCAGTTCCAGCAGGCGGGCCTTTTGCGGTTCGGTGAAAAAGCCCGCGGTGTAGCCCATGACGCCGTGCGCCCTTTCCTGGCCGCACAGTTCCTTGCCCTGCATGAAGTTCAACAGCGCCACCAGCAGCTGCGTCACGCCCGCGTCCAGCGACGAATCGGCGGCCTCGAACACCAGCGCGAACAGGCTGGCGATCAATTTCGTGAAGGCCGCGCCGGCCTCCTCGGCCACCACCCGCCGGTCACGGATGCGGCCGCGCAGGCGCGGCAGTTCGTCCAGGCGGTACAGCGCATAGGCCACGCAATTCAGCAGCCGCGCCTTGCCGGCGCTGTGGGTGACGTCCGGTTCGAGCCGGTCGAGAAAGCGGCGCACCTCTTCTTCGACGGCAGAGGCGTCCGAGCTCAATCCGGACAGCGTCTGGCGCAGCGCATCCTGGCCCCCGCACAGATACAGGTTGGAGCAGCCGCGTTCCTTTTGCAGCACGTGGGCCAGCTTGCTGACGCGCGTGGCCAGCTCACAGGTGCTGGCCAGCGTTTCCAGCCCGTGCAGTTCGCTGCGGCGGGCGGCAAGCAGAAAGCGCAGCGTGGGCGGCATGGTGTAGGAACTCATCGTTTCACGCCGCCGCGGGCGGCGCAATTTCCACCGCGTCGCCGTTGAAGCGCGCGGGCCAGGCGCGCAGCGACTGGTCGGGGTATTCCACGCAGCCCCCATCGCGCAGGCGAAAGTGCTGCTTGTACAGCGGCGAGGCCACCACCAGTTCGCCGCCCAGGTGGCCCACGATGCCGCGGCCGATCACGTTGGCGCCGGATTTCGGGTCGCGGTTGTCGATGGCGTACAGCGTCGGGCCATCGGCGTCTGGCAGGTAGAACACGGCCACCTGGCAGCCATCGACCAGCGCCACGACGCCGGAATGGGCGACCAGGTCGCGGCGCGTGCAGGCTGGCTTCCATGCGGCGTCGTCAAGGGTCGGCGCAGCGGACGTGTCAATGGGCGGCACAGCCGCGCGGACAGCGGTTTGCGGGGGCATCAGGCGATCTCCTCGTTGATGGGAATGACACGTGGACGCTCGGCGGCGTCCGGCGCCATGGGCGCGGGGCGCGGCTGGCCGCGCTCCTGCACGAAGCGGATATCGGGATCGCCCCCCGCGCGATTGACGAAGGTGCGAAAGCGCTTGAGCTTTTCCGGGTCGGACAGGGCGTTGGCCCATTCGCATTCGTAGCGGTCCACCACGGCCTGCATCTGCGCTTCGAGTTCGGCGCCCAGGTTCAGGCTGTCGTCGATGACGACCGCTTTCAGGTAGTCCAGCCCGCCTTCGAGCGACTCGCGCCACACCGAGGTGCGCTGCAACTTGTCGGCGGTGCGGATGTAGAACATCAGCAGGCGGTCGATATAGCGGATCAGGGTGGCGTCGTCCAGGTCCTGCGCGAACAGTTCGGCGTGGCGCGGGCGCATGCCGCCGTTGCCGCACACGTACAGGTTCCAGCCGTTTTCGGTGGCGATGACGCCGATGTCCTTGCTTTGCGCCTCGGCGCATTCGCGGGTGCAGCCAGACACCGCGAACTTGAGCTTGTGCGGCGCGCGCAGGCCCTTGTAGCGGTCTTCGATGCGCAGCGCCATGGCCACGCTGTCCTGCACGCCGTAGCGGCACCAGGTGCTGCCCACGCACGACTTCACGGTGCGGGTGGACTTGCCGTAGGCGTGGCCGGTTTCGAAGCCGGCGGCGATCAGCTCGGCCCAGATGTCGGGCAGCTCGTGCAGTTGCGCGCCGAACAGGTCGATGCGCTGTCCGCCGGTGATCTTGGTGTACAGCTGGTACTTCTTGGCCACGGCGCCGATGGCGATCAGGCCGTCGGGCGTGACCTCGCCGCCCGGGATGCGCGGCACCACCGAATAGGTGCCGTTCTTCTGCATGTTGGCCATGAAGGTATCGTTGGTGTCCTGCAGCGGCACCAGGTGCGGGTCCTGGATCGGCCGATTCCAGCACGAGGCCAGGATCGACGCCACCGTCGGCTTGCACAGGTCGCAGCCGACGTGGCCGCGGCCGTGGCGCGCCAGCAGTTCCTCGAACGATTCGATACCCTGCACCCGCACAATGGCGTACAGCTCCTGGCGGGTATGGGCGAAGTGTTCGCAGAGGCTCTTGTCCACCGCCACGCCGCGACGCGCCAGCTCGTGTTCCACCACTTGCTTGAGCAGGGCCGAGCAGCCGCCGCAGCCGGTGGCCGCCTTGGTGCAGGCCTTGACGCCGCCCAGGTCCGAACAGCCGGCGTCCAGCGCGTCGCAGATCGCGCCCTTGCTGACGTTGTGGCACGAACAGACGGTGGCGGCCAGGGGCAGCGCATCCACGCCCAGTGCCGGTGCGCTCTGGCCCACGGGCAGGATCAGGCTGGCCGGGTCCTTGGGCGGGGCGATGCCGTTCTGCGCGTATTGCAGCAGCGTGTCGTAGTAGCGGTTGTCGCCCACCAGCACGGCGCCCAGCACGCGCTTGCCGTCTTCGGACACCACCAGGCGGCGGTACGACGCGCCGGCCTCGTCGATATAGCGGTAGCTGCGCGCGCCCGGCGTCACGCCGTGCGCGTCGCCGATCGAGCCCACGTCCACGCCCAGCAGCTTGAGCTTGGTGGACATGTCGGCGCCCTGGAAGGCCGCGGCATTGTCGCCGCACAGGTCCGCAGCCGCGGTGCGCGCCATCTGGTAGCCGGGCGCCACCAGGCCGAAGATGGCGCCGTTCACGGCCGCGCATTCGCCGATGGCGTAGATGTTCGAATCGCTGCTGCGGCATTGTCCATCCACCGCGATGCCGCCGCGTTCGGCCACCGCCAGGCCTGCGTGGCGCGCCAACGCATCCTGCGGCCGGATGCCGGCCGAGAACACGATCAGGTCGGTTTCCAGCGGCGCGCCTTCGGCAAAGCGCATGCGATAGCGGTACTGCGTGCCGCCCTTGATTTCCTGGGTGGCGCGCGACAGGTGCACGCCCACGCCCAGCGACTCGATGCGCGCCTTGAGCGCCGCGCCACCGGCTTCATCCAACTGCACCGGCATCAGGCGCGACGCGAATTCCACGACGTGCGCCTCCAGCCCCAGCGACTTCAACGCGTTGGCCGCTTCCAGCCCCAGCAGCCCGCCGCCCACCACCACGCCACGGCGCGCGCCATCGGCCGCCTCGCGGATGCGGTCCAGGTCGTCCAGCGTGCGGTAGACCAGCTTTGAGGCGCCCTCGGCGCCCGCGATCGGCGGCACGAACGGGTACGAGCCCGTGGCCAGCACCAGCTTGTCGTAGTGAAGGCTGCCATCTGCCGTGACCACCTGGCGCTGCTGGCGGTCGATGCGCAGCACCGGCGTGCCCAGGCGCAGCGTCAGGCCCGGCTGTTCATAGAAGGCAGCCTCGCCCAATGCCATGGATTCGGCATCGCGTCCGTCCATGTATTCCGACAGGTGCACGCGGTCGTAGGCGCGGCGAGTCTCTTCGCCGAACACCACGATGCGCCAGCGTGCGAGCGCGCCGCGTTCCACCAGTTGCTCGACGCAATGGTGGCCGACCATGCCGTTGCCGATCACGATCAGGGTCTGCATGGAATTCGGAGAAGTCGCTGTGCTCATGGTGTGTCGGCTGCCGTTGGGGTTTCGAAAAGACAAACGGCGCCCAGGACTGGAGGGTCCGGGCGCCGTTGCCTGCACTGCATGCGTTGTCTGGCCGGACTCGGGCCCGGTATGGGTTTCAAAGCAATAAGCGTGCCATCGGCATGGCGCCCGCCTGGGTCCCGCTGCGCCGCTGCGTACGCTGCTGCACCCGCCGCTGCGCACGCCCCCAAAAGAGTGCGTTGCCGCACCATCGCGGTGCAGTCGCGCACCGCCCTGCGCGCGCCGCGTCCGGGCCTCCAGGCGAAACCCCACTGGCATGGAACTTGCATCGAATGCCATATCGACCCGGCGACGCCGGGCAACAGGGCAATGGCGCCCTGCCCGTCCGGCCCCGCGGCCGCACCGGCAGGGCGCTTTTTTTTGGAAGCGAGCATGAGCGGCAACCCGCGCACCGTGGATACCGTCTGCCCCTATTGCGGCGTGGGCTGCGGCATGACCCTGCACGTCGAGGGCGAACAGGTGGTGAAGATCACCGGCCACCGCGAGCATCCCGGCAATGCCGGCCGCCTGTGCACCAAAGGCGCGTCGGCCCACGTGGCGTTGCGCCAGTCGGGGCGGCTGGAACACGCCTATGCGCGATGGCAACGCGACCAGGCCCCGGTGCCGCGCCCCCTGCGCGAGACCGTGCAGGGCACCGCCCGGCGGCTGCGCGCCCTGATCGATACCCACGGCCCGGACGCGGTGTCGCTGTATGTGTCGGGGCAGATGTCGATCGAAGCGCAGTACCTGGCCAACAAGCTGGCCAAGGGGTTCATCGGCACCAACAATATCGAATCGAATTCGCGCCTGTGCATGGCCAGCGCCGGCAGCGGCTACAAGCTGTCATTGGGTGCGGACGGGCCGCCGGGCGCGTATCAGGACATCGACCGCGCCGACCTGTTCCTGGTCATCGGCGCCAACATGGCCGACTGCCATCCGATCCTGTACCTGCGCATGATGGACCGCGTGAAGGCCGGCGCGCGCCTGATCGTGGTGGATCCGCGCCGCACCGCCACGGCCGAGAAGGCCGGGCTGCACCTGGCTATCCGCCCCGGCACCGACCTGGCGCTGCTCAATGGCCTGCTGCACCTGCTGCACCAGGCAGGCAAGACCGATACGGCCTTCATCGCCGCGCATACCGACGGCTGGGATGCCATGCCCGCCTTCCTGACGGACTATGCCCCCGAGCGGGTCGAGGCCATCACCGGCCTGCCGGCGGCGCAACTGCGCCAGGCGGCCGAATGGATCGGCGCGGCGCGGGAATGGATGAGCTGCTGGACCATGGGCCTGAACCAGAGCACCCACGGCACCTGGAACACCAACGCGCTGTGCAACCTGCACCTGGCCACCGGCGCGATCTGCCGGCCGGGCAGTGGCCCGTTTTCGTTGACCGGCCAGCCCAACGCCATGGGCGGCCGCGAAATGGGCTACATGGGGCCGGGCCTGCCGGGCCAGCGCACCGTGCTGTCCGCCGACGACCGCGCCTTTGTCGAACAGCGCTGGGGCGTGCCGGCCGGCACGTTGCACACGCGCCTGGGCAAGGGCACCATCGATCTGTTCCAGCGCATGGCGCAGGGCGAGATCAAGGCCTGCTGGATCATCTGCACCAACCCGGTCGCCAGCGTCGCCAACCGCCAGACCGTGGTGGCGGGCCTGCGCGCGGCCGAACTGGTGATCACGCAGGATGCCTACCTGGATACCGAGACCAACCGCTACGCCGACGTCCTGCTGCCCGGTGCGCTGTGGGCCGAGGCCGACGGCGTGATGATCAATTCCGAGCGCACCCTGACGCTGATGCCGCAAGCGGTGCCGCCCCCGGGCGATGCCCTGCCTGACTGGCGCCTCATTGCCGACATCGCCTGCGAGATGGGCTACGGCCACGCCTTCACCTATGCCAGCGCGGCCGAAGTGTTCGAGGAAATCACCGGCTTCTTCAACCCCGCCACCGGCTACGACCTGCGCGGCGCCAGCCATGCGCGGCTGCGCGACACCCCGCTGCAATGGCCCTGTGCACGACCGGACGGCCCCGTGCGCAATCCGATCCGCTACCTGAACGATGGCGTCAGCCAGACGCTGCGTGAGGACGCGGACGGCGCGCGCCCGCGCCTGGCGTTCGCCACCGCCAACGGCCGGGCGCAGTTCTTCGCGCGACCGCACGTCGACCCGGCCGAGCTGCCCGATGCCGATTATCCCTTGATGCTGAACACCGGGCGCGTGCAGCACCAGTGGCACACGCTGACCAAGACGGGCAAGGTGCCGATGCTGAACAAGCTCAATCCCGGGCCGTTCATCGAGATTCACCCCGACGACGCCCAGGCGCTGGGCATCGACGCGGGCGACAGCGTCGAGGTGCGTTCGCGCCGTGGCCGCGCGGTGCTGCCGGCCACGATCACCGACCGGGTGCAGCCAGGGCAGTGCTTTGCCCCCATGCACTGGAACGACGTGTACGGCGACGACCTGTGCATCAACGCGGTCACTCACGACGCCATCGATCCGTTGTCGCAGCAGCCCGAACTGAAATGCTGTGCGGTGGCGCTGTGCCGGGTGGCGGCTGCCAAGCCCAAGGCCGTCGCGCGGAGCGATGCGGCCGACGCGGCCTTGGCCGACACCGAGGCGTTGGCCGTCGGTGCCGTCCACATCGTCGGCCCCCGCCCCCGCGTAACGCTGCTATGGGCCTCGCAGACCGGCAACGCCGAAGCGCTGGTGGAAAGCCATGCCAATGCCTTGGCCGAAGCCGGCTTTCAGTTGCGCACGGCCTGCATGGCCGATGTGACGGTAGAGGCGCTGACGCGCAACCCCTACCTGCTGCTGATCAGCAGCACCTTCGGCGATGGCGACGCGCCCGACAACGGGCAGGACCTGTGGCGCGCGCTCTCAAGCGCCGATGCGCCGTCGCTGGCATCGGTGCGCTACGCGGTGCTGGCACTGGGCGACAGCAACTATGCCGCGTTCTGCGGCCACGGCCGCAACCTGGATGCACGGCTGCAAGCGCTGGGCGCGCAGCCACTGCTGGCGCGGGTCGATTGCGATACGGATTTCCAGGCGCCGGCCGATGCCTGGCTGGCGGACGTGGTGGCCGCCATACGCACGGCAGAGGGCAGCCAGCCTGCGCATCCCGCGCCGCCCGACGCCATGGCCGACGCGTTGGCGGCCGAGGATGACTGGCCCTCTGCCGCGGCGCCTGGCAACGCCGAGCCGTCATCGTCGGCCCCCTCCAAAACCCGACCCGCCCTGGCTCGCCTGGTCCGAAACCTGCGCCTGAACACGCCCGGCGGCGCCAAGGACACGCGCGCCTTCGCGCTGGATATCGGCGCGACCGGCCTGGCCTACGAGGCCGGCGACGCGCTGGGCGTATGGCCCGAGAACTGCCCTGAACTGGTACTGGAACTGCTGGCGCAGACCCGCCTGCCGCCCGACACCGTGGTGACGGTGCCGGGCGTTGGCGACATGCCGCTGGCCCAGGCCTGGGCCCAGCATTACGAGATTGCGCGGCCCGCGCCCGCCGCGCTGGCGTTGATCGCCGAGCGCACCCGCGACGCGGGCCTGCGGCAGTTGCTGGACGCGGCGCATCGCGCGGACCTGCAACACTGGCTATGGGGCAAGCAGCTGGCCGACGTGTTGCACGCCTACCCGGCAGCGCTGTCCGCCCACGAATGGCTGGGTGTGCTCAAGCGCCTGCAGCCGCGGCTGTATTCCATTTCGTCCAGCCCCAAGGCGCACCCCGGACAAGTCCACCTGACCGTCTCGGCGGTGCGCTACGACAACGGCCGACGCGCCCGCAAGGGGGTGTCGTCCACATTCCTGGCCGACCGCGCAGGCAACGTGGATGTGCCCGTCTTCGTGCAACCCACGCGTCACTTCCGCCCGCCGCAGGGCAGCGATACGCCGATGATCATGGTGGGCCCGGGCACCGGCGTCGCGCCGTTCAGGGCGTTTCTGCAAGAGCGCCAGGCACGCGGCGACCGGGGCCGCAATTGGCTGTTCTTTGGCGAGCAGCATGCGGCCAGCGATTTCTACTACCGCGAGGAATTGCAGACGTTGCAGGGCCAGGGCCTGCTCACCCGGCTGGACCTGGCTTTTTCTCGCGACCAGGCCGCTAAGGTCTACGTGCAGGACCGCATGCGCGAACATGGCGCGCAGCTGTGGGCCTGGCTGGATGCGGGCGCGCACTTCTACGTGTGCGGCGATGCCGGCCGCATGGCCAAGGACGTGGACGCCGCGCTGCGGCAGGTGGTGGCGGAACAGGGCGGCCTGGACGCCGACGCCGCCGCGGCCTATGTGGCGCAGATGGCGACGGACAAGCGGTACGTGCGGGACGTCTACTGACGCGCGCCGTGGGGCTCCAGCGGATCGACGGGATCAACGGCTTCGTGCGACGTCTCGGCCGTGCGCCCGGCGCCCAATCCCATCCCCACGCCCATGCCGGCCGCGGCCCCGCCACCGGCCCCTGCGCCACCGCCCTTGCCGCCCCCGCGCGCCTCGCCGCGGGCGTTGCCTTCGCTTTTGCCGCGCGTGCCTGCGGGCCGGGTCGGGCCCTGCCGGGGAATCTCCAGCCCCACCGGCACGGGTTCCAGATCCAGCACGCCCCGGATGAAGTCGCGCAGCGAAATCACCAGTTCGGCGGTCTGGATGCTGCGTCCGGCCGTCAGGTCCGACGCGGCGCGCGCCGCCAGCCGCACCTGTTCTTCGGTGCCCAGCAGGATGATGTCGGACAGCGCGGCCTCGACCGCGTCGCGCACGCGTCTGCGGCGCTCGCCGCCTGGCAAATCACCGCCCGAGAGGTCGGCCCCGGGTGCGTCGATCCCGTCAGGGTCGGCATCAAGGTCCGCCTGCGCCACGGGCACGCCGCGGCGCAGGTCGCGCAGATGGGTCGGGTCCACCGCCAGGTTGCCAGTGAACGAGCCGCCCAGCGTCTTGTAGGCCGCGATCAACGTGCGCAGGCGCTCGTTGATCTGGCGGTTCTCGCGCTCGCGGCGCTGCTGGATGGTCTGCATGACCAGCAGGCGAATCCCCACCCCGATCAGGGTGATGACCGCCAGCCCCAACAGGGTGGACAGCACGGCTTGCCAGGAACTGAAGTCGAGATTGCGCATGCGTGTCCTTGTTCCCGCGCGGCGGGATCAGGGCGCCGGATTCGGGTGGCGCACGTGGATCTGGTCAATGGCCTTGAGCACGTCGGCGGACAGTTCCACGTCGACGCTGTCGATATTTTCCTTCAATTGATCCAGGTTGGTGGCGCCGATCAGGTTGCTGGTGACGAACGGGCGCTGGTTGACCCAGGCCAGGGCCAGGTGAGTGGGCGACACGCCGTGCTGGCGCGCCAGTTCGACGTATTCGCGGGTGGCGGCCTCGGCCTGCGGGTTGCTGTAGCGCGTGAAGCGCGTGTACAGCGTCAGGCGCGCATTGGCCGGACGGGCGCCGTCCAGGTACTTGCCGCACAGCATGCCCATCGCCAGCGGCGAATAGGCCAACAGGCCCACGCCTTCGTGGTGGGTGAATTCGGACAGGCCGATTTCATACACGCGGTTGAGCAGGCTGTAGGCGTTTTGAATGGACGCGATGCGCGGCAGGCCCAGGTTGTCGGACGCCTTCAGGAATTGCGACACGCCCCACGGCGTTTCGTTGGATACGCCCACGTGGCGCACCTTGCCGGCGCGCACGAAATCCTGCAAGACCGACAGGGTTTCTTCGATCGGCACGGTGTGGTCGTCCTTGACCCACGGATACGACAGCTGGCCGAAAGTGGCGGTGGTGCGGTCGGGCCAATGCAGCTGGTACAGGTCCAGGTAGTCCGTCTGCAGGCGCTTCAGGCTGGCGTCCAGCGCTTCGGTCAGGTTCTTGCGATCCAGGAAGGTCTTGCCGTCGCGGATGTGGCCGGGGCGCTTGGGATCGCGCACCGGGCCGGCCACCTTGCTGGCCAGCACGATGTCCTGGCGACGCTTGCTGCGCGCCAGCCAGGTGCCGATATAGGTTTCGGTCAGGCCCTGGGTTTCGGGCTTGGGCGGCACGGGATACATCTCGGCCACGTCGACCAGGTTGATGCCGCGCTCCAGCGCGTAATCCAGCTGCTGGTGGGCTTCGGCCTCGGTATTCTGCTCGCCCCAGGTCATGGTGCCCAGGCCGATCAGGCTGACGTCCAGGTCGGTACGGCCGAGTTTGCGGTATTTCAAGTTCTGCTCCGTGCGGTGTCACTGAAGGGGAACGGTTACCTTACCGCAACTCGGTTGGCGTTTTGCTGACGGCGGCCGGCCGTTGGGCCATCCCGTGGACGGCCGGGCCGCCAGGCATGGGGCGCGCCCCGCCTTACGCGATGGCTTCGCGCACCCAGGCGATCACGTCGCCGTGGCGCGGCGCCCAACCCAGTTCCCGGCGCGCCTTGCCCGACCGTACCCGGCTGTTGGACCCCAGGGCATAGGCGCCCAGGTCCTGCCCCCAGTACGCCACCGCCTGGACGGGGTCCCACGCCTGGGCCGGCCCCAGCTTCAGTGCCTGGGCGATGGCGCCCACCAGGTCGACAAAGGCCGTTTCGCCGTTTTCGACAAAATAGAAGCTGCCCGCCGGCGCCTGGGCCAGCGCCAGGTGGTACAGCTCGGCCACGTCCGCAATGTGCACGTTGGACCAGCGGTTCAGGCCCCGGCCCACGTGGCGCGCGATGCCGCTTTCGCGGGCCTGCGCCACCAGCGGCGGAATCTGCACGCTCTGCGCGCGCGGCGCATCGGTGGAACCATAGATCAGGCTGTGGCACAGCACGACGCTGCGCACGCCCGGCGCGGCGCCCAGGATCAGGTCGTTGATGGCAATGCGCGCCACCTTGCCGGGCACCGGTTCGACCGGCGTGGTTTCGTCGAACACCGCGTCCCCCGGCTCGCCCAGCGCATCGTCGCTGACCAGGCTGCTGCCGCTGGTGTGGACGAACGCCTTGCCGCTGCCGGCCAGCCCGTCCAGCAGCGCTTCGACCGCGCCGCGGTGGTCGCTGCTGGCCGCGTTGATGACGGCATCGGCGGCCTGCGCTTCGGCCTTGAGCAGTGCGGCGTCGTCCAGCGTGCCCAGCACGGGTTCGATGCCGAATCGGCGCAGTTCGTCCGCACGGTCCGGGTTGCGGATCAGGCCGCGGACCTGATGGCCGGCGCGGGCCATCGAGGCAGCCACCGCGCCACCGATGAAACCGCTGGCGCCTGTGATGAATAGCTTCATGATGCGTTGCTCCTTGCGTGCCGCGTCCGGGGCCAGCCCCGCGGACGCGGCGGTTCAATCGTGGCGGAGATCAATCCCACGCGGCGGCCAGGCCGTCGGGGCTGACTTCGCGGCCGTTGCGATCCAGCGCGGCGATCTGCGCCATGTCGTCCTCGGTCAGGCGCAGGTCGCGGGCCAGCAGGTTGCTGGCCAGGTTGTCGCGCTTGGTCGACGACGGAATCACGGCAAAGCCGCGCTGCAACGCCCAGGCCAGGGCCACCTGGGCCGGCGTGGCGTTGTGGCGCTGCGCGATCTGGCCGATCACGGGGTCCTTGAGCACCTTGCCGTAGGCCAGGGTCATGTACGAGGTGATGTGAATGCCCTGATCCTGCAGGAAGCTCACCAGCGTGGGGCTTTGCAGGTACGGGCTCAGTTCGATCTGGTTGGTGGCGATGGCGTCCTTGCCCACCGCGGCGATGGCCTCGCGGGTTTCGGCGATGGGGAAGTTGGAAATGCCGATCTGGCGCGTCAGGCCCTGTTCGCGGGCATCGGCCAGCGCGGCCATGAATTCGGCCACGGACACGCCGTTGCCGGGCGCGGGCCAATGGATCAGGGTCAGGTCGACGTAGTCGGTGCGCAGCTTGGCCAGGCTTTCCTTCAGGCTGGGCACCAGTTTCGCGCGGCTATAGTGGGGCACCCAGATCTTGGTGGTCAGGAACAGGTCGCCACGGGCCACGCCGCTGGCCTCGATGGCCTGGCCGACCTCGGCTTCGTTTTCATAGATCTGGGCGGTATCGACGGCGCGGTAGCCCACGTCCAGCGCGTTGCGCACCGAATCGATGACGACCTGGCCCTGCAGGCGGAAGGTCCCCACGCCAAAAGACGGAATGCTCATGTAAAAACTCCGGATAAGTGTTGGAATGGGTTCAGTGTGCCTGCGCGATACTTGCGGAATAAGCCCTGTATTGGCGAAATACTTTTGATATAACGTCAAATATGAAGACGACACTCGACGAAATGCAGGTCTTTATCGCCATCGTGGACAGCGGCTCGATCACCGCCGCGGCCGATGCGCTGCAGCAGACCATTTCCGCCACCAGCCGCACCATGAGCCGGCTGGAGGAAAAGCTGCAGACCACGCTGATGCGCCGCACCACCCGCCGGCTGGAACTGACCGAAGAGGGCCGCGCCTACCTGGAGCAGGCCAGGAAGATCATCGCCGCCGTCGAGGAAACCGAAGAACTGATGACCGCGCGCCGCAACCAGCCGGCCGGCCGCCTGCGGGTCGATGCGGCCTCGCCCTTCATGCTGCACGTCATCGTGCCGCTGGTGCCGGGCTACCGCGCGCGCTATCCCAAGGTCGAACTGGAACTGAACAGCAACGAAGGCAACATCGACCTGCTCGAACGCCGCACCGACCTGGCGCTGCGCATCGGCAGCCTGAAGGATTCGTCGCTGCACGCGGTGCCCATCGGCCGCAGCCGCGTGCGGGTGCTGGCCAGCCCCGCCTACCTGGCCGCGCAGGGCACGCCCAAGCGCATCGACGACCTGCAGGCCCATACGCTGCTGGGCTTCTCGCAGCTGGAAGCGCTGAATCAATGGCCGCTGGCCGACAGCACCGGCGAACCCTTGCACATCCAGCCCGCCATCCGCTCGCACAGCGGCGAAACCCTGCGGCAACTGGCGCTGCACGGCGCCGGCATCGTCTGCCTGTCCGACTTCATGACCCGCGGCGACCGCCAGTCGGGCGCCTTGCAGCAGCTGTTTGCGCGCCAGACGCTGGACGTGCGCCAGCCGATCAACGCGGTCTACTATCGCAATACCGCGATCTCCTCGCGCATCAAGTCGTTCATCGACTACCTGACCGAAACCCTGGGCCCGCGCGGCTTTGAGGAGTAGGCGGCGGGCGGTCCCGCGGCGGGCGATCCCGCGGCGGGCGACCCCGCGGCGGGCGACCCCGCGGCCGGCGCACCGGCGGTGCGGCATAATGGCCGCTTGACCCCGCAACACCGCGCAACACCATGAAGAACAGCTCCAAAGGCGGACTCGTCTATTCCACCGACGGCGGCCGAATGTGCCCGGATTGCCGGCGCTCGCTTGCCGATTGCCAATGCCAGGCGCCAGCGCGCCCTGCCCCGGCCCCCGGCGGCGTGCGCGTGATGCGGGAAACCAAGGGCCGCGGCGGCAAGGCCGTGACCGTGGTGAAAGGCCTGCCGCTGGACGCCGACGCGCTCGCCGCGCTGGGCAAGCAATTGCGCACCACCTGCGGCTCGGGCGGCACCGTCAAGGACGGCATCATCGAAGTCCAGGGCGACCACTGCGACCGCATCCTGGACGCACTCAACAAACTGGGCCACCGCGCCAAACGCGCCGGAGGCTGACGCCATGACCCTGAACCCCGAACTCGTCGACAGCTGGCACGCCCACGTCTACTTCAACGCCGACAGCCGCGACGCGGCCTGGGCCCTGCGCGAACAGGTCATCGCGCACTTCGGCGACACGGTCGACATGGGCCGCTTCCATGAGCGCCCGGTCGGCCCGCATCCGCAATGGAGCTACCAGATCGCGTTCGCGCCGCCCGCGCTGCATCAGGTGATCACGTGGCTGACGCTGAACCATGGCGCATTGGACGTGTTCCTGCACCCCAACACCGGCCAGTCACTGCGCGACCACCGCGACTGCGCCGTATGGATCGGGCATAGCCATGTGTTGAACCTGGCGGCGCTGGGCGGCTAGGCTGCCGGCGGCCAGGCGCCCGCGCGCCGGCTATACCTTGAACAGCCTGCTCACAGTGGCTTCGGACAGTGCGCTACGCAGCGACAGTCCGCAACCAGCCAACGCCTCATCCAGCCTGCGCACCGACGCGTCATGCGCCGTCAGTCCGCTGATGTGCAACTGCTGGCCATCGTCTACTGACAACAACGGTGTTGCGACCTTCTTGTCACTACGCACCTGGGCAAGTAACGCGTCAAAGAATTCGTCGCCTTCGCGGAACAGATTGGCCATCTGCGCAGGTGTCGCGCCCAGATTGCGGGCCAATCGGCCGGCCAGGTCCAGCGCAACCAGGATATCGCGCACAGCGACCAGGCCCTTCTCAGGCTCCAGCCCTAGCGTCAGGCGCAGCTTGGCGTTTTCCACCCCCAGGATGTCGGAAATATTCAAGTGAGGAAAGCCGAAACTGGGACGATCACCGCAAGGCAGGTCATTGGCCACCGCCAACCGCTGGAACCTTCCCATGACCTCGCGCAGGCAATTGTCACGGTCGGCGGGTAAAAATGTCGCACTGATCGGCGACCGGATATCCAGAAACACCGCATTGGGGTCGGTGCTGGGCGCCAGTTGCAGCATGGCGTCACCCGCCAACGTTTTTTCATTGCCCATCCCGATCAGCGCACGCGGCAATCGGGCCGAATTGAGCGGTCCGATAAGACTCCGGTTGGCGTTGGCTATGGCTTGTCGGTACGCGTCCAGCTTATCCCCGGCATGCATCTCCAGGTGGATCATGCCTTGCAACGTGGTCGCCGATGGCTCGAACGACGCCTCCCGGGTGCCGGCGTTATACGCGGCAAACCGCGTCGGTTCGTTGTAGGTAGCCATCAAGCCGGCATTCAGGTGATCCATACCCCCCATGTCGAACTTCTGGCCGCTACGGAACAACACCACGTTAAGACGACCGCTGCCGACTTGCTGCTTGACTGCATCCAGGAATTCGGTGATGTCAGACTGGCTGGAGAGGTTCATGGTCGTATCGATGGCGATGGTGCACGAGTCCGCCAGCACGCCGCTGTCCAGCAGATTGCCGACCTGCATGGCAAGATTTTCCGGGGTATAGCGATTGTCATCCGTGGTGACGTTGTGATGAAACTCGGCGACAAACAGATCCAGCTTCACGTCGCCTGAGAGTTTTTCCTTCAAGGCGGCGACGCCGTTCGTGAGATCACGGCCGTCGAACGCGAATTGCTGGTAACGCGCAATCTCTCCAACCGCATAGGCGGATTCTTCGTAATAGCTGCGACGCTGCATCAGCACGTTCAGCTGTGTGGTGCCTTTCTGGGCCTGCACGCCGCTCAGCACCATGCTCAGCGCGTTCATTCCGCCATTGGCGATGGCGTACCTGGGTTCGATGGCCTGCGGCATGCCATGCAGCGTCGGCAATTCCAGCTTCAGTTGATCACGGCGGTAAGGCCGCAGAAGCGTCAGCGCCGTCGTGATTTCCTCGTTGACCAGATGCATGGCGTCCAGAAATTGGATCTGTGAATCTTTCGCGGCGTTAGCATTCCCGATGTGGCCCACGATGCGATTGCACAGATAGGCGAGCACGAGGTCGCCGGGCGCCTCGAAGGCATTCTGCGGCAAGGCATCCAGCTGTGCGAGCATGATGCCTCCCAGCAGATGAATATACGGCTTGCCGAAATCGTGCGGCTGGTAGACCAGCCCCTCCGTGTCCGACGCCGGTACGAAGCCGCCCGCCAGGGGATGCGTGGATGCCGAAGCCTGCACGAGCTTGCGGAATTCACTGATCACGGCGTGATCCTTCAGATCGGCGAAGGAGCCGTACTCTCGCAGGCCGGACTCCGGCGCGCCAAGCTCCACCAAATCCGCATTCATGGCAGCCAATGTCTTGCCCGATATGCATTGATGGATGCGCTCGGGCGATTCGGATTGCGCCCAGTTCTCCAGTATCTGCTGCGGTCCGGCGTTCATGCCTCGGCCGCTCATCAGTCCCGTCAATGTCTCGAATGCCACGACTCGCTGAAGCTGTGCGGTATTCCTCAGCGTAGCCAGGATCAATGCCGGTTGCTTGCCAACCGTCGTCATGTCTATCAGGGCCACCGTCTCGTCGAGCCGCTTGAACAACTCTTCCACGCGCGTCGATGCGTCGGGATCAGTTCCGACGTATTGCTTCAGCTGTTCGTTGACGACCCCTTCAAGCGTATTCTGCACTTTCTTCAACGCCGCCGCGTAAGCGGTCGATGTCAGGTCGCGTGGCATCAGCCCCCTGATATCGATCAAGACCGTTCCGCCCTCGGGATCCATCAGCCACTTCACCGCGGCAGTACAGATGGACGCTACATCCAATGCGCTTGCAGACAGCAGCGTATGTCCAGGCCCAAGCGCACTGAACTTCAACTTGGCGACTTCGAACGCATCCAATGATGCGACGGGGTATGCGGTTGCGCAGTTTTCTCCGCACAATTGAACTCGCTTCAGATGCTGGCCTGGGAAAACGTTCTTGCCGTGAAATCCCAACGACAGATCCAGTTCGGCACGGAAATTTTCTGCGATCATGCCGCCGGTTCGGTGATAGACGTGCGGCTGGGTCAACGGCGTGGTCTGCAGCTCGGACAGCGACTCGCCCGGCGTCGCATACTTGTACAGGTAGCCCAGCGAACGCTGGCGCAACGCCGATTGGAGCTCCCCCTGATTGCCGGAATCCAGGCCGTTGGCGAACTGGTTGAGCATGACGAAATTGGTATACCAATCACGGTGTTGGTCGTTGACTTCCGGCAGCAAGGTCCGAAAGAAATTCGACGGGCTTGCCATGTCAGTTGGCTTGGCCTGCAGCGCCGCGATGAATCCTTCCCACCCTTCGACGGTAAAACCTCCATCGGGATATCTTGGAATCTCTGGCGCTCCCTCCTGCAGCGATATCACAGCATCACTTTCGCCGGACGGTGAATGCAAAGCCAATACCCGGTCGACCGCGCGTGCCAGCGTGAACGCCGAAGGCGGCAACGCCAGCGCGTCCACGGCGCCACGCACCTGCTCCGCCAACTGCTCGAGCAGCACGGGCGGGACTGCACGCCCTTCCAGTTCGGTGCGAATCTGGCCGCGCACGGCGTCCCCGTCCAGCAGCAGCCGATGGGCATCGGTCAAGGCCAGCCGGACCTGTGCATAGGTTTCGGTGGTCAGCGGCGTGGCCAGCGAGTCCAGTACACGCCATGCCTGCATCGCGGCCAAGCCATCGTACTCGGCCGTGACCGCCGCCAGAAAAGCGTTCTTGAGCTTGCGGTTGTCCTGCTCCGTCAGGGTGTTCGCCCGATCATCCGACCGTAGCTCCACACCGCCATTGCCGTCCAGGACGAAGACGCTGCGATCGGCGCGGCCCCCCGCCGCCGTTTGAAAATTGCCCAGATTGATCGTCATGCCGCACCTCGAAGCAGTCCCGGATGCCGGTTCCGGGCGGTTGGCCCGAGGTCAGACGAACACGAAAGACCCCGGGGGCAAAGCGCGATCGGCAGGTTCGGCGGATCGTGAAAGCGCGTCTCTCGCCCGCAATGCGTGGCGATGGAACCCTTCCAGGTAGTCAAGCCAATCCCTGCTGAGTAACCGGTTCAGGTCGAAAGTTCCAGCCAGGATCAGTTCGCCGCTGAGCGCTTCGATGGAGAAATGCGGGCCGCTCGTCGGCATGCGCGCGTTGACCGCGGCCAGATCCCCGCAGATCCGGTCCAGCGCGGCCGCATCGCCGCCGATCCGGCAGACGGCCATGAGCGTGTCCGTCCAGGCGCCATGCCGCAGCTGGATGTCCAGGTCGTCCAGCCGCAACAGCAGACGTTGCGGCGCCCACTCATGCAGCCGCTCGGCGCCATGGCGGTCGGCCAAGGCGTCGATGGCCTGCTGGTACGGCGTCAGGTCTCCATCGGGCCGCGGCGTCGCCGTGGCCGCCACGCCCGGGCGCCAAGGCGGCGCGTCAGGCGCCTGCAACGCCGCGGCGCCGTCCGCAGCGATGGCGCCGAAGTGCGCCAGCCATTGCGCATAGCGCGCCGCCTCGTAACGGTGAGCCGGCAAGCGCAGGCTCAACACCCATTGGTCGGTCGCCGGTTCGTGGGACACCGCCGGAATCCATTCCGGGCAGGGATAGCCCAGGGTCAGCAGCGTGCGCCAGAAATGTGCCGGCGGCGTCGCGGGCGCGCGCCCCAGAGCGCTGAAGAACAACATGCTGTCGCTGCCTTCCACATAAGCCGCATGTACCGGCCAGCCCGAGGGGCGGCACAAGGCGCTGCCATCGGCATCCCATTGCACCGGCTCGGGCGACGCCTGGGCGTATTCCTTCAGGCAATCTTCATGGTTGGATCTGGGCATGGCGGTTCCTGGCAGGCGCCAACGGAGCGATAGCCGGCAAAAATAATGCAAACGGCGCGCGGCCGCAATCAGGCGAACCGCGCCATCAGGAAATCGATGAACGCGCGCGTGCGCGCCGACAGGTTGCGCTTGCTGGGGTAGTACACGAACAGGTCGGCCGACGGCAGGATGAAATCAGGCAGCACCACGCGCAGCCGGCCGCTTTCCAGGTACTTGGCCAGATCCCATTCAGAACGAATCAAAATGCCGTGGCCATCCAGCGCCCAGTTCAGCACGATGTCGCCGTCGTTGCTGGACAGCGCGCCGTGCACCTTCACGGTGTCGGCGCGGCCGTTGCGGGTGAAGCGCCACACGCCATAGGCGTCTTCGTTCTGGCGGTGGATGATGCACTGGTGCCGTTCCAGGTCTTTCAGGCTGGCGGGTTCGCCATGCTGCGCCAAGTAACGCGGCGCCGCGCACAGGAAGCGCCGGTTGGACAGGACGCGCCGGGCCACCAGGCGCTGGTCGGGCAAGGCGCCGAAACGGATGCCCAGGTCCACCCCGCTTTCGACCAGATCGATGGGGCGGTCGGTGACGTCCAGCTGCACCTCGACCTGCGGATGGCGCGCGGCGAACTCGGACACGATGGGCGCAATGGCGGTGCGGCCAAAGCCCAGCGTGGCATTGATGCGCAGCAGGCCCTTGGGCACCGAGCGGCTGGACGACACCACGTCTTCCATCTCGCGCACATCGGCCAGGATGCGCGTGGCGTAGTGCAGGTAGGTTTCGCCTTCGGGTGTGAGGCTGACGCTGCGCGTGGTGCGGTTAACCAGCCGCACACCCAGCCGCGCTTCAAGCTGGGCCAGGCGCTTGGTGGCGGCGGGCGGGGTCAGGTCGAGCATGCGCGCCACCGCCGACAGATTGCCGTGGCGGGCCAGCAGCACGAAGAATTCCAGCGAAGACGCCAGGTCGTGGTTCATGGAAAGCCCTTGCCCGAAGGCGCGTTCGCACCCGATGCCTGGCGCGGATTTATTCACTTAAAGTTAATAAAGATGTGATTTCCAGCGAATCATAATGCGAGGCGGCGCGAATAATCTACGGTTTTCCCTTCCGCCGCCCGGCCCAGGAGACAGCATGAAAATCATCGAGATTCGTGAGAAGACCGTTCCCATCAGTTCGCCCATCCGCAACGCCTACATCGACTTCAGCAAGATGACGCTGAGCCTGGTGGCGGTGGTGACCGACGTGATGCGCAACGGCAAGCGCGTGATCGGCTACGGCTTCAATTCCAATGGCCGCTATGGCCAGGGCATGCTGATGCGCGAACGCTTCATTCCCCGCCTGCTGGAAGCGGCCCCCGCCAGCCTGTTGAACGACGCGGGCGACAACCTGGATCCGCACCGCATCTGGAACACGATGTACACCAACGAAAAGCCCGGCGGCCACGGCGAACGCTCGGTGGCCATTGGCACGCTGGACATGGCGGTGTGGGACGCGGTGGCCAAGATCGAAGGCAAGCCCCTGTTCCAGCTGCTGGCCGAACGCTACGGCAACGGCCGCCCCGACCGCCGCGTGTTCGTCTACGCGGCCGGGGGCTACTACTACCCGGGACAGGACCACGCCAAGCTCAAGGACGAAATGCGCAGCTACGTCGACCGCGGCTACACCGTGGTCAAGAAGAAGATCGGCGGCGCCTCGCTGGACGAAGACCTGCGCCGCATCGATTCGATCCTGAGCGTGCTGGGCAACGGCCGCAAGCTGGCGGTCGACGCCAATGGCCGCTTCGACCTGGACACCGCCATCCGCTACGCCAAGGCGCTGTCGCAGTACGACCTTTTCTGGTTTGAGGAAGCCGGCGATCCGCTGGACTACGAGCTGCAAGCCACGCTGCGCAACTACTACGACAAGCCGATGGCCACCGGCGAGAACCTGTTTTCCATGCAGGACGCGCGCAACCTGATCCGCCACGGCGGCATGCGCCCGGACCGCGACTGGCTGCAATTCGACTGCGCCCTGAGCTACGGGCTGGTGGAATACCTGCGCACACTGGCCATGTTGCACCAGCACGGCTGGTCGGCCAGCCGTTGCATTCCGCACGGCGGCCACCAGATGTCGCTGAACATCGCCGCCGGCCTGGGGCTGGGCGGCAATGAATCCTATCCGGACCTGTTCCAGCCCTATGGCGGCTTTCCCGACGGCGTGCGGGTCGACAACGGCTATGTCACGCTGCCGGACTTGCCGGGCATCGGGTTTGAGGGCAAGTCGGATCTGATCGCCGAAATGCACAAGCTGGCGCAATGATGCCGGGCGGCGGCTATTCCAGGACCGTGGCCTCTTGCAGATATCGTCCGGGCGTCATGCCATAGGCGCGCTTGAACATGGCGATGAAATTGCCGGGCGTGGCGTAACCCAGTGCATCGGCCACCTGGGCCACGGGCTGGCCGAGGCTCAGGCGTTCCAGCGCGTGGATCAGGCGCAATTGCTGGCGCCATTGCGCAAAGCCCAGGCCGGTTTCCTCGGCGAACAAGCGCTGCGCGGTGCGCGGCGCCAGGCCGGCCTGCGCCGCCAGTGATTCCAGTGACCGGTTGTCGGCCGGGTCATCGGCCAGGGCCCGCGTCAATCTCGCCAGACGCCGGTCGCGCGGCCACGGCAGGTGCAGGGGTTCCTGCGGGGCGGCTTCGATCTCGTCCAGCAACACTGCCGCGAAACGCGACTGCGCCGCGTCCAGCGACAGCTTTTTCGGCCAGTCGCCCGCGCGCCGCACCATGCCGCGCAGCAGGCTGCCGACACCCAGCACGCAAGGCGCCACCGGCATGCCCGCGGCGGCGTCGGGATGCACCAACGCCACCCAGCCGCTGGCGGCGCCCGCCACGCTGACCTGATGACGCTGTCCGGGCGGAATCCAGCCCGCCCGCCGCGGTGGCAGCAACCACGACCCCGCGTCGGTATGCACGCGCATCGAGCCGCTATCCAGGCCGAACAACTGGCCGCGCGCATGCACATGCCAATCGTAGTCGCGCGAGCCCAGGCGAAACTCGTTGCCCGGCGCGTCCGCGCCGTGAAAGACGTACAGCGCGGGGCCGTCCAGCAGTTCGCTGTAGTCGGGGCCGGCGGACTGGGAAAGCACAAAGGTTGACGACGCTGACACGCCACGCCTTTCCAAAGATTTAGAAAGTTCTTAGATACACCTGCGCGGGCGGAGAGGTCAACTCGAATCAGGGCGCGTCTTTTTCGCGCCTGAGCAAGAAGGGTAGCCTGCGTTCGCACCGCGATGCCCGCCACACCGATCTTCCGACACAGAGAGCGCACAGCCAAGGAAGGGATATGCCCACGACCCCACACCAAACACGACTCGACGACATGCTCAGGCAAGTTGCCGTATGGGCGCAGGACAATTGGCCCCCTACCGGACTGCTGGAGCAATACCTGTCCGGCGCCGGCAGCCTCGGGCAGGCGATTATCGAGCTATCCACCATGGGTATGCGCAAATGCGGCCAAGGCCTGCTCGATGCCAGGCATGAGCAGCCGGCCAAGGCCATTCTGAATCTCGCCTCCGGCTTTGCACGCCGAGCGATCTCGGGAACCCTCTGCATCGAGTGCCTCAAGGGGACCCGACGCATGTCCACCAGTGACCTGGACACCCTCACCAACCTGGCGCTGGGTTGTCTCGCGCTGGGGCACCCCGGCCTCGCCGTGCTGGTGCATCAGTCGGTCATGGCTGGCCTGCGCGGCGGATACGGCGTGCGCGACGGCCACAACCATCACAATCGAACCACGCTGCGGTATTCGGCCTTCGGGCTGGGCTTGATCGGCGACTGGCTCGGCCAACCGCTGGATCTGGCGCAACATGCGCTGCCTGCCGATCCGACATGGCAACCGCTGGTTTCGCTGTGGCGCGAGCCGGACCTGGGCAGGCTGCTGCCTGCCCTGTTGATGGCTTGCGACGCCCACATCGCCCGCATCGGGCATACCGAACGCGAAGCGGAATCGAAAGACTTCGAGTTCTGCACACCGCTACTGGCCGTCCATCCCACGGAAATCCTCGCCATCCTGCGCCTGCGCGATCAGCTGGACCTGCCCAATCCCGAGCGCATTTCACATCCCCTGATGCAGACGCCCTACGCACGGATTACGTGCCGGGCGGCCGATCTTGTCCACGCCAACAAGCCCGACGCCTTGCTGGACCGCTTCCTGGAAGTCGCGCGCCAGCGCGATCCGGGCGCCCTGCCGGCGGGCTTGTAACCCCGGCCGACCCAGACTGGCGCAATGGCATGATTTGTCGGCGCGCCGTCATTACCGGAGAGGCACCACCAGGCGTCAAGCTTCAAGGGTGCCGGCGCCGCCGGCTTGCCTTGAGGACATCATGCAGAATCTCCACGTTTCCATCATCGGCGCCGGCCTGGGCGGCCTCTGCCTGGCGCAGGGCCTGGCGCGCGCCGGCATCGACTTCGACGTGTACGAACGCGATGCGCGCACCGACAGCCGGGTGCAGGGCTACCGCCTGCGCATCGACGCCACCGGCCAGGCGGCGCTGGCGCACTGCCTGCCGCCCAAACTCAACGCCCTGTTCCAGCAAAGCTGCTCGGTCCACGACGGCCCCGGCGCCATCCTGGATGCCCGCTTGCAGCCCCTGCCACAACGCGCCGCCGGCACCTGGCGGCTGGACGACAACGCCAATTCCGCGCCCGACCGCTCCGCGCACCGGCAGACGCTGCGCGAGATCCTGTTGTCGGGGCTGGGATCGCGCGTGCATTTCGACAGCCGGGTGATCAGCCTGAATGCGGCGGGTCCAAGCCTGGAGGGTGCGCCTGCGCGGCCCGACACGCTGGTGATCGCGGCCGATGGCGTGCATTCCGCGCTGCGGCGCCAACACCTGCCACAGGCGGCCCCCATGGATACGGGCACCGTCACGATTTTTGGTATGGCGCCCGCGGGCATCCTCGGCGAAACCGTTGAGGCCGCGGGCGCGGTCGAGCCTGAGCGGCGCCCGGATAGCCTCCCCCCAGTCTTACAGGCCGGTGCGGGCGTCGTCTTCGGCCCCGGCTACGCACTGGTGCTCGATGCCATGCGGCTGCCGGCGCTGGCGCAACTGGCCGAACGCCTGGCACCCGGCGCGCGATTGAGCGATGTGCCCAGCTACCAGTATTGGGCGGTGATCGGTGAGCGCACCGCGGTGTTGGGTGAGCTGGCGGCAGAGGCAGACTGCGCCGCCCCGGCGCACGCCACGGCCGAAGCAGACGTCGGCCTTCGCTTGCAACGCTCCACCGCACGTCTCCTGGCCACGGTGCATCCCGCGCTGGCCGCCATGGTGGCTGCCAGCGATCCGGCGGGCATCGCCTTGAAGATTGTCTACCGCGCGCCCGCCCTGCCTCGCTGGGCGCAGCCTGGCCTGACTTTCCTGGGCGACGCCGTGCACGCGATGAGCCCCGCAGGCGGACTGGGCGCGAACACGGCCCTGGCCGACGCGCAATCGCTGGCCAGCTTGCTGGCGCAGACGCGACAAGGCCTGCCGCTGGGGCAGGCCTTGCAACGCTATGAGGAAGATCTGCGACGACGAGGGGATGCCGCCGTACAACAATCCACGCTGGCCGCCGCGCGCATCATGGGTCGCTGACGCCTTGGGTCGGATGAACGATAATCAGCGGCTTGAAGTTGCCGTTCGGCACCCGGCCCACCTCCCATCCCACTGCCAACATGCGCCTGCGTTCGACACTTTGCCGTAGCCTATTTGCCACGCTCGTCCTGAGCGCATCGTCCATCGCGCAGGCACAAGACTGCAAGGCGGACGACTACTCGCCGATCTGTACCGACATGCGGGCACAGGCCGCCTACGAGCAGGCGGATGGCGACCTCAACAGGGTCTATCAGCAGGTGCTGAAAAGGCTGTCACAGCCTCGCAATGAATATATTGACTACCCCGCGCTCAAGACAAAGTTCACCGAAGCCCAGCGACATTGGGTCCGCTTTCGAGACAGCGAGTGCGATGCCTGGTACGGGGTCAACCAGGCCGGTACCGGACGCAACGCAGACCAGATGGCCTGCCTGCTCAAGAGAACGCAACAGCGTACCCAGCAGTTACAGGAGTGGCAGGCCTATTTGCCCTGACGCGTGCGAGGCACGCGCCAGGGCAATCCGACAGGCCCTGTCCACCCGGCAAGCCGTGCCGACAGGGCCACGCGGCATCAATGGTCCGCGGCCTGCGGTTCCAGCGCCGGCGCTTTGCGCGCCTTGCGCAGGAACACCACCAGCTGCCACACCACCGCGGCGCCGATCAGGCCCAGCAGCGTGCCGCTGATCGGACGCGAGAAGAACGTACCGAACTCGCCGCGGCTGAGCAGCATGGCGCGCCGGAAGTTCTCTTCCAGCATCGGGCCCAGGATGAAGCCCAGCATCAACGGCGCCGCTTCCATGCCCAGGCGCAGGAACAGGTAGCCGATCAGGCCGAAGATTGCCGTGATGTAGATGTCGTCCAGGTTGTTGTTGATGCTGAACGTGCCGATGCAGCAGAAGAACAGGATCGCCGGGAACAGCACCGTGTACGGGATCTTGAACACCGACAGCCAGTAGCGCACCAGCGGCACGTTCAGGATCAAGAGGAAGCAGTTGCCCACCCACATGCTGGCCACCAGGCCCCAGAACAGGTCCGGGTGGGTGGCGATCATGTTGGGGCCGGGCTGGATGCCCTTGACGATGAACGCGGCCAGCATCAGCGCCATGACGGCGTTTTCGGGAATGCCGATGGCCATCAACGGAATGAAGCTGGTGCGTGCGGCCGCTTCGTCGGCGGCGGCTTGACCGGCCACGCCTTCGATGGCGCCGCTACCGATTTCGTCGCGATACTTGCTGAAGCGCTTGTCGGCGGCATAGGCGGCGAACTGCGCGATGGTGGGGCCGCCGCCGGGCAGGATGCCCAGCACCGAACCGACCACGCTGCCGCGCAACGCGCTGGGGATGATGCGCTTGAACTCGGGCCACGTCGGAATCAGCTTGATCTTGCCGTTGAACGGCGTCAGCGTATTGCGGTTGTCCAGGTTCTTGACGATTTCGGCGATACCGAAGCAGCCCAGCGCGATGCTGATCAGCCCCACGCCGTCCTGCAGGAAAGCCAGGTCCATCGTGTAGCGCGCCACGCCGCTGTTCACGTCGGTGCCGATCACGCCCAGCAGGATGCCGATCATGGCCATGGCCAGGCCGTTGAGCAGGCTGCCGCTGCTGACGAAGCTGACGCAGAAAAAGCCCAGCAGCATCAGCGCGCAGTAGTCGGCCGGACCGAACAGCAGGCCCACTTCGCCCAGCGCCGGCGCCATCGTCGACAACACCACGATGGCGACCGTGCCGCCGATGAAGCTGGAGACGCCCGCGGTGAACAAGGCCAGGCCGGTCTTGCCCTTCAGGTTCATCTGGTAGCCGTCGATACACGCCACGATACTGCTGGCATGCGGGATCTTCATGGTGATGGCGCTGACACTATCGCCGTATTGGGCGCCGTAGTAGATGCCGGCCAGCATGATCAGCGCGCCGCCGGTGGGAATGGAATAGGTCAGCGGCAACAGCAGGCTGATGGTGGACAGCGGGCCCAGGCCCGGCAGCAGGCCGACCAGGGTGCCGACCACGCAACCGATGGCGCAGTACATCAGGTTCTGCAGCGTCAGCGCGTGTTCGAAACCGAACGCGAGGTTGTTCAGGATTTCCATGGTTGTCGCTCTTTCAGAACAAGGGCAGGTTAAGGCCGAGCAGATTCCGGAAGGCAAATGCCACCGCGATCAGGCCCAGGGAAATCTTGATGTTGCGCACCACCGAATACGAGGTGCCGGCCAGCGTCGAGCAGAACACCAGGAAGATGATGCCGACGATCATGTTGATGAAACCGGACACCACCGCAAAGCCGCACAGGCTGAGCATGATGATCGCGATGTTCTTGAAGCTGTAGCTGAGCGGCACCGGCGGCACGAAGCGCGAGCGCAGCACGGTAATCAGGCCGATCACCCCCAACAGCGAACTGACCATCAACGGGAACAAGCCCGGTCCGGATCGGCTGAACGTCCCCAATTGATATTTCGTGGCCGCCAATCCGAACAACAAAGCGAAGGCGATCATGAAGAGCCCCGCGACGAAGTTTCTATTGCTTAGATACATAAGACACGCCCTCCCAGGCGATGCATTTTTTGCTTATTTTTTCTGCCCGGTTCTCACACCGGCCAGCTTTGCTCGCCTGTCTTCCCGCTGAAAATTTCGGTGCTGCGGACGAGTTCGGCAGATAGTAGAGATCGACACTTCCAATCTGCTTTCGCTTTTTGCGCCGGAACGCGCCAAACACTTATCGCTTTCCCGTAGGTCGCGTGACATGAAGCTGACTGATTTCTGAATGCATGTAAAAATTCAGGAAGCCGTCAGGCACGACCCCATTTTCAGCAAGATGAAAACCCCGCGCGCAGGGCGATCCGACGCTGCGGACAACGGCAGCGGGAGGGGAAAAATGGGATGGAAACCCAGGCGAAAAACCCGGGTGGAAAGCGGTGCTGAAAAGCGGCGCGCGATCAGCCGCCGTGTACCCCGCCCCGATAGGTCTTGATCTGCCCGCGCAGTTCGCCATCGGGATGCGCCGCGGTGGATGCGCTGACATACCAGCGCTCGGCGATCAGGTCTTCGATCTGCGCCGGGGTCAACGTGCTGCGGCCCTGCAATTCACGCGCGCCACGGTCTTCTTCCAGCACGAAGGGCGGCAACACGATGACGGCGGGTGCGTTCTCGCGTTCGGTCGCGGGCCCGTGAAAGGCCGCCTGCGTTTCAGGCCCGGTCATGCGGGCCAGCGTCACGCGCCATTCCAGCACGCCGGTGGCGGTGTACAGCGTGGCGCGCATCGAGCCGCCCGCCGGGGCCTTGACCGGCGGCACCACGTACGCGGCATCGATCGAGGCATCGAAGAACATGAACTCGGGCCGTGGCGCCGCGCCCCCCGCCTGGGTCGACGCGCCGCGTTCGGATGCGGTCGGCGCCACGCCGAAACCGCCTGACCAGGCGGCGCGCGCCAGGGCAAGCCCTGCCGTGCCCGCGGCCAGCCTGAGCAATGCGTGAAGGGTCTGACGTCGGCTGAACATGGGTATCCTTTTTTAAGGACCAACAGGGAAGAAGAGGGAGATAAAAAAAATCCCGCCGGACTGCGGCGGGACTATCGTAGCGCGGGCCAGCCGTGCGCAGACGGCGGCCGGTCAGGCGTGCGCCAGGGCCAGGCGCGGCTGCCCGGCGCCTTGCGTATTTTCGCGCAGCTTGAACAGCGCCACCGTGCCGGCCAGGGCGCGCGCCTGGTCGCTCAGCATGGCCGAGGCGGCGGCCGACTCTTCCACCAGCGCGGCGTTCTGCTGCGTGGCCTGGTCCATGTCCGACACGGCGCGGTCGATCTGGCTGATGCCCACGCTTTGTTCGGCCATGGCGCCGTGAATCTCGCTGACCAGGCGCTGCACGCGCGAAATGCCGTCGACGATCTCGCCCATGGTCACACCGGCCGCCTGCACGCGTTCAGTGCCGCTCTTGACGTTCTGCACCGAGGTCTGGATCAAGCCGCGGATCTCTTGCGCCGATGCCGCGCTGCGTTGCGCCAGCGTGCGCACTTCGCCCGCCACCACGGCAAAGCCGCGGCCCTGTTCGCCCGCGCGGGCCGCTTCCACCGCGGCGTTCAGCGCCAGGATATTGGTCTGGAAGGCAATGCCGTCGATCACGCTGATGATCTCGGTGATGCGCTCGGACGACTGCGAGATCGCGCTCATCGTGGTGACGGCGTCCGTCACCACCTGACCGCCGCGTTCGGCGGCCGAACTGGCTTCGGTGGCCAGGCGCGTCGCCTGTTCCGCGGTCTCTTCCGTCTGGCGCACGCTGGAGGTCAGCTGCGTCAGCGCCGACGACGTCTCCTGCAAGGAGCCGGCCGACGTTTCCGTGCGCTGCGACAGATCGCGGTTGCCCATTTCGATTTCGCTGGTGGCGGCGGTCATGGAATGTACGCCGGTGCGCACATCCAGCATGACGTGGCTGATCTTGTCGACAAACGCGTTGAACGATGCCGAGATCTGCGCCACTTCATCATGGCCCACCACCGACAGCCGATGCGTCATGTCGCCGTCGCCCGAGCCGATCGTGTCCATGGCGTCGCGCACCGCCGACAGGCGCTTGAAGGCGCGCGAGGTCACCACGCTGGCCAGCAGCACGGCCACCAGCGTCAGCACCACCACCGACACCAGCGTGGCATTGAGCACCTGCGTGAGGCCGGCGGTGGCCTCGGCCCGGTCCAGCGCGATCACCAGGAACCAGTCAGTGCCCGGAATGGCGCGCGCCTTGAGCAGCTTGGGCACGCCGGCCAGCGTCACCGCCACCGGCGCCGCGCCGTCATGCGCCATGCCGGCCAGGACCGCGGGCGTAAGTTCGGCGGCCACGTCGGTGGACGGCTTCAATGCCAGCTTGTCGTCCACGTGCGAGATCACCTGGCCATCGGCGGCCAGCACGAATGCAATGCTGGACGGCGTGGGCCGGATGGCCTTGATGATGGCCTGGATGCCGTCCAGCGGCACGGCGCCGCTCAGCGCGCCGACGGTCTGGCCGCTACGCACCATGGGCGTGGTGAAGGCCACGTACAGCTTGCCCGTGCCCGAATCGCCATAGGGCTTGGTCACGGTCAGTTTGCCCGCGGCCACCGCGCTCTTGTACCAGGGGCGCGCCGTGGGGTCGTAGTCGGCGGCCGTCTGCGTGGTCGACAGATAGCTCTTGTCCGACCAGCCGATGGTGGTGATGGGAAAGCCGTTGGTCTCGCCCATCAGCTTGGCCAGGCCGCGCGGGTCGCCCTTTTCGACGACGGCGGCGGTGGCGGTCACGGCCTGAGCCTTGTCGGCAGACCAGCGTTCGATGGCGCTGGCATTGCCGGCGGCGATGGCGTCCAGGTCGGCCGAGATGGTCGCCATCATGTTGTCGCGCACGATCTGGTACGTGACGATGCCCGAGAGCACCAGCGCGCCGATGACGGTGACGCAGGTAATCAACAGGATCCTGTTGCGCAACGAGGTGATTTTCATGCTTGCCTTCTGACTGCAACTGCCCATGCCGGAGGGCACGGGTATCCAGGTACACGGCGCTTGCGGCCGCGTCACCCTGGCTTACGGCAGTGCAACATGGGACTTTAGGGGCAAGGCATAATGGTGCGACCGTCGGCCGCAGGCCGGCGTCGATACGCCAGCGCTTTCCTGGGAGCTTTCGTTGGACCCCATTCTTGCCGAACTGTCGGCGTCGCTGCAGGCCGCCAAGTCGGTCGAGCAGTTGACCCGCCCCTTACTTGACATGCTGGGCACCGTGACGGGCCTGGAATCCACCTACCTCACGTCGATCGACCCGGACGCCGACCAGCAGCACGTGCGCTACGCACGCAACGTCGGCGCCTTGCAGATTCCCGAAGGCCTGTCGGTGCCGTGGTCCGACACGCTGTGCAAGCGCGCGCTGGACGAAGGCCGCATGGCCACCAGCGACGTCGCCGCCTGCTGGCCCGATTCCGACGCGGCGCGGCAACTGGGCATCCAGACCTACGTCAGCGCCCCCATCCGCAGCGACGACGGCCTGCTGCTGGGCACGCTGTGCGGCGCCAGCGCTCGCCAGCAGGCCGTGGCGCCGCAGGCCGAATCCATCCTGCGGCTGTTTTCCAGCGTGATCGCCAATTTCATCGAACGCGAACAACTGGTCGCGGAACTGCGCCAGGCCAATGTGCAGCTGATGGCCTACGCGCTGACCGACCCGCTGACCGGCCTGCCCAACCGCCGCGCGCTCTACGAAGAACTGGACCGCCTGCGCAGCCGCGCGCTGCGCGATGGCGACAGCGTGCTGGTGGGCGTGGTCGACCTGGACGGTTTCAAGGGCATCAACGACACCTACGGCCACCAGCAGGGCGACGTCTTTCTGCAGGAAATTGCGCGGCGCCTGGCCATGGCCGTGCGCACCTCGGACATGGTCGGGCGGCTGGGCGGCGACGAGTTCGTGTTGATCGGCCCCGGGCCCGCGCTGGCGCGCGGCGATGCTGCCCCGGGCCAGGACGCCGAACGCGGCGACGCCCAGGAAGCCGCCCGTTCGCTCGAAGACCGCGCGGCCGCCGCCACCATCGGGCGCTATCAGCTGGGCGACACCGCCCTGCCCTACGAAGGCGCCAGCGTCGGCGTCGTGGCGCTGGACCCGCGCGGCCTGGCCGCCGAAGAAGCGGTGCGGCTGGCGGATGCGCGCATGTATGAGATCAAGCGCGCGCGCAAGGCGGCGCGCACGATTCACTGAAGCCGGATCCCGCCCGGACCCGGACCTTCCTGCCGCCACCGCCTCGATACGCGGGGCTTGCACAACACATAAGCATTTGCTAATGTGTTGCCATGCAAGAAAACGACGTCTTCAAGGCCCTGGCCGACCCGACCCGCCGCGCGATCTTCGACAAGCTCGCCGCAGGCAGCATGAACGCCAGCGCGCTGCGCGACGGCATGGCCATCAGCCAGCCCGCCATCTCGCAGCACCTGGCGGTATTGCGCCAGGCGCGGCTGGTGCGCGAGGAACGCCAGGGGCGCTTCGTCAACTATGAAGTCGACCCGGACGGCCTGGCACTGCTCGCCGGCTGGCTGGGCAAGTACCGCGCCTACTGGCCGGCGCGGGTCGACGCGTTGAAAACGCTGCTCAAGGACATGGACCAATGAATGCCACGGAATCCGAGCTGGATACGACGCTGGTGCTGGACTACGAGCTGGACGCCCCGCCCGAGAAAGTCTGGCGCGCCCTCAGCATCCCGGCGCTGCGCGACCAATGGCTGCCCGGCCGCGACCTGGCCGACGCCGAGCCGCTGGCCGCCACCCCCGGCGTCGAGGTCCGCTACCGCCTGCGCGACACATTGCCGCCCTGCCTGGAAAGCGTGGTGACCTTCCAGCTGCACCCCACCGCCGACGGCGGCACCCGCCTCACCATCATCCACACGCCCGACGACGCCCGGCTGGCGCGGCCCGTGCCGCAGGCCGCCAACGGCCCCTGGCAGGCGTTCAAGCTGGCCGCCTGAGGCCACCCTTTTTTCGGTTTTTCAATGCGCGGCCGTTCTGCGGCCGCCTGACAGGAGCTCGCCCATGCGCGACACGATGCAGCTCGTCCCGATGGTCGTGGAACAGTCCGGCCGCGGCGAAAGATCCTTCGACATCTACTCGCGCCTGCTGCGCGAACGCATCATCTTCCTGTCCGGCGAGGTCAACGACGCCGTGTCCGCCCTGGTGTGCGCGCAGCTGCTGTTCCTGGAAGCCGAAAACCCCGGCAAGCCGATCCACCTGTACATCAACTCGCCCGGCGGCGTCATCACCAGCGGGCTGGCCATGTACGACACCATGCAGTTCATCAAGTCGCCGGTGCACACGCTGTGCATGGGCACCGCGCGGTCGATGGGCTCGTTTCTGCTGATGGCCGGCGAACCCGGCCAACGCGCCGCGCTGGCCAACGCCAGCCTGCACGTGCACCAGCCGCTGGGCGGCTTTCAGGGGCAGGCGTCCGACGTGCTGATCCATGCCGAGGAAATGCAGCGCACCAAGCAACGCATCATCCGGCTGTACGCCGAACATTGCGGACGCAGCTACGAAGACGTCGAACGCAGCCTGGACCGCGACCGCTACCTGAGCGCCGAGGAAGCCGTGCAATGGGGCCTGATCGACCGCGTGATGGACCCGCGCACGATGGGAAATTGATCGGGCCGCCCGGCAGGCCGCGAGGCTCGCCGGGCCGACGTCACGCTAGGCCTGGGCCAGCGGCCGCTGGTGGCGCGCACGCAGCACGGCGTTGACGGCAGCCCCCACGGCCAGCAGCGCCGCGGTCCCCAGGAACACGGCCGGCATGCCGAAATGGCCGCCGATGAAACCGCCCAGCACGGGGCCTGCCACCTGGCCCACGTACTGCGCCGAAATCGACAGCCCCAGCACATTGCCGCCCACGCCGTCGGGCACGTTGTGGCGGATCACGCTGGTCACGCAGGGCAGCAGCCCGCCCAGCGCCAGGCCCATCAGGAAGCGCAGCGCCACCAGTTGCCAGCCCGCGGTCACGAAGGCCTGCGGGATCAACAGCAGTGCGGCCACGGCCAGCGCGCCGACGATCACCGTCCAATGGCCCACGCGGTCGGCCAGCCGGCCCAGCCGCGATGCCGACAGGATGGCACCCAGCGCCGCCGCCGACATCACCACGCCCGATACCAGCGTGACGCGGGCCGGATCATCCACCAATTCACCCACGTAGACCGTGATGATGGGTTCGATCGACATGGTGGCGAACATCAGCAGCATGCCGGTCGCCAGCATGGCGGCCACGGGCCGCTTGTCTGGAATCTGCGCCCAGCCGCCCTTCCTGGGCCCGGCCGCCTTGGCGGGCCTGGCCGGACGCGGCATTTCCTTGATGAGGAACACGGTGGCCAGGAAAGCCAGGAAGATCACGCCGCCGGCCAAGAGGAACGTGGCGCGGATGCCGATCAGCGGCGGCAGCGCGCCCCCGATCAGCGGCCCCACCAGGTTGCCCGCCATGATGCCGGCCGACAGCACGCCCAGGGCCCAGCCCGACCGCGCCTTGGGCGCCTGCATCGCCACCAGGATGGTCGAGCCCGACGCATACCCGCCCGCAAAACCCACCAGCAGCCGCAGCAGCACCAGTTGCCACACCGACTGCACCATGCCCGTCAGCGACATGCAGATCGCCATGCCCAGCGAGGCGCGCACCAGCATCAGCTTGCGGCCGTAGCGGTCGCCCAGCCGGCCCCACAGCGGCGCCACCAGCGCGGCCGCGAAAAACGTCGCGCCATAGGCCACGCCCGACCACTGCACGATGGCGGCATGGCCCACCGCGCCCAGCTCTTCCACATACAGCGGCAGGAACGGCAGCAGCAGCGTCATCGCCACGATGGTGCTGAACGAACCGGCGAAACAGACCGCCAGATTGCGCCGCCAGTGGACGTTTTCGTCCGGCGAGGCGGGCGCGGCGCTGGCCGTGGGGGAAGTCATGGAAGCAATCCTTGTGGGGGTGTCGGTAAAAGCGCGCCATGCGCGCATCCCGGATTGTTACCAGCCGGCCGGCCAGCAACAAGACCAGCCCCGATACCGGTATTGCGGCTACCCCCCACCGGCGCATCCGCCTGCGCGCGGCAGGGGGGGCCCGCCCCGCCGGCCGGCTGTCACAGGAATGCTGTTAGTCTTGCAGCGCCGCGCGGCATCTTCCGCGTCCCTTCTTTTTCCGCGAGTCCCCCATGACCAGCCCCCTGTACCAAGCTTCCGTGCCCGTTCTCACGCAGATGCTGACCGCCCTGTCCGGCGTGCTGCAGAAGGCCGAGGCCCACGTCGTCGCCAAGAACATCGACCCCAACGCGCTGCTGCAGGCGCGCCTGTTCCCCGACATGTTCCCGCTGGTGCGCCAGGTGCAGATCGCCTGCGACTTCGCCAAGGGTATTTCGTCGCGCCTGGCCGGCGCCGAAGTGCCGTCCTGGCCCGACAGCGAAACCACGTTTGCCGAGCTGCAAGCGTTGATATCCAAGGCCCTGGCCCACGTCGGCTCGTTCCAGCCGGAGCAGTTCGCCCAGAGCGAAGGCCGTGAAATCGTGCTGCGCCCGGGTACCCCCAAGGAAAAGAAGCTGAGCGCCAGCGCCTACCTGCTGCACTATGGCCTGCCGCAATTCTTCTTCCACGTCACCACCGCCTACGACCTGCTGCGCCACAACGGCGTGGAAATCGGCAAGCGCGACTACATGGGCGCGTACTGATCCGCGACGGCGGGTCAAACGCTCAAGCGGCCGGGCGGCTCATGCGCCCGGCCCGAGACCGGCGCCGGTCAGGCGCCGCGCAGCCAGGCCTTGGGCGTCGCCCCGTGGTGCGCCTTGAACGCCTTGATGAAATGGCTGAGGCTGGCAAAACCGATGCGGTAGCCGGTTTCGGTCACCGAGCAGCCGCGCGCCAGCAGGCTGGCCGCCGCATCCATCCGCGCCTGCAGCAGGCAGGCGTGCACCGACCGGCCGTATAGCGCCATGAAACCGGCCTGCAGGCGCTTTTCGCTCAAACCCACCGGCCGTCAACCCCGAAGAGCAAGGCATCGCCGCCGGTTCGGTCACCGCCGTGCAAGGCATGGCGATGGTGGTGGCGCCGCTGGCGTGCACGCTGCTATATGGCGTGCGGCCCTGGCTGCCGTACGTGGCCGCCGCCAGCCTGTTGCTGCTGCTGGCGCTGGCGGCGGCCACGCATCTGCGTCGTGCGCGGGGCTATTCCGTGATCTGAATCTTGGCCTGGTCGATGATGACCTGATAGCGCTTCATCTCGGCATCGATGAACTTGGCGAACGCCGCCGAGTCCTTCACCGATGGTTCAAAGCCCAGGCCGTTCAACTGCTCGGCCACCTTGGGGCTGGCCATGACCTTGGCCGACACCGATTCCAGCTTGCGCAGGATCGGCTGCGGCAGGTTGGCCGGGCCCCAGACGCCATACCAGGAATAGAACTCGAAGTTCTTCTGGCCCTGTTCCTTCATGGTGGGCACGTTGGCCAGCAGCGGGCTACGTTCGGCGCCGGTCAGCGCCACGGCGCGCAGCTTGCCCGCGCGCACCATCGGCAAGGACGACAGCATCGGGTCGATCAGCCCCTGCACCTGGCCGCCCACCATGTCCGACAGGGCCGGGCCGCCCCCGCGATACAGCACGATGGGAATCTGGTCCAGGCCGTTGTCGTGCAGGAACGAGGCCGCGGCCAGGTGGCCGGCCGAACCGAAGCCGGTGGTGGCAAACGAGTATTTCTGCGGGTCCGCCTTCAGCACCTTGACCAGCTCTTGCACGTTGTTGGCCGGCACCTTGGGGTTGACGCTGAAGATCAGCGCGCCCTGCGCCAGCTCGCTGATCGGCGTGAAGTCCTTGACCGAATCGAACTTGATGGTCTTCTTGTACAGCAGCGGATTGATCGCGTGGATCGACGCGTTCAGGTACAGCGTGTAGCCGTCGGGCGCCGCGCGCGCCACGTAGGCCGCGCCGATCATGCCCGAGGCGCCGGCGCGGTTTTCCACCACCACGGACTGGCCCAGCTCTTTGCCCAGCTGCTCGGCATACAGCCGCGCCACGCCGTCGACGGAACCGCCGGGCGGGTGCGGCACCACCAGCGTGATGGGACGTTGCGGATAGGCGTCTTCGGCCAGCGCGGCAGCGCCGGACAGCGCCCCCACCGCCAGCAGGGCGACGCTGAGCAGCCGCTTGAGCGGCGTGGGGCGGGACAGGAATCGGGACATGATGGTCTCTCTAGGCGATGGGCGCAGTCATTTCGAGCGCGCAGCAGCGGTCCACGCCATCGGACGCGATGCGCGCGTCCGCCATGCCGTGGATCGTCAGGATGGGTCCGGCGGCCTCATGCCGCCGGACGGGGAAATCAGGCCGCCTTGAGCTGCGCGGAGCTGAAGCCGTACTTGGTATCCAGCCCCAGTTCGCGCACGATGCGCAGCCCCTTGGCCAGGGCCTCGCCCTCCAGGCCGCGCAGCGGACGGCGCAGGTCGCCCACCGGCAGGCCCACCGCCTTCATCAGCGACTTGATGGCCACCGGGTTGATGGCCGAGTACGAGTAGTGCAGCATCGGCAACAGGCCCAGATAGCCTTCGCGGAAGCTGACCGACACGTCGGGCGTGTCCCACGGACGCGAGATGTCGGCCATTTCAGCGGGCGCGATGTTGCCGGTCATGTTGGCGGTGCCGTGGCCGCCCAGGCTCATGGTGGGCACCACCAGGCCCAGGTTGGGCGAATCGCAGCACATCACCGACACGTCGGGACGGCCGCGCAGCACCTGTGCCACCTGGCCCACGCGGGTGGTCGACTCCTTGTGCACCACGTAGTTCGGGTGCTTGAAGATGCGCAGCAGCTGGTCCCAGTGCAGGTCGCTCTTGACCCGCGGCGGGTTGTTGTAGATGCCCAGCGGGAGGTCGGTGGCGTCGGCCACTTCCAGGAAATAGGCTTCCGTATCGGCTTCGGACGCGCAGATGTAGGCCGGCGCGGCCAGGATCGCGCCATCGGCGCCGTTGGCCTGCGCGAACTTCAGGTACTCGATGGTGCTGTCGGTGTTGTTGCCGGTGCAGCCGTAGAACAGCTTCATCTTGCCGCTCTTCATCTTGGCCGTCTCGACGATGACCTGGCGGCGTTCTTCCGGGGACAGCAGCGACACCTCGCCGGTGGAGCCCATGATGAGCACCGCGGCGGTGCCGTTGTCCTCCTGGAACTTCAGCAGGCTGCGAAAGGCGCTGAAATCGACGCTGCCGTCGCGGTTGAACGGCGTCACGATAGCGACGAAGGACCCCTGGATTTTCATTTTGCTCATGAACCACTCCACATGCGGAAGGACTGCTCGACAAAAAAGCCAGGGGCGCGCGTGATCGGCGCTACCACCTGACCATTCCCCTTGTTGCATACGCAGTATAGGAAGAGCGGCCCCGAAAATTTTTCTATTTTCCACACTTTAAGCGGGTCCGAAAGACAAAGAATTTCTAAGGCAATGCGTTTAAGTTATGAGGATTTCCATAACAATACGTTTTTGACTGCGTGCCCCTCATGTCCGAAGCGACCTCTCGCCATCCGTCCCTGTCTCATTGGGGCGCCTACACCGCACTGGTACGCGATGGCCGCGTGGTGGGCTGCGAACCCTTCGCCCACGACCAGGCTCCGTCCCCGCTTATTCACTCGATGCCCGACATGGTGCATTCGCCGCTGCGCATCGCGCGGCCCAGCGTGCGCGCCGGCTGGCTCAAGCATCGCGGCGCGTCCGAACTGCGCGGCGTGGACGGCTATGTCGAAGTCGATTGGGATACGGCCCTGGATCTGGTGCATGGCGAATTGCAACGGGTGCGCGCGCAACATGGCCCCACCGCGATCTTCGGCGGCTCGTATGGCTGGTCGTCCGCCGGGCGCCTGCACCATGCCCGCACGCTGACGCACCGCTTCCTGTACGCGGGCGGCGGCTGCGTCGACCAGTCGGGCAACTACAGCTGGGGCGCGGCGCAGTTCCTGCTGCCGCACATCATCGGCACCTATGCGCCCGTGACCGGCCGCATCACCGACTGGAACAGCGTCGTCAACCACACCCGGTTGCTGATCGCGTTTGGCGGCATCCCCTTGCGCAACACCCAGATCGCCTCCGGCGGCGCCGGCGACCACAGCGCCCCGGGCTGGCTGGCGCGGGCGCGCCAGGCCGGCATGCGCAGCGTGGTCATCAGCCCCACCCGCGCCGACGCGCCGGACGCGCTGGCGGCCGAATGGATCCCCATCCGCCCCAACACCGACGCCGCGATGATGCTGGGCATGGCGCACACGCTGCTGGCCGAAAACCGCCACGACAGCGCGTTCGTGGCGCGCTATTGCAATGGCTTCGACCAGTACGCGGACTATGTGCTGGGCCGCAGCGACGGCCAGCCGAAATCGGCCGCCTGGGCCGAGGCCATCTGCGGCGTGCCGGCGGCCACCATCCGCGAACTGGCGCGGGCCGCGGCCGGCTGCCGCACGCTGCTGTCGTGTTCGTGGTCGCTGCAACGCGGCCATCGCGGCGAACAGCCTTACTGGGGCAGCGTCGCGCTGGCATCGCTGCTGGGCCAGATCGGCCTGCCGGGCGGCGGCTTCGCGTTTGGCCACGGGTCCATGAACGGCGCCGGCAATCCGCGCCCCGACCTGCCCGCCCCCGAAATGCGCGCCGGCCGCAATCCGGCGGCCACGTCCATACCGGTGGCGCGCCTGACCGACATGCTGCTGCAGCCGGGCCAGACCTACGAATTCAATGGCAAGACCGGCACGTATCCCGACATCCGCCTGGTCTACTGGGCGGGCGGCAACCCGTTCCATCATCACCAGGACCTGAACCGTCTGGCGCAGGCCTGGACACGGCCCGAGACCATCATCGTGCACGAGCCCTGGTGGACGCCCACCGCGCGCCGCGCCGACATCGTCCTGCCCGCCACCACCACCCTCGAACGCAACGACATCGGCGGCTCATCGCGCGACCGCTATATCCTCGCGATGCACCAGGCCGTGGCGCCGGTGGGCCACAGCCGCAACGATTTCGACATCTATCGCGAACTGGCCGCGCGCGGCGGTTTCGAGCAGGCCTACACCGAAGGCCGCGACGAGATGGCCTGGATCCGCCACATCTACGAGCAGATGCGGCCGGCCTGGGAGGCCGCGCAGCTGACGCTGCCCGCGTTCGATGCATTCTGGGAACGCGGCCATATCGCGCTGCCCCCGCCCGCGCGCGACTTCGTGCTGTTCGAGCAATTCCGCCAGGACCCCGACGCGCATCCGCTCAAGACCCGCTCGGGCCGCCTGGAGCTGCACAGCACGGCCATCGCCGAATTCGGCTATGACGATTGTCCGCCGCACCCGGCCTGGTTGCCGCCGGTGGAATGGTTGGGCGCCGACCGTGCCGCGCGCTGGCCGCTGCACCTGGTGACCTGCCAGCCCGCGGACCGGCTGCACTCGCAGCTGGACTCCGCGCCCGCCACCCGCCAGAACAAGGTCGCCGGCCGCGAAGCCGTGCTGCTGCATCCGATTGACGCCGCCGAACGCGGCATCGCACAAGGCGATGTGGTGCGCATCTTCAACGACCGCGGCGCCTGCCTGGGCGGCGCGCAGCTCACCGCCGACCTGCTGCGCGGCGTGGTGGTGATACCCACCGGCGCGTGGTTCGATCCGCAAGGCGCAGCGCTGGAGCGCCACGGCAATCCCAATGTGCTGACGGTGGATGTCGGCACCTCGCGCCTGGCGCAAGGACCCAGCGCGCTGTCGGCGCTGGTGCAGGTTGAACGCTGGCAAGGCGCCGCGCCCGCGGTGCAGGCGTTCGAGCCGCCGGCGCTGGAAACGCTGGCGAACAGCGCCACGGCCACGCGCTAACGGACGCTGCCGGAACCGATTACGCTCCGGACCGCGCCGTCTGCGTCATGCCACGGCCGCGATCGGCGTGGATGCGCCTTGCAGAAAGGCAAACACGCGTTCGTTCTGGCCGCGCACGAAGTGGCGCTCTTGCGGCAACACCGTCACGCAGGCCTGCGGCAGCAGGCGTTGCAGGCGGTCGCGGGTGCCATGCGAATCCAGCATCACGTCGCGCCCTCCCACCGCCACGAACAGCGGCGGCGCCAGCTGGCGCAATGCCTCGTCGCTGAATACCGGAATCCTGCCGAAGCGGGGCCGAAAACCCCGGTCGATGGCACGCAAAAGGTCGAACTGGGCGCGATCGGCGGGCGGCGGATCGGCCGGCAACGCGCCGATGATGCGGCGCCGTACCAGCGCCCGCCCCGCCGGGCCCAGCATCAATAGCGGCAAGACCCACGGCAGAATGTTTTTCTGCCGGCCGATGCCCGACGGACACAGCAGCGCCAGGCGCGCCACCCGGGCTGGGCGGCGCAGCGCGAAGTCCAGCGCCATCCAGGCACCCAACGAGATGCCGCAGAACGCGGCGCGCCTGACGCCCAGGCCGTCCAGCACTGCCTCCAGCCAGGCCGCATGCGCATCGCCATCGAGTGGCAGGCGCGCGGGCGCGCTCAGGCCCGCCTCGCCGATCAGATCGATGGCATAGATACGGAATTTCCCCGCCCACGCGGCGGCTTGCCGTTGCCAGCTGGCCGCCGCGCTTTGGGCGCCGTGCAGCAACACCAGTGGCGGGGCGTCTTCACGCCCGCATACCAGCACATGCGTATCACCGGCGGGGGTAGGCACCGTCTTGCGCATCAGCCCTTCTGGCCAGTACGCCAGCGCGGCGTCGTAAGCCGCGTGCACGGCATACGCGTGACGCTCGGACTTGTAGACCGGTTTCATGCTTGCGCGCCGCCGCGATGGCGCAGGTGGATCAGCGGATAGGGCCGGCCCTGGCTGTCGCGCTCGGACCGGCCGGTGCGTTCGAATCCCAGCCGTTCGTAGAAACCCACGGCTTGGCTGTTCTGCTCGTTCACGTCCGTGGCCAGGCGGGGATGGCGCCGCAATGCGTCGGCCACCAGCAGACGGCCGACGCCCGCGCCGCGATGGTCCGGGTCCACGAACAGGGCTTGCATAGCATCGCCGTCCAGCAGCATGAACGCGACGGGGCGATCGGCCTCGTCCACCGCCAGGTCCAGCGTGGCGGCGGGCAGGAAGCCCACGACTTCGGCGTCGATGGCGAGGCGGTCTTCGGCGGTCAGGAAATGATGCGTGGCATCGACGGCCCGGCGCCAGATGTCGACGACGCGCGCGCCGTCGGCGGGGGTGGATTTTCTAAGTGTGAACATGATTCAAAGGGAGAGGCATGAAAAGAAAGCGGCGGGAAGGGCGAACGCACCTTGCGCCAGCGCCGCGGCTCAACCCGCCGCGGTGCGTTGCTCGATGGCGCGGATCACCGCCACCATGTCGGAAGTACCCAGGCCCAGCGCCTCGGTTTCGCCATACAGCGCATGGCTGGCGTCCAGCAGCGGCGAGGCGATGCCCACGCTGCGCGCGGCCTCGGCCACCAGGCGGCTGTTCTTGAGCACGTCGGTAATGGCGGCCTGCACCGAGTAGTCCTGCGTGACCAGCTTGCCCAGTTTCACGCGGGACACGTCGCTGGCCATCGGCCCGGCGTTCAGCACGTCGGCAAACAGCGCCAGGTCGATGCCCTGGCGTTCGGCGAAATGCACGGATTCGGTCAGGCCGGTGACCATGGTGATCAAAAACAGATTCACGGCCAGCTTCATCGCCAGCGCCGACGGCACCGCGCCACAGACGAAACTGTCGCGGCATAGCGGCTGCACCAGCGTGCGGATCGCGGCCACGTCGTCGGGCTCGCCGGCCAGCATCACCACCAGTTGGCCCGCTTCGGCGGGCTTGCGCGAGCCGGACACCGGCGCTTCGACATAACGGCCGCCGGCCGCCCGGATGTCCGCGCCCAGCTGGCGCGAGACGTCCGTCGACGTGGTGCCCATGTTGACGATCAGGTGCCCTTGCACTCGCGTGGCAAAGTCTGGCGTGCCACGGCCCAGCGTGGCGTCGATGGCGGCGTCGTTGGCCAGCATCAGGATGACCGTGCGGCATTGCGCGTAGACCTCATCGATCGTGTCGGCAATGTGGGCGCCCGCCGCGCGCAAGGCGTCGAAGCTGCCGCCCGAACGGCTCCAGGCCACCAGCGGCGTGCCGGCGCGGGCCAGGTTCAGCGCCATGGGCGTCCCCATGACGCCCAGGCCGATGAATCCGATAGTCATGTGTGTCTCCTGCGTGTTTCTGGTGAGGAAAAGGGTTGCGCGGAAAGCGGCCTTGCACCCGTCTCAATGCGGTGCGGACTCGACCCGCAGGCCGGCTGCCTTCCAGGCCGGAAAGCCATCGCCCAGCCGCTGCGCCTGGAAGCCGCGGGCGCGCAACAGCGCCACGGCGCGCATCGACAGCACGCAGTAACGGCCGCCGCAGTAGGCCACGATGGCCTGGTCGCGCGGCAGTTGCGCCAGATGGGCCTCCAGCGCTTCGGTAGGCAGGTTGACCGCCCCCGGAATGTGACCGGCGGCGTAATCGTCGGGCGAGCGCACATCCAGCAGCAGCGCGCCGTCGTCCAGCTTGGCGACCAGCGCCTCGATGGACACGGCTTCGAGCTGCTCGGGGCGGTTCACGCTGTCGGACGCCACGCGCTGCATCTCCTGGCGCTGGTGGGCCAGGTAATCCTGCAAGGCCGACAGCACTTCGGACACGGGCCCCGCGCCGCCGCGGTACAGCACGTGCTTGCCGTCGCGGCGCGACTGGATGAAGCCGGCGCGCTTGAGTTGCTGCAAGTGTTGCGACGCGTTGGTGATCGACAGGCCGGACAGCAGCGCCAATTGCTCGACCGTGCTTTCGCGTTGCAGCACGGCTTGCAGCAGGGCCAGGCGGTGGGGATGCCCCAGTGTCTTGGCGGCGTCGGCCAAGTCGTCGAGCGAGTCGGCGGGGTCGGCCAGGGGCAAGGGCATAGACGGGGACGGCGGCAGGGTCTTCATTGACGGGAACATAGCATCTTCCTATCATTCCATCATTTGTTGGATTGATAATTTTAAAGGAGACACGTCCATGTCATCGAGCCCGAGCCTGACGGCGGCGGAACCAGCGTCCGCGTCCTGGGGCGACCTGCTGCGCGGCCGCAATGGCCTGCGTTCGATCGCCCTGGCCGGCGGCGTGGCGCTGCACGCCGTCAACATCTACGTGGTCACCACCATCCTGCCCACGATCATCCAGGAGATCGGCGGCCTGACGTATTACGCGTGGAACACCACCCTGTTCGTGGCCGCGTCCATCGTCGGGTCGGCGCTGTCGGCCAAGCTGATCGAGCAACTGGGGCCGCGCCTGGCGTACCTGGTGGCGCTGGCGGTGTTCTTGATCGGTGCGGTGGCCTGCGCGATGGCGCCGTCGATGCCGGTGCTGTTGCTGGGGCGCACCGTGCAAGGCCTGGGCGGCGGCGTGCTGTTCGCGCTGAGCTACGCGCTGATCCGCGTGGTGTTCGACGCCCGGCTGTGGCCGCGCGCCATGGCGCTGGTGTCGGGCATGTGGGGCGTGGCCACGCTGGGCGGCCCCGCCATCGGCGGCATGTTCGCGCAAAGCGGCCAGTGGCGGCCGGCGTTCTGGGTACTGGTGCCGGTGGCGCTGCTGCTGGCGCTGATCGTGGCCAGCCAATTTCGCGGCAAGGCCGCGGCCGACGCGCCGCCCGGCCGCGTGCCGTGGCTGACCATCGCGTTGCTGGTGCTGTCGGTGCTGGCGATTTCCGCCGCCAGCCTGTCGCAGCGGCTGGTCTGGAATGCCGCCGGCATCGCGGCCGGCGTGGTCATCGCCGCCCTGATCGTGCGCATCGACAGGCACGCCCGCGCCCGGCTGCTGCCCACCGGCGCCTACTCGCTGCGCGCACCGCTGGGCGTGCTGTACGCCGTGATGAGCCTGCTGGTGGCGGCGCTGACCACCGAGATCTTCGTGCCGTATTTCCTGCAAGTGGTGCACCAGCAGACGCCGTTGGCCGCGGGCTACATGACCGCGATGATGGCCGGCGGCTGGACGGTGGCGTCGGTGTACAGCGCCGGCCGCAGCGCCCTGCAAGCGCATCGGCTGATCCGGATCAGTCCGTGGGTGGTCTTCGCCGCGATCGTGGCGCTGGCCGCGACCATGCCGGTGACGGCCTGGAATCCGGCGTGGTTCGGCACGGTCATCTACTGCGTGGCGCTGACCGCGGTGGGCTTTGGCATCGGGCTGGCCTGGCCGCACCTGCTGACGCGCGTATTCTCGGCCGCCGCGCCCGGCGAGGAAAACCTGGCGTCGTCGTCGATCACGACCGTGCAGCTGTATGCCACCGCATTGACCGCCGCGCTGGCGGGCGTGGTGGCCAATGCGGGAGGGCTGACCGAACCCGGCGGCGTGGAGGGCGCGCGGACAGCGGCCCTGGCGCTCTTCGGCGTGTTCGCGCTGGCCCCGGCGCTGGCGGCCATGCTGGCGGGGCGCCTGGCGCGATAGGACCAGTACGTCAGCCAAGCACAGCCGGGTTGACCACGTGTATCGGCTTGCCCGCCGCGTACGACACGATCTGGTCGAACACGTCCGAGAACTGCGTTTCGTATTCGTCCTCGGTGACGTAGCCGATATGCGGCGTGCAGATCGCGTTGGGCAAATGCAGCAGCGGATGCTGCGGATCACGCACCGGTTCTTCTTCGAACACGTCCACCGCCGCTGCTCCCGGGCGGCCCGCGCGCAGCGCCTGCACCAGCGCGCCGGGTGCGATCAGACCCGCGCGGCTGGTGTTCACCAGCAGGGCCGACGGCTGCATGTGCGCCAGATCCTCCGCGGTGACGATGCCGCGGGTGGCCGGCACCAGGCGCATGTGCAGCGACAGCACATCGCTGGTCGCAAAGAACGTCTGCTTGTCGGGCGCCACGGCCCAGCCGTCGTCGCGGGCGCGCTGGCGCGAGGCCTCGCGGGCCCACACCTGCACCTTCATGCCGAAGGCCGCGCCGTAGCGCGCCACCTCGGCGCCGATGCGGCCATAGCCGTAGATGCCCAGCGTGCGTCCGCGCAGCGTGCGGCCCATGCCCGTCTGCCAGACGCCTTCCTTTAACGCCTGCACCTGTTGCGGAATGCGGCGCATGCCGGCCAGCGCCAGCGCCCAGGTCATTTCCGCGGCGGCGTACGACGGCGTGCCGGCGTGCTGGTTCGACGACACGATGACGCCGTGCTCGGTGCAGGCGTCGATGTCGATGTGCGGATAGACGCTGCGCTGGCTGATCAGCCGCAGCTTGGGCAGCCGGGCGATCAGCGGCGCGCGGATCTGGGTGCGCTCGCGGATCAGCACCAGTATCTCGGTGTCGCGCAGGCGCTCGGCCAGGGCATCCACGTCCTGCACGTGATCGTTCCAGACGGTCACGGCGTGCCCGTCCAGCTTGCGAAAACAGGGCAAGCCCCGCAGCGTGTCGAAATAGTCGTCCAGAATGGTGATGTTCATGATCTGCCTGCCTCCTCGGGAACGAGCATTGTGAGCGCCGACCTGCCGGCCGTAAAATGAGATTAATTCGCTCATTGATGCGTTTTCCTCATGAAAATAGACGTGCTCGGCGTGCAGGCCTTTGTCGCCATCGCGGACCACAAGAGCTTTCGCCGCGCCGCGAGCGAGCTCAGCATCACCCAGACCGCGCTCAGCCGGCGGTTGCAAAACCTGGAATCTTTCCTGGGCGTGCGGCTGGTGGAACGCACCACCCGGTCCGTCGCGCTGACGCCGCCCGGCGACAGCTTCCTGCCGCAGGCGCGGCGGCTGTTGGCCGACCTGGCCGCGGCGCTTACCGAAATCCGTGAAACCGGCAAGGCCCAACGCGGCGACGTGACGCTGGCCTGTGTGCCGACCATCGGCGTGCACTACCTGCCGCAGATCCTGCAACGCTACAGCGCCGAACACCCGCAGAACCGCGTGAAGGTGCTGGACCATTCCTCGGGCGCGGTGGCGCAGGCGGTGCTGACGCGCGAAGCGGAATTCGGCATCAACATCGCCGAATCGCATCCGCCCACGTTGCAAAGCATTCCGCTTCTGCAAGACGATTTCGTGCTGATCTGCCGCGACGACCATCCCTTCGCCCGCCGCCGACGCCTGCCCTGGAAACAACTGGAAGGCCACCGACTGATCTTTCCCGGCGCCAGCAGCAACAACCGGCCGCTGCTGGACCATGCGCTGGCCGATCAGGCCTTGCAGCTATCGGCGTTCTATGAAGTGCAGCGCAGTTCCACCGCGGTCGGCCTGGTGGCGGCCGGCGCCGGCATGGCCGTGGTGCCCCGGCTGGCGTGGCAGGCGGGTTCGTATCCGTCGTTGCGGGTAGTGTCGCTGCACACGCCGGTCGTGGGGCGCACGTTTTCGCTGCTCAGCCGCAAGGGCGCGCACCTGTCGCCCGCCGCGCAGGCCCTGTACGACCTGATCCTGCGGCACCGCGAAGACCTGCCGGCCTGAGCGGCCGCGCAGGATTCGAAGCGTTTTAAACAATTGGTGACGCCTTGTCCGGCAAATCGGGTAACAATGCGCCCGCGCCCATCCGCCACAAAGGAATCACCATGAATAAAGCGTTTGCGTTGCTGATCGCCGGCCTGATGCCCCTGGCCGCCGTCGCGGCACAGCCGGACGTCGAACCCCTGACGCTGAACCCGCAGAACAAGCTGTACTGCAACGCCCAGACCGATTGGTGCGTCGGCATCAAAACGGACGGCTCGATGCAGGAAAACGGCCCCTTCGCCACCAGCCGCACCCTGCGCGCCGAATGGCCGTTCTGGGACCTGCCCGACATTCCGAATTTCGCGCATTTCACCGTCTGGCCGCACCTGATCCGCCTGGACGAAGAACGCGCGCTGGTCGGCGTGATCGGCCCGACCGAGCCGGACTACAAGGAAGAAATCCAGTTCTCCGGCGGCAGCTTCGCACGCAAGGACCTGTACCTGTTCATGGTCAACCTGGGCGACAACGTGTCCGGCCTGGTGCAGGTGATGCCCTACACCGCCAACGCCCGCATCCGCGCCTGCTTCAATGACACGGACCAGACCCGGCGGGAAGGCAACTGCATCGATACCTATCGCTTCCAGACGGCCCTGAAGGCGCTGCCCGGCGGCAAGTATCCGGACCTGCAGGTCACCACCCATGCCACCCGTGCGCCGGCCGGCGCCAGCCGCTATGCGGATTCGAGCAAGCTGCCAGCGCCCACCGAGGCCCAGAAGGCACCGCAGACCGACAAGCAGTGCAGCTACACCGTGACCTATAAGTGGCACGAAGACACGTCGGTCTACCGGCCCGCGACGCCGGTGCCGGATTGCGCCGAGTTCCTGCAAGCGCAGCCCAAGAAGCGGTAGACCGGCCAGGCAGCCCGCGTCAGTCGGCGTAGCCCGGGTTGCGCCGGTCCAGCCGGCGCAGCAGGCCCGGCCAGGCCAGCGCGGCCTTGTGCGCGCGGTCGGCCGGGGACTCGACCGCGGCGCGCGCCAGGATCTCGGGCGGGATGTAGGTGAGTTCGCCCCCCGCCTGGGCCCGCACCTGCACCATGCAGGCCGCCTCCAGCCGGTGCATGGCCTGGAAGGCCTCGGCCATGGTCTGGCCCACCGTCAACAAGCCATGGTTGCGCAGGATCAGGTAGTTGTTGCTGCCCAGGTCGCGCACCAGCCGCGGCTGCTCTTCGGGGTTGAGCGCCAGGCCTTCGTAGTCGTGGTAGCTGAGCGAGCGCAGCGCGATGAACGCAAACTGCGACAGCGGCAGCAAGCCGCCCTTCTGTGCCGACACCGCCACGCCGTTGATCGAATGCGTGTGCAACACGCACATGGCATCCTTGCGGGCCGCGTGGATACAGCTGTGGATGGTGAAGCCGGCCGGATTGATGTCGTATTCCGAATCCATCACCTTGCGGCCGTCCAGGTCGATCTTGACCAGGCTGGACGCGGTGATTTCGTCGAACATCATGCCGTAGGGGTTGATCAGGAAGTGCTCGGTGCCCGGCACCTTGGCCGTGATGTGCGTGAAGATCAGGTCGTCCCAGCCAAACAGCGCCACCAGCCGGTACAGCGCCGCGAGATCCTTGCGGACCTGCCATTCCGTTTCGCCGACCTGTTCGCGCACGCTGGCGCCCTTGCCTACCGTATCCATGCTGTCTCCCGTTATGGTGTTCTGCCCGCGGCATCCGCGCCACGGGTGCCTGGCACTGTACTACCGCGCCGCGCCGCGCAACATGGCCGCCAGCGCCTGCGCCAGGGCCTCGCAGCGCGCGGGCGTGCCTTGCGCGATGCCGAACACCAGCCCTGGCACCGGCGCCGCGAGGCAAAACTCGGAAAATGTCCGGGCGCCGTAGCCGCGTTCGGCCAGCGCCTGGACCACGCGGCGATCGTCCACGCCGTGGTCACGCAGCCGTACCGCCAGCTTCAATCCGCCGCCGCCATCGGCCACATCCAGCCAATCGCCGCAGTGCTGCGTCAGCGCGCGCACCAGGTTGTGCATGCGTTCGGCGTACACGCCGCGCATGCGGCGGATGTGGCTGCGAAAGTGACCGTCGTTCAGGAAATCGGCCAAGCCCGCCTGGATATGGATCGGCACGTCGCTCTGGCGCAGGGCCATGTCGGCATGGCAGGCGGCCACCAATTCCGGCGGCAGGATGGCATAGGCCACGCGCAGCCCCGGCGCCAGTGTCTTGGAAAACGTGCCGACGTAGGCCACGCGCTGGCCGGTGTCGATGCCTTGCAGCGCGGCGATGGGCCGGGCGTCGTAGCGGAATTCGCTGTCGTAGTCGTCTTCGATGATGAAGGCGCCGTGCCGCTGCGCGGCGTCCAGCAGCGCCAGCCGGCGCGGCAGGCTCATCGTGACGCCCGTGGGGCACTGGTGCGAAGGCGTCACGTAGATCAGGCGCGGGCCGGCGCCCGCTGCGCGCGACAGGTCGATGCCGTCGGCGTCGCACGGCACCGGCACCAGCTGCGCGCCCGCTCGCAGCAGCAAGGCGCGCGCGCGGGGCCAGCCCGGGTCTTCGATCCAGGCCGTGTCGGCTCGAGGCGCCAAGGTCACGCGGGCCAGGGTATCGATGGCGGCAGCCGCCGACGGAAACACCGCCACCTGATCCGCTTGCGCCACCACGCCGCGCGCGGTGCTGGCGTGCGCCAAGATGGCCGCCCGCAGCGCCGGCAGGCCGGCCACCGGCCCGTAGCCCAGGTCGTGGATGCGCAAAGACTTGATCCGGCCGCCCACGCAGCGCGCCCACGCCGCCGCCGGAAAACTCTTCAGGTCCGGCACGCCGGGCTGGAACGGCAGGGCGCGCGGGGCGGGCGTCGTGGGTGCGGGCAACGATTCGGCTGGACGCTTGCCCGCCGACGCGGAGGCACGGCCGCGCACGGCCCCCGCCAGCGGCCGGGGCCGCGCCGTCGACACCCGCGTGCCCGACCCGCGCACGGTCTCGACATAACCTTCGGCGCGCAGGCGTTCGTAGGCCTGCACCACGGTCGACCGGGCGATGCCCAGCGACAGCGCCAGCGCGCGAGTCGACGGCAACGGTTCGCCCGCGCCCAGCCGGCCGGCGCGCACCCGTTCACGGATGGCGCGGCACAGCTGGCCTTCGAGATCGCCCTGGGGCCGGTCAAGCACCAGCCAGGTCACGGCTTGGGAAGTCATGGGCAAGGATGCAAAAAATGCGCGCGCATCGCGCAGCGGGTCAGCAGGAATTTTAGGGGCAACGCCGCCTCGCAGGCCCGTCACTGGTAGGACGGACATCGGCAAAGCGGACGGTTCGCGCGCCGAGGATCGGCGCTACAACGAGGTCCCCGACCCGCCTCTCAAGCAGATTCCGCGTGCTGACCTCTACCCTTCTTATCACCGGCGGCGCCCTGGCCGGCGGCCTGGTGTCCGGCTTGACCGGCTTTGGCACCGGCCTCACGGCGCTGCCGATCTGGCTCCTGGCCCTGCCCCCGGCCCTGGCTTCGCCGCTGGTCATCATCTGTTCGGTGACGTCGCAGTTGCAGACGCTGCCCTCGATCTGGCATGCCATCGACCTGCGCCGGTCGGCCCCGTTCATCGTCGGGGGCCTGCTCGGCGTGCCGGTAGGCGTCGCGGCGCTGCCTTATGTGTCGCCGCGGCTGTTCGAAGGCGGACTGGGCGTGATCCTGGTGACGCTGTGCGCCATGCTGCTGCTGAACGGCCAGGCGCGCCTGCCGCGCACGCACCCGCGGATCACGCTTCTCGCCGACGGCCTGGTGGGGTTGGGCGGCGGCCTGCTGGGCGGCATTGCGGGCCTGTCCGGCCCCCTGCCCACCTTGTGGGCCGGCCTGCAGGGCTGGACCAAGGACGAGCGCCGCGCGGTGTTCCAGTCGTTCAACCTGTCGATTCTGGCCGTGGCGCTGGTCTCGCAGGCCATATCAGGCCTCGTCACCGCCGAGGTCGTCTCGCTGGCCTGGCAGGCCCTGCCCGGCACGATCGTCGGGTCGTGGCTGGGGCGGCGGCTTTACCACCGCATCAATGTCGTCGTCTTCAACCGCATCGTGCTGCTGACGCTGTTGGCGGCGGGGGCCAACATGATGCTGCGCGTGCTGTAGCGCGTCTTGCGCCCGCGACACATTAGGACAGATTTACGCAAAAACTCGACACTTCTTAACGTGTATTGGCTCTGATTCCCCTACAATTCAGCAATAATTCAGGTTCGCCGGCCTTGAGGACCGGCGCCATTGCCAGGGATGACGAGACAACATGCACAACGCCATCAGGATTTTCGTCGGCTGCGACCCCAACGATTGCGACCTGGAACAGATGATGGTGCTGGAATACAGCGCCCGCAAACATGCATCCCGCCCGGTCGAAATCACCTGGATGCGCCTGTCGCGCGACCCCGCCAGCCCCTGGTATTGCGACCCCGCGCGCGGCCGCGGCTGGCGCACTGAAAAATGGTCCACGCCGTTCTCGGCATTCCGTTGGGCGGTACCTGCCGCCGCCGGCTTCCAGGGCCGCGCCTTGTACATGGACGCCGACATGCTCGTGCAGTGCGACCTGGCCGAGCTCTGGGACCTGCCCCTGCACGGTGATGCCATCGTCGCCGGCCGCCGCGATGGCGATGGCAACGGCTGGCGCTCATGCGTGGCGCTGTGGGATTGCGAACGTGCACGCGCCCATCTGCCGTCCTTGGAAGCGCTGCGCGCCAAGCGCCACGCCAACCGCGAAATGAAGCACTACTTCGCCGACCGGCCACACCTGGTGCAGCACCTGGACGCCCGCTACAACAGCATCGACGGCGAAGGGCTGGCCGCAGACGACATCCGCATCCTGCATTACTCCGACATGGGCACGCAGTTCTCGCACCGCTACGCGCTGCCGCGCCTGCGCGCCGAAGGCCGCCAGCACTGGTTCGACGGCGAAGTCGTGCCGCACGCGCGCCACGACCTGACCGAACTGTTCGATCGCTACTACCGCGAAGCCATCGCTGCCGGCTACACACCGGACACCTACCGCAACGCCGTCCCGTTCGGCGACGTCATCAAGGCTTCGCAGAAGGACTACACCGGCAACCGGCCACGGCCCGAGCGCCGCTCGTGGTTGCAGCGGCTTTGGGCCGGCGCGGCGCGCAGCTAAGGCATGCCCGGCCTCCTGTAAAGCCCCCGGCACGCGAACGTCCAGGATGTGTTTATAGCCAATCCATATTGGCGGCGCGGCGGCGCGCTGCCTACACTGGGTTCACGCGATTTCGGCTTTGTCTCCGTATCACACGTTCCAGCCGGCTTGCCCTGCAAGCCGGTTATTTTTTCGCCGCCGCTTTCCCCCGATGCCCAAGATCCTACGTTTCAATGCCTTCCTGATGAACTGCGCAGGCGGGCACCTGGCGCCGGGACAATGGCGGCATGGGCCGGATGCCGCGGCCTCGTATCTCGACGCCGAACACTGGACGAATCTCGCCCGCCTGCTGGAAGCCGCTTGCTTTGACGCGCTGTTCCTGGGCGACGTGCTGGGCGTGTATGACGTCTACGGCGGCAGCGCCAACGCGGTGCTGCGCTCGGGTGCGCAGACGCCGATGAATGATCCGTTTCCGCTGGCCGCCATCATGGCGGGCGCGACCCGCCACCTGGGGTTCGGCATCACCGCGTCTTCTTCGTACGAAGCGCCCTACGTGCTGGCGCGCCGCTTCACCACGCTGGACCACCTGTCGCGCGGCCGCATCGCATGGAACGTCGTAACGTCGTACCTGGACAGCGGCGCGCGCAGCCTGGGGCGCGACGCCTTGATGTCGCATGACCAGCGCTACGACCTGGCCGATGAATGCCTGGATATCTGCTACCAGCTGTGGGAACGCAGCTGGGACGACGCCGCCGTGGTGCATGGCGCCCGCGATGGACTGTATGCGGACCCCGCGCATATCCGCCCCGTGCGCTATCGCGGCCGCTACCTGCAATCCGAAGGCGTGTACCAGTGCGAGCCTTCGCCGCAACGCACGCCAGTGCTGTTCCAGGCCGGCGGCTCGGCGCGTGGGCTGGCGTTCGCCGCGCGCCACGCCGAATGCGTGTTCGTCGGCGCACCGACGCTGGCGGGCACGCGCAAGGCCACGGCCCAGGTACGCGAGGCCGTGGCCGCCGCCGGCCGCGACCCGCGCGCCGTCAAGATCTACGCCATGTTCACCGTCATCGTCGACGCCGACGATGCCGCCGCCCAGGCCCGCCTGGCCCGCTACCAGGCGCAGGCCGACACCACCGGCGCAGCCGCCCTGCTGGCCGGCTGGACGGGCGTGGACCTGTCGCGCCACGCGCTGGACGATCCGCTCGAATACGTGGACACCATCGCGGGCCAATCCGCGCTGGCGGCGTTCAGCAAGCTGGACCCGTCACGCCGCTGGACAGTGCGCGATGCGATCGACTATGTCGCGCTGGGCGGACGCGGACCGGTGATTGCCGGCGGCCCGGCCACGGTGGCCGACGCGCTGCAAGCATGGGCCGACGAGGCCGACCTGGACGGCTTCAATCTGGCCTGCGCCGAAACGCCTGGCACCTACGCCGACATCGCCCGCTACCTGGTGCCCGAGCTGCAACGCCGCGGCGCCTACCCCACGGACTACGCGGCCGGCACGCTGCGCGAAAAGCTCGGCGCCGCCAGCCCCCGCATCGACGCGGCACACCCGGCCGCCCGCATCGCCGCCGACATCGACCGCCTTGCCGACTGATTTCCCCCTTTCATCGATCCACTGGAACCGACCATGCCCCGTGTTGCCGAACGCGCCCCCGACACCCTCGACCCCGCCCTGCGCGCCCTGTACGACAGCTATACGCAGGGCGGCACGGTGTTCGCCGACCAGTTCTCGGTGCTGGCCCAGGTGGACCCGGCCGCGCGCCACCTGTACGGCATGCTGGCCGAACTGAAGACGCGCGCCGCGGTGCCATATCGCTACATCGAAATCGCCATCGTGGTCGTGTCGTTGCTGAACGACTGCCCCTATTGCGTGGCCAGCCACGCGCCGCGCCTGGCCGTCGAAGGCATTACCGAGGCCGGCGCCAACCGCCTGCTGGACTACGCCGACCACCCCGAACTGACCGACGTCGACAAGCTGGTCGTGCGCTACGCCATCGAGGTCACGCAGTCGGCCCAACGCGTGCCCGACGACCTGTTCGACGCATTGCGCGTGCATTTCACCGAAAGCCAACTGGTCGAGCTGACGCTGCGCATCGCGCTGTGCGGCTTTTTCAACCGCTTCAACCAGGCCCTGCAGATCGGCGAACACGCGTCCGACGTGCACGCCTGATCCCCTCTTCTTCACGCCCCCTTACGCCGCCATGTCGATGCCCACGCTGAACCGCCGCCACTTCCTGTCCCTGTCCGCTGCCGCCCTGGCGCTGCCGCTGATCCCGCGCCTGACGCGCGCCGCCACCGGCGAGCCCGTGCGCATCGGCGTGTTGGCGCCGCTGACCGGCGGCGGCGGCCCCTATGGCCAGGGCATGGCGAACGCGGCGCAAAAGGCCGTCGAGACCATCAACGCGGCCGGCGGCGTGCTGGGCGGACGGCCATTGGAAGTGGTGGTGATCGACGACGAAAGCAACCCCACGGCCGGCGTGGCCGCGGTGCGCAAGCTGCTGGACGTGAACAAGGTGATCGCGATTGCCGGGGTATGGAGCAGTGCCGTCGCCATGGCCATCAAGCCCATCACGCTGGAGCGCGGCGTGCCGCTACTGGTCAGCGGCTCGGGCGATGAAGTGACGCAGGGCGACAACAAGGGCCTGGTGTACCGTTTCCAGGCGCGCGGCAGCGACTGGGGCCCGGTATTTGCCCGCGCCATCCACAAGGCCGGCGGCCGCCGCGCGTCGGTGCTGGCCTTGCAGACGCCGTTCACGCTGAGCCTGGCCAACCCCTTTGCCGAGACCTTCAAGGCGCAGGGCGGCGAAATCCTGGACGTGGTCTATTACAACCCCAACCAGGCCTCGTACCGCGCCGAAGTGGAAAAGGTCTTTGCGCGCAAGCCCGACGCCGTGTTCGTGCCGAGCTACCTGCCCGACCTGTCGGCGATTGCCCGCGAGGTCTACCGTTCCGGCTTTGAATCGCCGATCTACGCCAACTCGTCCGCGGCCGACGCCGAAGGCGCCTTCATCAAGGCCGTGGGCCGCGACGTGGCCGAAGGCATCCACCACATCCAGTCGATTCCGCCCATCAATTCGTCGGCCTACAAGCGCTTTGCGCAAGCCGCCGGCATCGACCCCGCCACGCTGGCGATCTTTCCATCCAATGTCTGGGACCAGATCTCGGTGCTGGCGCTGGCGATCGAACAGGCTGGCAGCGCCGATCCGGCGCGCTACGCCGCGGCCATCCCGCTGGTGGCCAATGGCCAGGGCACCAGGGTGGAATCGCCAGTCGACGGACTGAAGGCGCTGCGCGCCGGCCAGGCCGTGGCCTACAGCGGCGCCGGCTCGCAGTTCACGTTCACGCCCAACGGCGACCAGCTCAACCGCGAGTTCGGCCACTTCGTCATCAAGAACGGCGCCAACCAGCTGCTCGAGGTCTTGCATTAATTGACGCCGCCCCCCGCTTCCCCGCTGCTGCGCGCCGATGACGTGGTGGTGCGCTTTGGCGGCGTCACCGCGGTGAACGGCGCCAGCCTGGCCATTCCCGCCGGCGCCATCACCGGCATCGTGGGCCCCAATGGGGCCGGCAAGTCGACCTTGTTCGACGTGCTGGCCGGCGTGCGCCGCCCTGACGCCGGCCGCATCCAGTTCGACGGCCACGACATCACCCGCACGCCGCTGCACCAACGCGCCGGCCTGGGCCTGGCGCGCAGCTTCCAGATCGCGCGCGAACTGGACAGCCTGACCGTGCTGGAAAACCTGCTGATCGCCTCGCCCGGCCATCCCGGTGACGCTCTGTGGCGGGTGTTTCTGACCCCCGGCCACGTACGCCGCCACGAGGCCGCGCTGATCGCGCGGGCCGAGGCGCTGCTGCGGCGCGTGCGGCTGGACGCTCACGCCGACCGCCCGGCCGGCGCCCTGTCCGGCGGGCAGAAGAAACTGCTGGAGATCGCCCGCGCCCTGATGCTGACGCCACGCCTGGTGCTGCTGGACGAGCCCGCGGCAGGCGTCAACCCGGCGTTGATGGACGATCTGTGCGACCTGATCCTGGCGCTGCGCGGCGAAGGCGTGGCGTTCGCCATCGTCGAACACAACATGGACGTCATCGCCGCCCTGTGCGACCAGGTCTACGTGCTGGCCGAGGGCACTGTCCTCACGCGCGGCAGCTTTGCCGAGGTCACCGCCGACCACCGCGTCATGCAGGCCTACCTGGGAGAACCGGCATGAGCGCCGCCCCCGAACATAGCGGCCTGGCACTGCGCGGCATCGAGGCCGGCTATGGCGCATCCACCATCCTGCACGGCGTCGGGCTGGACCTGCCGGCAGGGTCCGCGCTGACGGTCGTGGGCCCCAACGGCGCCGGCAAATCCACCTTGATGAAGACGGTCGTCGGCCTGCTGCGACCCGGGGCCGGCCAGGTCTGGCTGGCCGGACGCGACGTGACGCAACTGGATGCGCCGGCGCGGGCCCGCGCCGGCATGGGCTACGTGCCGCAGGAAGCCAATGTGTTTCGCAATCTGAGCGTGCTGGAAAACCTGCGCCTGGGCGGTGAATTCCTGCTGGACCGGCGCGCCCGCGCGGGCTGGCGCACGCGGGTCGAGGAAGTCCTGGCGCTGTTCCCCGAGATCCGTCCGCGGCTGGCCACGCCGGCCGGGTTGCTCAGCGGCGGCCAGCGGCAGATGGTGGCAATGGCCGCGGCGCTGATGCCGCGCCCGGCCCTGCTGGTGCTGGACGAGCCGTCGGCCGGGCTGTCGCCGCGCAACGCCGGATTGCTGTTCGAGGCCATCGCGCGCATCCGCATGGACGGTGCCACGCTGCTGCTGATCGAACAGAACGTCAAGCTGGGGCTGTCGGTGGCCGAACGCGTCGCGGTGCTGGCCGCGGGACAAGTGCGGCGCGTCGACACGCCGCAGGCGCTGCTGGCCGATCCCGATTTCCAGCGGCTCTACATGGGGGTCGCGACGTGATCCAACTGCTGTTCAATGGCCTGGTGACAGGCCTGCTGGTGGCGCTGCCCGCGCTGGCGCTGTCGCTGACATTCGGCGTGCTGCGCTTTGCCAACTTTGCCATCGGCGCCATGCTGACGGCAGGCGCCTATCTCATCTGGGCCTTCAACGCGCTGGCCGGTTGGCCGTTGCCCGCGGCCGTGGCGGCGGGCGCCGCCGGGTCCGCGCTACTGGCCCTGGCCGCGGACTGGCTGGTGTTTCGCCCCCTGCGCGATCGCTCCGGCGTCGCCTTGCTGGTGGCATCGATGGGCCTGGCCTTCGTGCTGGAGAACGCCGTGCGGCTGGTGGCCGGCGGCGCCACCCGTGGTTATGAGGTGGCCGCCTCGCGGCCCATCCGGTTGGCCGGCCTGCGCATCAACCAGGAACAGGTGCTGACGCTGGCCGTCACCGTGGCAGCGCTGGTGGCCGTGTGGCTCCTGCTGCGCCACACCCGGCTAGGACGCGCCATGCGGGCGGTGGCCGACAACGCGCCGCTGGCCGCCGTGCGCGGCATCTCGCAAGGCCGCGTGGTCGCCGCCACCTGGGCCGTGGCCGGCGTGCTGACCGCCTTGGCCGGCCTGCTGGTCGGGCTGGACATCGGTGTCGACCCGCTGATGGGCTGGAACTACCTGCTGCCCGTCTTTGCCGCCGCGATCCTGGGCGGCATCGGCCAGCCCTTGGCCGCCGTGCCGGGCGCGCTGCTGCTGGGCGTGGCGGCCGAACTGTCCACGCTGTGGCTGCCGCCGCACTATCGCGCCGTGGTGGCCTTTGCGCTGATGGCGCTGTGCCTGCTGCTCCGCCCTGCCGGGCTGTTCGGTTCCCGTTGGGTAACGCGATGACTCCCTACCTGATTTCGATTCTGACGCTGGTGTGTCTGGCCGCCATTCCCGCGCTGGCCCTGAATTTGCAATGGGGCCTGGCGGGGCTGGTGAACTTCGGCCTGTTCGGCTTCTACATGCTGGGCGCCTACGTGGCTGCCTTGCTGACCCAGGCGGGCTGGAATCCCTGGGCCGCGCTGGCCGCGGCCGTGGCCGCCAGCGCCGGGCTCAGCGCGCTGGTCAGCCTGGTGTCGATCCGGCTGGCCGACGACTACCTGGCCATCGTCACGCTGGGCTTTGCCGAAAGCCTGAAACTGATCGCCATCCACGAAGACCGCTGGACCCGCGGCAGCCTGGGCATCTCGGGCATCGCGCGGCCGGTCGAGGGCGACGGCGCCTTCCTGGCCGTGGCGGTCGCCGCGCTCGTGGTCGTGTTCATCCTGGCGCAGATCCTGACCCGTTCGCCCGTCGGCCGCACCGCCCGCGCCTTGCGCGACGATCCGGTGGTGACCGCCACGGCCGGCAAGAACGTACTGGGCTTTCGCATTCGCCTGTTCGCCGCGGGCGGCGCAGCCATCGGGCTGGCGGGCGGGCTGCACGCCTACTACTACCAGTACATCGACCCGACGCAATTCGGCGCCATCATCACCGCCTATGCCTTCATGGCCGTCATCATCGGCGGCCGCGGCAGCCATGTGGGAGTGTTGGCCAGCGCTTTCACGGTGGTATTGCTGCTGGAGGGCACGCGGTATCTCGACGCCTACACAACCTGGCTGACGTCCGCCCAGCTCGCTGCCCTGCGGCTGATGCTGATCGGCGCGGCGCTGATCGCGGTGCTGATCTTCCGGCCCCAGGGCATGCGGCAACCTTACCGGCTGCAGCGCGGGCCCAGGACCTGATGACAGGGCGGGGCCGCCCCCGGGCACCCGCCCCAGGCGGTAACATGGTCGCCGCCATGCCCGCCCTCTTTCCTTCCCCGCAAGCGCTGACCTCCTATTTCTGGAGCGGCGACGTCATACGCAGCCGCAGCGTCAGCGCCCGCGTGGCCACGGCCACGCTGGACGTGCCCGAGCCCCCCGCCCGCCTCGCAGCCGACTGGACCCGCGAAATCGAGTCGCGGCTGGCGCTGGAACCCGGCGATGTGGAACAGATGCCCCTGGCGCGCACCATGACGCGCTGGCCCGACTACGGCCTGTGCCTCAAGGCCATGCGCGAATGGACCGCCGCGCTGGGCCTGGGCGACGTGCTGGCAGCCAGCGACATCGCGCTGATGGCCTGCCGCGGCGCGCGCTATCACCACGACGGCATGCAGTACGGCAGCGCGGCCTTCTGCAATCTGTTCATCAGCGAAGACAAGGGGCTGGACCTGATCTACCCCGGCACGGGCCAGCGCATTGCGCTGACGCGAGGCACCGCCGTGCTGTTCGATACGTGCCAGCCGCACGGCGTGGTGCCGCGCGGGGCCAGCCGCTTTAACGAGGCGGATTTTCCCGATGCGCGGGACCTGTCGCAGGTGTTCCTGACGTGGGAATTGCCGATCGAAGACGCCCGCGTGGCAAGCGCGCTGGGCATCGCATTCGATGTTGCCGCCGACGCCCCGCAGCAAGGTGAAGAACAGGTGCGCGGCGACGGCGTGCGCCTGGGGGTCAGGCCGGAGTGCGGGGCGTGGGAACCGGCAGGCTAGCGGCCGGTCGCAGCGCGTCCATGGTGGTCTGCACGATGTGGGCGCGCCATTCGCGCGTCAGACCCGCGCGCACGGCCTGCATCGCCGTCATGCCCATGCCCGAGAATGCACAGGTCACCCGCACGATGCGTTCCATGTCCAGCTGCTTGACGTCGATGCCCAGCGCTTCGTACGCGATCATGCCGATCTCGACCAGTTGCGGATCGCCATCAGGTTCGCTGTCGGCAATGCCGCTGGACAGGGCGGATACGCCGGGCCAGTCGTAGGTGAACTGCACGCCCGCCTCGACCACGGCGCGGTCGCGCTCGGGGCCGACGGGCAGGTCGCGCACGTCGGCCAGCACCTGCCGCATGTGGGCGCGCAGCGTGTCGATGGCGGCTTCGTAGAGGGCGAACTTGCTGGCAAAGTGCGTAAGCAGGGTTTCGCGGGATTGCTTGGCCGCATCCGCGATCTGCTGCATCGAGGTCTGGTCGAAGCCGCGCCGGGCGAACAAGGCGGCGGCATGGTCGATGATGTCGGCGGGGATGCCGGACGGGAGTTCGGCGCGGGAGTCGGGTTGAGAAAGCGTGGGCATGCCGTTGCGGTTCCGTTGAGGCGCTGACGTGGCCGCCAGGTGACGGTCGCGTCGCAGGCGATTTCCGCATGATAAACCATAACGGTCTATTTTCAACCGTATTGGTTGGCTTTTTATCTATCGCGTTATGACGCGATCGGCCGGCTCTTGTATATTGATCCGACCCCCAAACTCCTGGACGGCGATCCGATGTCCCGCTTCTCGACCCGTTTGCACGGCTCACTGCTTGCCGCGCTGGCCTGCGTGGCCCTGGGCAACGCCCATGCCGCCCCGAAGATCGTCTACACCGGCACGCTGCAAGGCGCCGGCGAGGTCGTGATGGAACTGGACGCACAGGCGGCCGCGAACGGCGTGCTGAACGGGCGCTATTTCTACCCGAAGACGGGCGTCGACATTCCCCTGCACGGCACCGCGCAGGCGCTGGCGGAACCGCCGCCCTTCTGGAAACGCAATCAACCGGGCAATACGGCAGCGGCCGAGACGCCGCCCACCGCGGCCACCTGGCAAGGCACGCTGGATGCGCAGGGTTACCGCGGCACCTGGACGGATGCGCGCAGCGGCAAGCCGCGCGCATTCGAACTGCGCCGCGTGGCCGCATACGACCCCAAGGCACGGCCGGCCACCGAAGTCCACAACGGCATTGCCACCTTTCCCGAGATCAATGCCGCACAAGCCCCCTACGACACGCTGAAGCTGACCGGCCACGCCGAACCGGTGGGCGATGAAATCAGCCAGGGCGCGGTGGCCTATCGCATGTGGCGCGATCCGCGCACGCAGTTTCCGTATCCGCGCCTGACGCGCCACCCGGATGAACAGGTCCGCGCGCGCGTGAATCACCTGCTGGAACAGCGCCATTGGCGAAAGAGCCTGGGCGCGCTGCAATGCAAGGCCGAGGCCTATACCCGCATGGGCGATTCTCCCAACGCGGGCACGCTGGGCAATTTCGACGATGAGGTCATCACCGTCACCTGGCTGTCGCACGCACTGATGACGGTGACCGAAAGCGGCAGCCTGGATTGCGGCGGCGCGCACCCCGACAACCATTTCGAGCCCTACACCTACGACCTGCTGCGCGGTGAATACCTGGACTGGAACCGCGTCTTCGACGCCTACGCGCCCGGCGGCCGCGGACGGCCCCAGGCCAGCGCAACCCTGGTGGACATCGCGGCCACGGTGCAACGCACGCTGGCCGCCGCCGAAGCCGAAGGCACCACCAAGGACCCCTCCAAGGACGGCTGCGCCAGCCTGTGGCCCGACAACCTGGTGCTGGGCACCCAGGCGCCCGGTGCGCTGAGCCTGTCGGTGTCCGGCGTGGGCCATGCGTCGGGCATCTGCCTGGGCACGCTGGCGCTGGTGCCGTTCAGCGATCTGACGCCCTATCTGAAACCGGGCGGGCAGGCGTACCTGGTCACGGACTGAGCCCGTCAGGCCGACAGCAACGCGGCGTACTGCGCCTGCCCTGCCCGGATGAAGCCGACGATCTCCTGGATCGAATGCATGTCCAGCACATTGGGGTCCTTGAACAGCGCTGGACTCATGTCGTTCTGCAGCAGCAGCTTGTTCAGCGTCAGGAACGCGGCGGTGCGGATGTTGCCGTCGGCGAAAAGGTGATGCTGGTCCAGATCCTGGCAACACTTGGCGATGCAGGCCAGCTTGGCGTCTTCGTTCTGCGCCAGGGCAAGCTCATCGTGATAGGTCTGGATGATGGCGGCCGCCTTCTCCCGGCATTGCTGCGCCGGTTTGGCCTGCGCCACCACATAGTCCACCCCTTGCTGGGGATGCGTCCGAATTCGTACCCAGGCCTCGGGATCGCTCGCCTTGCTCGAAGCCTCGAATTCCAGCCTTCCATCCGCGGACCAATTGTTCAGGCCCAGGCCGAACATGACCCCCTCGTTATCCCGATAGCCCTGCTGAAACAGGCTGCCCGTTCCCATCTGGTCGCGCTTATGCACGCCCGCCACCGCGGTATCGTGCAAGGCCTCGTAGCTGTCCGCGGTCAGTGGTTGGGTCACTTCATCCAGCATCAGGTTCAGGGCGCTCAACATGCCCGCCATGTAGCCGCGTTCGTTCTCGAAGTAGGCCGCGCCATAATCGTGGTGTTGCCCGTCCATCACCAGTTTGTAGGCGTCGCCGGCGGCATCCTCCAGTTTGCCCAGTCTGGTGTCCGCCAGCTGTTGGGCTCGTTCCCCGAACCGCACTTGCTCCAGGCGCATGCGCAGCACCGAATCGGTCTTGTCGCGAATTTCCGGGCCGATTCCCTGCGCATCGCGCAGTTCGGCAATCATGTCAGTGATTCCCTGCCGCATCTGCCCAGGCGTGGCGTCGACGCCGAACTGCGTGATCAGCCGATTCATCATGACAATGTCGAGTTCACTGTGGAACGCATAACCCAGGTCGGTACGCGGCGACAAGACGTTTGTCTGGCCGATGGCGTCCCACTTGCGGCATAGCGCCGCGCAATCCGGCGGCGCGAAGTCCTCGGCCACGTGCAGCGCTTGATGCACCAGCGCGGACGTCAGCGGCAGGCCGCTATCACGCGCACGCTCCAGCAGATCGCGCAGCACGCCCATCGCCTGGTCGGAATGCCCCGCGCCATGCAACGCCGAGAACAGGTTGTCGAATGCCTGCTGATTGTGAATCGCGTAGTCGGGCACGGTGTGCGGCGCATTCAGGCCGTGGACGCCGCCGCTGCCGTTCAGCACCACCCGCGTCGTGTCGCCCGCTTGCGCGATCTGACGCCATTGTTCAAGCCCGACGGGATTCTGGATATTGCTTTCGATGCCCATGTCTCGCTCTCCTCAGGCCCGGTTGATCAATGCGCCCGGATCGCCGGGCCTTGAATCGACCGCCGCGTCCTCAGCGGCGCCTTGCCGCGCGGCGCGCTCGGCCAGCCGCGCGGTCCAATAGGTCGCCATGCCGCTGAAGGACTCGAACACGGCGCCAAAACGCTGCGCGTGCAAGGCCTCCAGCGGTTCGTGATAGCAAAAGGTGATGGCGTCGGTCAGCTCGCTCACGCCGAAATAGCCGCCGCCGGTCAGTGCCCCCTGCATGTTGCAGCGAAGCAGATGCCGCAACAGCGATGCGTTGCCCGGACCGGCGGCACTGCCCACCAGCGCGGTCCAATGCACCCGATCCTGCCCTTCGTTGTAGCTGATGTGCACCCAGCATGATTCGTTCACCTGAACCGAGCAGACCTGCGCGTCGCTGACGGGCAGGTCCGGCGTTCCCAGCCGCTGACCCAGCTCGGCGACACGTAGACGGAAGACTTCGGCACGCATGGTCCTCTCCCTGCAGTGGGGTGCGCACGTCGGCGCACTGGAGCCACCGCCCTGATGGCGCTGGCGGTCCAGGCGTTAGTAACCGGCACGGCCGCCTGGTTCCATCGCCGCCGACGCTTCCTGCCCGCTCTGACCCGCCGCTAGCGACGGTGTGCGTCCAACTGCGCCTGCAAGGCCTGCCCGCCCTCTTGCTCGAACATTTCCTCGAACGACTGCGCGCATTGCGCCGCGATCTCGGCCGCGCGATCCAGCATGCGGGCTTCGTAATGCTGCTGCGCGGCACGCCAGTCGTCGCCGCCGACCAGCGCTTCGGCCAGTTCCGCCGCATCCAGCATGGCCAGGTTCACGCCCACGCCCAGCGGCGGCATGACATGGGCGGCATCGCCAACCAGGGTCAGACCCGCGCGGTGGGGCCAGCGCGTGCCCGGCGGCAAGGCGACGATGGGCCGCAGCGCCGCGATCCGGTCCGCCTGGCGGATCATGGCCAACAGCGACGGCGCCCAGCCGGGAAAGCGCGCCAACAGGTCTTCGCGCGTCATGCCGGCGAGCGCCAGATCGGGGCGGTCGGTTTCTTCGGGGCTTGTTCGGATCGCCGCATAGACGCGCAGGGTGGCGTTGCCGTTGCGCTGCGCGACGATGCCCGCGCCGCCATGCATCGAAAAATAAGTGCCGTGGCCCACGCGCCGGGCGATCTCGGGATGACGCCGGTCGACATCGGTGAGCCACAACTCGACGAAGGTGACGCCGGTGTAGGCCGGCTGCACGGGCGTCAGCGCGGCGCGCACCCTGGACCAGGCGCCGTCCGCGCCCACCACCAGATCGTAGGGGCCTGCCAGGCCGCCCTGGCATCGCAGGTCATAACGGCCATCGCGCCGCGCCACGACCTCCTGCAAGCGTGCGCCCCAACGCACCGCGTCCGGCGGCAAGGGGCGCAGCAGCAGTTCGCGCAACACCACGCGGTCGATTTCCGGATGATCGCCGGCGCCGGGTTCAGGGATTTCCTCGCGCAGCAGCTCGCCCGTGGCATGGTCGGCCAGGCGTTGTTCCTGGTCTTCGTGCCGGGCAGCCGCCATGAAGGCGTCGAACAGGCCCGCCTTGTGCAACGCCAATTGTCCTTCGCCGGGATGCAGGTCCAGCGATCCGCCCTGATCGCGGGCGTCCAGGGCGGCGTCGGCCTCGAAGATGTGGGCGCGCCAGCCGTGGCGTTGCAGCACGTTGGCGACGGTCAGGCCGGCGGGGCCGGCGCCGATGATGGCGATGGCGAGGGGTTGCGGCATGGCGGCATTTCCTTTAACTTCATAGGTGCCTATCTATATTACATAGGTGCCTATTAAATTAAAAGGACATTCATGGCCGCCCCCGTCGATTGGCAATCCCGGCAGATGCCAACCCTGCTCATCAACCAGTACGCCCGCGTCATGGCCAAACAGGTCGACGAGCGGCTGCGTACGCTGGGCGTGACGGCGTCACAATTGCCGGTGCTGGTGGCATTGAAGGGCGGCGGCCGGCTGACGCAGAAGGAATTAGCCGAAACGACATGGGTCGAGCAACCCAGCATGGCGCAGTTGCTGGCGCGCATGGAACGCGACGGGCTGGTGCGGCGCGAACCGTCGCCGACCGACGGGCGCAGCAGCCTGGTGTCGCTGACGCCCGCGGCGATGCGCAAGCTGGAGCCAGGCCGCGCCGTCCTGAAACAGATGGACGACGAGGCCTGCGCCATCTTCGAGCCGGCGGAACGTGAACTGCTGGCCCGCCTGCTGCTGCGCCTGGTGGAAAGCGCCTACCAGTAGATGTCCTGGTTGTAGTACTTGTGCAGGTCGCGGGCCCAGGTTTCATCGGCCATGCGCGGCCAATTATCCTTGTCGAAACCCGGCGCGTTCTTCAGGGTTTCCTTGTCCACGTGCAGCACGAAGCACTTGCGGTCGGTATCCAGCTTCAGGGCGGCCCACGGAATGGCGAAGAGCTTTTCGCCCATGCCCAGGATGCCGCCGCGCGACAGCACCGCGTAGGCGACGCGCCCGCGCGGTACGTCGATCATGATGGCCTTGATGTCGCCCAGCGTGTCGCCTTCGGCGTTGTAGACGTCGTTGCCTTCCAGCGTATTGGCCGCCATCACTTCCGGGCCGGGCCCCTGGGCCGAGGTCTTCGGGCCGCCAACGATATTCGTGGTTTGCTGTTGTTCCATCGCTACTCTCCTGTGCGGGGGATTCCCGCGCTGTCCATCATGAAATAGGGAACTGCCGAAGCGGCGCTAGCGGCGCCGGTATTCGGACATCAGGCACAACCCGGCCAGCGCACCCACCAGCGCCGCCCCGGCAATGCTCTTCCAGGCGTTTTCATGCACGTAGCCGTCGGTGGCCTCGGACACGTCCTTGGCGCGCCGCCAGGCGCGCTTTTTCAAGCCCCGGGCCTCGGCCCGCGCGGAATCGAGCTGGTGCTTCAGGCGATCGCGAGCCGCCTCGACCTCGGCGCCGCTGTAGCTGGCCGTGCTGCGCAGCAGGTTCTCGGTTCCGGAAATCAGTTCGCGCAACGTCGTGCCGTCGCCGTTTCGTGTAGTCATGGCACCTCCTTGAAGAAATGACCGGTTCAATCAGGCCTGTGCCGGCCTGTCCCCGGGCGCGATGACTGCCCCGGGGCCTGACCTCTCCGCAAGTCCCGTTCCAGGGGTACCAAGCCCGCTGCGGTTGCCGCGCGTCGCGGCGCTCAGCTCGCCCACCATTGCTTGATCGTGGCGCGCAATGCCGCCGCCCCGACCGCGGGGTCTTCCTTGCGCAAGGCGGCCATGTACGCGCCAAACTGCTTGAGCGAGATGTGCGGCGGCATCGGCGGCATGTCGGGGTCGGTCACGATTTCCAGCACGGCCGGGCGGCCTGCGCCCAGCGCCCGGTCCCAGGCGGCGCCGACGTCGTCGGGCGACGTCACGCGGATGCCCTCCAAACCCAGCATGCGGCCGTAGTCGGCATAGGAAAACGAGGGCAGCCATTGCGAATCGCCAAAACGGGGGTCGCCGCCCATGACGCGCTGCTCCCAGGTCACCAGGTTCAGGTCGCCGTTGTTCAGCACCATCACCACCAGGGTCGGATCGCTCCAATCCTTCCAGCGGTGCGCGATGGTGATGAGTTCATTGATGCCCAACATCTGCATCGCGCCATCACCCACCAGCGCAATCACCGGCCGGCCCGGATAGGCCAGCTTGGCCGCCACCGCATAAGGCACGCCGCAGCCCATGCTGGCCAGGCCGCCGGACACCGAGCCCATCATGCCTTCGCGCAACTGCACATCGCGGGCATACCAGCTGGCGGCCGAGCCGGAATCGCAGGTCACGATGGCGTGCGGCGGCAGGCGGCTGGACAATTCCAGGAACGGCCGCTGGGGATTGACCGGCCTGGCCTGCACCATGGCGCGGGCCGTGACGGTCTCGTGCCAGCGCTGCACGTGTTTTTCGATGCGGTCGCGCCAGCGGCTGGACGCCTTGGGTTCAAGCAGCGGCAGCAGCGCTTCCAGCGTCAGCCGGGCATCGCCCACCAGGCCGACCTCGACGGGATAGCGCAGGCTCAGCTGGCGCCCATCCACGTCGATCTGTACCGCGCGCGCCTGGCCTTCGCGCGGCAGGAATTCCGCATAGGGAAACGACGTGCCCACCATGAGCAGCGTGTCGCATTCGTTCATCATCTCCCAGCTGGGCTGCGTGCCCACCAGGCCGATCGCACCGGTGACATACGGCAGCGCATCGGGCAGCACGGCCTTGCCCAGCAGCGCCTTGGCCACGCCGGCCCCCAGGCGCTCGGCCACCGCACGCACTTCGTTGCCGGCCGCCAGCGCGCCGGCGCCCACCAGCATCGCCACGCGTTCGCCGCGATTCAGGATGTCGGCGGCATTGGCCAGGGCGGCCGCCTGCGGCACCGCCGCATGCGAGGTGATGCCGATGCCGGTGTGCACGGTGCCGTGCTCGCGCGGTGGCGCCGGCACGGCCTCCAGGTCCTGCACGTCATTCGGGAAGATCAGGCACACCACGCTGCGCCGCTCCATGGCGATGCGCATGGCGCGGTCCACCATGTGGCGCGCCTGCAAAGGCGAGGTGACCATGTGCACGAAATCATGGGCCACGTCCTTGAACAGGCTGACCAAGTCGACCTCTTGCTGGTAGTCGCCGCCCAGCGCGCTGCGGGCCTGCTGCCCCACGATGGCCACCACGGGCTGGTGGTCCAGCTTGGCGTCGTACAGGCCGTTCAGCAGGTGGATGGCGCCCGGCCCCGATGTAGCCAGGCAGACACCCACCTGCCCCGTGAACTTGGCATGGGCGCACGCCATGAAGGCCGCGCCTTCCTCGTGCCTGGCCTGCACGAATTCCAGTTTGCCATTGCGGCCGAAGGCGCCGATCAAGCCATTGATGCCGTCCCCCGGATAGCCGTAGATGCGTTGCACGCCCCACTGGCCCAGCCGGTCCAGCACGAAGTCGGATACGGTTTCCACGTCGGTTCTCCTTTGCGCTTGCCTGGGTCAATCCCGGAGCTGCGCAACTACCGTTCCTGGCCGTGGCGGGGCACTCACCGCAAGCAGGCAGTGCGCCCTTTACAAAAGCGGCAACAACGACGCATGGCGCACCGGATGGCCGCCCGCATGAGGAGGGTCGACGCGGGTGATGACGTTCGCGGGCCTGGCGGGGAAAGCCTAGCGGCGCGCCGTGGCCTCGGCCAGCGGCGCCATGGACGGCCCGATCAGGGCCAGCAGGCGCGCGCGGCTGACGCCATCGCGAGCCTGCACCGACAGCCCGTGCAGCACGGCCGCGTAGTAGTCGCCCAGGGCTTGCACATCGGTGCCGGGCTTGAGCTCGCCGCTGCGTTGCGCAGCGTCCAGGCGGTCGATGATGGATTGCGTGCGGGCCTTGCGGTGCGACGTCAGCCAGCGCATGACGGGCTCGTTGTCGGCCGCGTAGTTGGTGGCGGCGGTGACGACCATGCAACCTTGCGGACGGCCCCGGCGCGTGTAGGTGGCGACGGCATCCTGCAGCATTTTTTCGACGGCTTCGCGCACGTCGGCGGATTGCAGCGCGGTTTCGGCGAAGCTGCCGTCGCCGGTTTCGTAGCGTTCGACGGCTTCGCGGAACAGGGCTTCCTTGGAGCCGAAGGCGGCGTAAAGACGCGCCGATGCCAGCCCCGTGGCGGCAACCAGATCGGCCATCGACGTACCTTCGTAGCCATGTTGCCAGAAGGCCAGCATGGCCTGTTGCAACGCGGTGTCACGGTCGAATTCGCGGGGTCTGCCTGCCATGTCGTGCCTGAAAGGTGAATGATTTTTCGTAGTGTACCGCCGCGCTTGGCGATGGCGGCTCGCACGACGGCGCTTGCGTGCATACCTGCTTTCGGTCTATTCTTTGTCAGTCGACAAACAATTGCATCTGCCGATCCACGGCGGATCACGGACTGAAATCATCATGCACACGCCCCCCAAGCAAGCCCCCGCCCTGCAAACCCTCAAAGGCCCCAGCATCCACCTGGCGCAATTCAGCGACGCGGCCGCACCGTTCAACAGCTTGTCCGCCGTGGCCGAATGGGCCGCCGGCCTGGGCTTCAAGGCGCTGCAAGTGCCGGCCTGGGACGAGCACTTTTTCAATGTGGAATTGGCCGCGACCAGCCAGGACTATTGTGACGAGATCACCGGCATGCTGGCCGGCCACGGCCTGGTGATCAGCGAACTGACCACGCACATCTTCGGTCAGTTACTGGCCGTGCACCCGGCCTATGACGCGATGTTCGATACGTTTGCCCCGGTGCAGGTGCGCGGCAATGCGCAGGCGCGCACCGAGTGGGCCCGCCGCAACCTGCTGCTGGCGGCCCAGGCCTCGCGCCGGCTGGGCTTGACGGAAATGGGCACGTTCTCGGGCTCGTTCGCATGGCCCTACCTGTTTCCGTTTCCGCAGCGCCCCGAAGGCCTGATCGAAACCGCTTTCGACGAACTGGCGCGCCGCTGGCTGCCGGTGCTGGATGCGTGCGACGAACAGGGCGTGAACCTGTGCTTCGAGATCCATCCCAGTGAAGACCTGCACGACGGCGTGACGTTCGAGATGTTCCATGAACGCGTCGGCGGCCACGCCCGCTGCGGCATTCTGTTCGACCCCAGCCATTTCGTGCTGCAACAGCTGAACTACCTGGATTACCTGGACATCTACAAGGACCACATCCGCATGTTCCATGTGAAGGATGCGGAATTCAATCCGACCGGGCGCCAGGGCATCTACGGCGGCTATCAATCGTGGGTGAACCGCGCCGGTCGCTTTCGCTCGCTGGGTGACGGCCAGGTGGACTTCAAGGCGATCTTCTCCAAGCTGGCGCACCACGGCTATCAAGGCTGGGCGGCACTGGAATGGGAATGTTGCCTGAAAGACCAGCAGACCGGTGCCCGTGAAGGCGCGGCCTTCATCAAGCAGCACATCATTCCGGTGACCGACAAGATCTTCGATGACTTCGCCGGCGCCGCGATCGATCAGCGCCAGATCAACACCTTGCTCGGCATTGCCTGAATTCACTCTCCAACCGTAACGAATCTGGACACGCAGTCATGACCCATCCCCACGACGCCTACCTTCCCGCGGGCGCAGACTTTTCGCATCGCTATCTCATCGTCAACGGCGCGCGCGTGCATTGCGCCATCGCCGGCACTGGCAAGCCCGTGCTGCTGATTCCCGGCTGGCCGCAGACCTGGCTGACCTGGCGGCACGTGATGCACGCGCTGGCCGCCCAGGGTTACATGGCCATTGCCGTGGACCCGCCGGGCACCGGTGATTCGGACCACCCTTCCTGCGGCTACGACACCGGCGCCATCGCTGCCACGCTGCATCAGCTGATGACGCAGCTGGGCCACGCGCGCTACCAGGTGGTGGGGCACGATATCGGCATGTGGGTGGCCTATGCGCTGGCCAGCGATTTCCCGGGCGTCGTCTCGCGCCTGGCACTGACCGAGGCCGTGATTCCCGGCCTGGCGCCCGAACCGACGATCTTCGCGCCGCCGGCCGACAATGTGTTCCTGTGGCATTTCATGTTCAACCGCCTGCCCGACTTGCCCGAGGCGCTGATCGCCGGCCGCGAACAGGCCTACCTGACGTATATGTTCGACAAGTGGTCGCACCGGCGCGACCGCGTGGCGGCGCAGGCGTACATCGATGCGTATGCGGCGCCGGGCGGGCTGCGCGGCGGCTTCGCGTATTACCGCGCGATTCCCGAGACGGTGCGCCAGAACACCGAGCGCGCCCTCACGCCGTTGTCGATGCCGGTGCTCGCCATCGGCGCCGAACATGCCACCCGCGACGCGCCGCTGGTGACCATGCAGCGCGCGGCCACGGACGTGCGCGGCGCCATCATCCCGGACTGCGGCCACTTCGTGACGGAAGAGTGCCCGGATGAATTCCTGGCGCACCTGCTGCCGTTCCTGTCACGCGAGGGCTGAGCGATGCCGTTGGATCCCCGCATCAATACCTATCTGCGGCGCCTGTCGTCGGTGGCCGCGCCGCTGGACCTCTCCGCCCGCCGCGAGGCCGCCGAGATCGGCTTGCGTGAACTGCACGGCCCGCTCGAAGCGGTGGCGGACATCGACACCTGGACGGTGCCCGGCCACGAGGGCCATCCGATCCGCGTGCGCGCCTATACCCCTGAGGGCGCGGCGCCCGATGCCGTGCTGCCGGCCCTGGTGTTCGCACACGGCGGCGGCTGGTTCCAGTGTTCGCTGGCGCTTTACGACAACCCCTGCCGCGCGCTCGCCAACGCGACGCAATGCAAGGTGCTGTCGGTGGACTACCGGCTGGCCCCGGAAAGCAAGTTCCCGATTCCGCTCGAGGACTTCTACAGCGCGCTGGTCTGGGTGTCCGAGCACGCGCATCGCCTGGGCATCGACCCCGCCCGCATTGCGGTGGGCGGTGACAGCGCGGGCGGCAACCTGGCCGCGGCCGCCACGATCATGGCGCGCGATCGCCAGGGTCCGGCCATTGCTCACCAGTTGCTGTGCTATCCGGTGGTGGACCACGACTTTTCAACAGCGTCCTACCAGGCGTACGGCCAGAATTTCTTCCTGACCGAAGAAGTGATGCGCTATTGCTGGTTCACCTATCTGGTGAACGAGGACGACGGTGCATCGCCCTATGCCTCGCCGCTGCGTGCCGACCTGGCCGGCCTGCCACCCGCCACGCTGCTGATCTGCGAATACGATCCGCTGCGCGATGAAGGGCAGGCCTATGCCCGCAAGCTGCGCGAGGCCGGCGTGGACGCGCGCGACCACCTGCTGCCCGGCATGGTGCACGCCTGCATCCATATGCTGGGGCTGACGCCCGGCGCGCGCCGGCTGTTCGATCTGGCGGGCGAGGCGCTGGCGTAGCAAGCGTGGTGATAGTGGCAGGCGTGGCGCTGTCTTTCCCTACGCCGTCTTTCCCTATAATCCCCGCATCCTCCGCGAGCCCGACCGCGGCGGATACGGTTCTGATGCGACACAACACCCAGCCATAACAGCCAGACCCCCACAACGCCCACCCGGAGGCCCCGGCATGCCCTTCACGTTTCCCGTGCTTGCGTGGCTCACGGCATGCCGCCTGCGCACGGCCGCCTGCCTGACCTTCATGCTGTGCAGCCTGGCGCTGGCGCCCGCGGCCCAGGCCTTTGACCGCCAGGTCGCGACCCAGCGCTACCAGCAGTGGGTCAAGGACTTCGAAAACGACCTGACCCGGCTGGCCGCGGTGCGCGACCCCAGCGACGCGGATATCGAACGCCTGTTCGCCAATACCGTGGTGCCGTCATCACGCGCCGTGGCCTTCGTGCGGCAACTGGCCGCGCAGCCGGGCGGGTCGGTATCGGGCGGCATCGCCTTCCAGGGCGTCGCCCGCCTGACCGTGGGCGTCTTGCGCCAGGCCGTGGTGGCAGGCGATGGCGGGCCCTACACCGACACGCCACCCGGCAAACCGCCGCTGACGCTGCGCGCCTGGTATCTGCACATCGACGGCGGCGGCCGGCTGGAACGCCTTTTCAACGACCCTGACCGCGTCAAGCCCTATCACCTGCCGCCGGATGGCACGCTGGAGCGCGATGCCTATCCGTTCCTGGTGTTCGAAGACGGTCCGCGGCTGCGGCTGGGCGCCATCACCCGGGAATTCTGGGACGTCGTGCGCTTTCTGGATAACGCGCAACATGGCTGATCCGATGCGTGACCTGACTCCCAAGCTGGCCCCGGCGCTGGCCGCCACGCTGCTGGCGCTTGTCCCGATGCTGAGCTGGGCCGCGTGCCCGCCGCTCACCACGCCGTTCAACACCGACCCTGCCGCCGAAGGCCTGCGCGCCCAGCCCCTGGCGTTGCTCCTGGACGGCGAAGGCATCCTGCTGGGTCTGCGCGGTGAACGCGTGCCGGCTCGTGCGGAACTGATCTCGGTCGCCAACGACGGCGACCCCACTCCGCGCTTCTGGACCGAGGACGTGGACTGGGGCGTCTACGCCAGCGCGGCCGGGCAGCCCGCCCGCGCCGTGCTGCAACGCGACGCCGATGGCCGCCTGTGCCGCATCGACCGCAACGAGATCGTGCGCGGCCGCCTGCTGGATGCCGGCGGCTACCGGCTCGCCTATGACACCCAGGGGCGCCTGTCCGCCTATGCCGAATTCTCGCCCGGCCACCACCTGGTGCGCCAGGCCTGCGTGACCCGCGACGCGCACGGCGCCATCCGCGCCGTGTACGCCGACCAGTGCGATACCACCCCCACCCGCCCCGTCTATTTCGTGCGCAGCGAAGCAGGCCAATTGCTGCGCACCATCGACCTGCGCGCGGGCGCGGCGGGCGCCGTGGTGCGCGACCTGAATGCGGATGGCAGCTTGCGCGCCTTGTACCGTTCGCGGCCCGATCCCGACCGGCCCGGCGCCCTGCTCACCTATGCCGTGCCGCCCTCCCAGGCAGACCGCGTGCTGGTGGTGCCGGCTGGCGCCTCGCCGGTCGTCACCACCGAGATCCCCGACGAACCCTGGCGCGTGGTGCGCGTGCCGGCCGACACGCTTGAAGACGACGCCTTGCCCTCCTGGGACCCCGCCGTGCAGACCGTGCTGATGCAAGGGCGCAGCAATACGCAGGGCCAGGTCGTGTTGGCCCCCGGGCAGATCGCGCCCTTTCACCAGGCGCTGCGCGAAACACCCGGCCGGGTGTTCCTGTATGTGCATGACATGACCCGCTTCCTGCCGGTCACCGCGCTTGGTGACAAGACCTGGCAGGCATGCATCGACCCGTCACGGCGCGACGCCCAGGCCTGCGAGTAGAGTCTTGGGGCTCGCGTCAGACGGCCTGGGTTTCGACCGTCAGGTGCGACAGCCCGGTGATGTGCGCCAGCCGCGCCTTGTAGTACGCGCTGTCGCGGGGCTGGCGCGCCGCCAGCGACACGATCGCCGCGAAGTGTCCCGGCCCGACCTGCCACACATGCAGGTCGGCGATCTGGCAGTCGCCCGCCTGTAACGCCTGGTCGATCTGCCGGCGAATTTCACCGCCCTCGGCCGGCGCGTCCAGCAGCACATTACCCGCGTCCCGGATCAACGACCACGACCAGCGCGCGATCACCACGGCGCCGACCACGCCCATCGCCGGGTCGGCCCATTGCCAGCCGTAACTGCGCCCGGCCAGCAGCGCGCCGATGGCGAGCACCGAGGTCAGTGCGTCGGCCAGTACGTGGACGTAGGCGGCGCGGAAGTTGTTGTCGTGGCCGGATTTTGCGTGGGTGTCTGCGTGGCCGTGTGCGCGGTGGTCGTCGCGGACGTGCGCGTCGGCATGAGCGTGGTTGTCCTCGTGAGCATGGACGTGCTTGTCGTCATGAGCGTGCCCATGATCATGCGAGTGCACCTGCGACCGCGCATGGGCATGTCCATGCCCGTGCCCGTGATGCGCCCCGTGCGATCCACGCAGCAACCACGCCGACACCAGGTTCACCGCCAGCCCGGCAGCCGCCACGGCGATGGCTTGATCAAAGTCGATATTCACTGGATTGGCCAGCCGCACCACGCTTTCCCAGCCGATGAACAGCGCGATCAGCGCCAGCACCACGGCGCTGGCAAACCCTGCCAGGTCGCCCAGCTTGCCGGTGCCGAACGTGAAGCGCGGGTTCCTGGCCTGCCGACGCGCGTAACCGTACGCCAGCGCGGTGATCAGCATTGCCCCCGCATGCGTGGACATATGCCAGCCGTCGGCGACCAGCGCCATCGACCCGTAGAGATTGCCGGCAATGATTTCGACGGCCATCATGGCGGCCGTCAGCGCGATCACGAACCACACCCGGCGTTCGTTGCGTTGGTGGTCCTGGCCCAGGAACAGATGTTCGTGTGTGGGGGTGGGATGCATGGGAGGCTCCTGGTGTCCGCGCCGCACCGCATTGAAGGCGGGCGCGGCGCGCGTGGGGACGGCTGCCAGGTCAGCGGCAGCCGCTATTTCATGTAGGCCCGGATCACGTCCATCATTTCCGCGGCGCCCTGCTCGCGCTCTGCCTCGGTGGCCGCATGGACGACGTGCTCGTCCAGGTGCCCCTGCATGACTTCGGCCGTCAGGCCGCTGAGCGCGCCGCGGGCGGAGGCCAGTTGGCGCAGGACTTCGCCGCAGGCCGTTTCGGCCTCCAGCGCCCGCTCCAGGCCGTCCAGCTGGCCTCGGATGCGGCGCACGCGCGCAATCAGCTTTTCCTTCTGGCGGATGGTGTGTGCCATGGTCTACCTGTTCAATATAGTATGGGGGACTATATTACCTAGGCACAAAAAAAACCGCAATTCCCGGATCGTCGCCAGTTCGGCCCTACCATCACGCCCAAGCCATCATTCGAGTTGGTGCAGTTGGGCGCCGCGGGCCGACGGTGCTTGCGCGTCGCTGTGCCCGCTGCTGCGCCAGCTACTGCGCCCGCCCTATTCAGGTACGCCTGGCCGCCGATCTCGATGATCTGCTCTTCGCTCAGGCGGCGATGCCAGTGGGAATACAGCACCTGCCGATCGGACGCGAGGCCGATCTCGTGCTTCAGGTAGTGATGGATCACCCGACTGATCCTGCAGGCCACCGGCCGGCCGGGCTGAACCCGGCCACGCGAGAGATCAAGCCGCCTGCCGGGCCGCCGCCGCGTCCGGATCCCACCGGCGGCCGGGTACCGCGGCAAGCAACGCGCGGGTGTAGGGATGCACGGGGGCCGCAAAGACCTCCGCGCACGGACCTTGTTCGACCACCTGGCCGTTCTTCATGACGGCGATGTGGTCGCACACCTGCGCGGCCACGCGCAGGTCGTGGGTGATGAAGACGATCGACAGGCCCAATTGTTCGCGCAGGCGGGCCAGCAGGGCCAGCACCTGGGCCTGCACCGACACATCCAGCGCCGATACCGGTTCGTCGGCGATCAGCACCCGCGGCCGCATCGCCAGCGCGCGGGCCAGCCCGACACGCTGGCGCTGGCCGCCGGAAAACTCGTGCGGATAGCGGCGCAGGGCGTCCGGCGACAGGCCCACCAGTTCGAACAATTCGCGCGCCAGGGCCCAGGCCTCGCGCCGCGGCATGCCATGCACGATGGGACCGCGCGCCACGATCTCGCCCACGCGCTGACGCGGGTTCAACGACCCATAGGGGTCCTGGAACACCATCTGCACGCGCCGCGCATGCTCGCGCCGCGCGCGGCTGCCATTGAACGTCACGGTGTCGCCGGCCAGCGTGATGGCGCCGGCATCGGGCGCCAGCAAGCCCAGCAGGGTGCGCGCCAGGGTCGATTTGCCCGAGCCGCTTTCACCGACGATGCCCAGCGTGCTGCCTTCGCGCAGCGCCAGCGTCACGTCGTCCAGCGCATGCGTGACGCGGCCCGGCTGGCCGAACCAGCCACGCTTGCGATAGGTCTTGGACAGGGCCTGGGTGGTCAGGATGTTGGGGGCGTCCGCCGCCACGGCTTGTCGGCTGGCGGCGGGCGCCAGCGGCGGCACGGCGGCGATCAGTGCGCGGGTGTAGGGATGGCGCGGGCGTTCGAGCACCTCGTCGGCCGCGCCGCTTTCCACCAATACACCGCGCTGCATGACGGCAACGCGGTCGGCAATTTCCGCCACCACGCCGAAGTCGTGCGTGATGAACAGCACCGCGGTGCCGCGCCGCCGCTGCAAGTCGTGAATCAAGTGCAGGATCTGCGCCTGCGTGGTGACGTCCAGCGCGGTGGTCGGTTCATCGGCGATCAGCAGCGCGGGCTCCAGGGCCAGCGCCATGGCAATCATGGCGCGCTGGCGCTGGCCGCCGGATAACTCATGCGGGTAGGCGCCCAGCGCGTGCGCGGGATCGGGCAGGCGCACGGATTCCAGCAGTTCCAGCGTGCGGCGGCGGATCTCGGCGCCGGGAAGGCGGGTATGCGTGCGGAACACTTCCGCAATCTGGTCACCGATGGTGCGCAAGGGGTTCAGCGCCGTCATCGGTTCCTGGAAGATCATGCCGATGCGATGGCCGCGCAGGCGCCGCAATGCGTCGGGCGGCAGGCGCAGCAGGTCCTGCCCTTGCCACAGCACCTGGCCGCCGCTGGCGCGCACGCCCTGCGGCAAGAGCCCCAGGATGGCGCCCGCGGTCAGCGACTTGCCCGACCCGCTTTCGCCGACCACGCAGACGATTTCGCCGGCGTTCACCGACAGGGACAGGTCGTGCAGCGCGTGCGGGCGGTCGGCGCCCGCCGGCAGGTCGACGGTCAGGTTCTGGATGCGGAGCAGTTCGGTCATGAGACGGCGATGGTAAGACGCGGGCCGCATGCGTCTAACGACCGTTCGGCGATAAGCAAATCACCGCTCGGAATTCGCATATCGACATGCGGAAAACGTCCTTCTAGCCGGCACGCGGAGTGCTTAGGATCAGGGTTTTGCACACCAGACGCCTCCGGGCGCCTCGCGTTTCCTCTTCGCATTCTCTCTTTCCGCCCCCATGTCCCTATCCCCTTCCGAGACCGCCTCGACGGCGCCGGTTCGCGTTGCCGTCGACGTCGGCGGCACGTTTACCGATATCGTCCTTGAACAAGAACCCCGCCGCTGGTCCGCCAAGCTGCTGACGACGCCGGACGCGCCCGAAACCGCCGTGCTGCAAGGCATCGAAGAGCTGCTGGACCAGGCCGGGCTGGCCTGGCCGCAGGTCAGCCTGCTGATCCTGGGCACCACGCTGGCCACCAATGCCCTGATCGAACGCAAGGGCGCGCGCACCGCGCTGCTGACGACGGCCGGCTTTCGCGACCTGGTCGAGATCGGCCTGGAAGACCGCTTCGCGCAGTACGACATCTTCCTGGACAAGCCCGAACCGCTGGTGCCGCGCCCCTGGCGCCATGGCATCACCGAACGCGTCGACGCCCAGGGCCAGGTGCTGACGCCGCTGGACGAGGCCCAGGTGGTCGCGCTGGCCGGCGAGCTGACCCGTGCCGGCGTCGAAAGCGTGGCCGTCTGCCTGCTGCACAGCTACGCCTACCCCGACCACGAACGCCGCATCCGCGAGCTGCTGCGTGAACACGCGCCGCAGCTGTGGGTGTCGCTGTCATCCGACGTGTGCGCCGAAATCCGCGAGTATCCGCGCCTGTCCACCGTCAGTGCCAATGCCTATGTACAGCCCCAGGTGTCTGGCTACCTGCGCCGCCTGAACGAGGCCGCACGCCAACGCGGCCTGCGCGGCGAACCGTTCCTGATGACCTCCGGCGGCTCGATCGCCACCTTGCAGACCGGCGTCGACGAACCGGTGCGTCTGGTCGAATCCGGCCCCGCGGGCGGCGCGATCCTGGCGCAGCACATTGCCGAGCAGACCGGCGCGGCCCGCGCGCTGTCGTTCGACATGGGCGGCACCACGGCCAAGATCTGCTACATCGACGACTTCGAACCGCAAGTGAGCCGCAGCTTCGAATTCGGCCGCGTGCACCGCCACCTGAAGGGCTCCGGCCTGCCCATCCGCATTCCGGTCATCGAGATGGTCGAGATCGGCGCAGGCGGCGGCTCGATCGCGCGCGTCAACCACCTGGGCGTGGTGCAGGTCGGCCCCGACAGCGCCGGCTCGTCGCCGGGCCCGGCCGCCTATGGCAACGGCGGCGAACTGCCGACGGTGACCGATGCGCATGCCTTGATCGGCACGGTCACGCCCGACCGCTTCGCCGTGGGCAAGGTCAACCTGCAGCCCGAACGCGCGCGCCACGCTATCGAGACCCACCTGGCCGCGGCCGCCGGCCTGGACGGCCCGCAGGCCGCGCAGGCCATCATCGACGTGGTCACCGAGAACATGGCCAACGCCGCCCGTGTGCACGCATCGGAACTGGGCAAGGCCGCCGAGGAACACACCCTGATCGCCTTTGGCGGTGCGGCGCCGCTGCATGCCGCGCGGCTGGCGCGCAAGCTGGGCATCGGCCGCGTCATCATCCCGGAATCGGCCGGCGTGGGCTCGGCGGTGGGCTTCCTGTGGGCGCCCATTGCCTACCAGGCCGTGCGCAGCTTTCATCAACGCCTGGCCACGATCGACCACGCCGCCGTGCAGCGCCTGCTGGACGAACTGACCGCGGGGGTGGACACCGTGGTGCGGCGCGCCGCGCCCGATGCGCCGCTTAGCCACAAGCGCGTGGTGTTCATGCGCTACAGCGGCCAGGGCCACGAGATTCCTGTCGACCTGCCGGACGGCCCCTTCGATGCCGCCGCCAGCCGCCAGCTGGACGTCGCGTTCGCCGAACGCTATGCGCAGCTCTATGGCCGCAGCCTGCCGCACGTGGCGCCCGAAACCGTCAGCTGGTCGGTCGCCGCCCAGGCCGGCGCGCGCCGCGAACGGCCGCGCGACCATATCGCCAGCGGCCCGGCCACCGCGGCGCGCTCGTCCGGCACGCGCGCGCTGTACGACTTCGAGCAGAACCGCTGGGCCGACGTGCCCACCTATGAGCGCCAGGCGCTGGACGCAGAGCAGAAGCTGAGCGGCCCCGCGCTGGTCGTCGAAGACGAGACCACTACCTTTGTGCCCGCGGGCTTCGAGGCGCGGCGCAGCCGGCTCGGCTCGCTGGTGCTGGACGATATCCAGGCGGCCTCGGCGCCGCGCGCTGGAAAGGAACACGCAGCATGAGTACGCACCAACACACGCCCCAGGAACGCATCCGTTTCCAGCTGGCCTGGAACCGCCTCTTGTCGGTAGTGGAAGAGCAGGCCCAGGTCCTGATCCGCTCGGCCTTCGGCACCGCCACGCGCGAGGCCGGAGACTTGTCAGCCGGCGTTTTCCTGCCGGACGGCCGGATGATCGCCCAGGCCGTCACCGGCACGCCGGGCCACGTCAACGCCATGGCCGAATCGGTCAAGCACTTCCTGAAAGTGTTCCCGCCCGACACGCTGAAAGACGGCGACGTGCTGCTGACCAACGACCCCTGGAAAGGCACCGGCCACCTGTTCGACATGACCATGGTGTCGCCGGTGTTCCATGAGGGCGCGCTGGTCGCGCTGTTTGCCTCGACCCTGCACGTGATCGACATCGGCGGCATCGGCAGCAGCGCCGACGGGCTGGAGGTCTATCACGAAGGCCTGTTCCTGCCGATCCTGCGGTTCTTTCACCAGCACCAGGTCGACCCCGGCGTGCTGGCCATCATCCGCGCCAACGTGCGCGAACCCGAACAGGTCGAAGGCGACCTGTATGCGCTGGTGGCCTGCAACGACATCGGCGGACGCCGCCTGAAGTCGCTGCTGACGGAATTCCAGCTGGCCGACCTGGACGCGCTGGGCGGCTACATCGTCGAGCAGTCGGCGCAGGCGATGCGCCTGGCGATCTCGCAATGGCCCCAGGGCACCTGGCACAACACGCTGGTGATCGACGGCTACGACGCCCCCATTACGCTGCAGGCCAGCGTCACCGTGCAGGCCGGCAAGATCCTGGTGGACTTCGACGGTACCTCGCCCAGCGTCACGCGCGGCATCAACGTGGTCAAGGCCTACACCGACGCCTACACGTCGTTCGGCATCCGCTGCCTGATCGGCGCCGACGTGCCCAACAACGCCGGCTCGCTGTCGCTGGTGGAAGTGTCCGCGCCCGAGGGCTCCATTCTGAACGCGCGCTTTCCCGCCGCGGTCACCGCTCGCCACATCATCGGGCAGATGCTGCCCGACGTGGTGTTCGGCGCCCTGCGCCAGGCGCGCGCCGACCAGGTGCCCGCCGAAGGCGCCTCGTCGCTGTGGAACCTGCACCTGGTGGGCGGCGAGCCGCTGGCCGGCGCCACGCAGGCAGAGCAGCAGAGTCTCTTGGCCGGCCGGCGTTTCAATGCCACCAGCTTTTCCACCGGCGGCACCGGCGCGCGGCCCGGCAAGGATGGCCTGTCGGTCACGTCCTACCCCAGCGGCGTGCGCAACGTGTCGCTTGAAATCCTGGAAAGCGCCAACCCGCTGGTGTTCGAGCAAAAGGAATATCGCCAGGATTCCGGCGGCCCAGGCACGGTACGCGGCGGCCTGGGCCAGACCATCGTGGTGCGCCACGCCGATCCGCAGGCCGGCATGATCATCGCCGCCGCCTTTGACCGCGTGGTGCATCCGGCCCGCGGCGCGCTTGGCGGCCAGGCCGGGGCCGGCGGCCGGCTGGAACTGTCGTCCGGCGCCGTGCTGCGCGCCAAGGGCCGCCAGCTGATCCCGGCCGGCGAACGCCTGGTGGTGCACACCCCCGGCGGCGGCGGGCTGGGCGATCCTGCCGAACGCCCCGACGCCCGCCTGCAACGCGACGTGCAGTACGGCCTGGTCAGCGCCGCGCAGGCCGAAGACGCCTACGGCCGCCCCGTCGCCCCCACCTGATCCCTTGAACCCCGGCCCGGCGCCCTGCGCGTCGGGCGTCCCCCCCTCTTTGCCGACGACCATGAAACCGCTCCGCCGCCCCTTCCTGAAACTGCTGTTCTCCGGCCTGCTGCTGGCCGCCGCGCCGTACGCCCACGCCGAACCCGCTCGCGGCGGCACGCTGACGCTGCTGCTGCCTTCCGAACCCACCGCGCTGGTCACCGTGGGCAACGTCGCCACGCCGATCCTCAGCGTCAGCGCCAAGGTCACCGAAGGCCTGTTGAAGTACGACTACGACCTGAAGCCCGAGCCGCAGCTGGCCACCGCCTGGACCATCAGCCCAGACGGCACGGTGTATACCTTCACGCTGCGCCAGGGCGTGAAATGGCATGACGGCAAACCGTTCACCGCGGCCGACGTGGCCTTCTCGATCGACCTGCTCAAGAAGATCCATCCGCGCGGACGCAACACCTTCGCCAACGTCACCGCCATCGAAACGCCCGACGACCATACCGTGGTGCTGCGCCTGTCCAAGCCCGCGCCCTACCTGATCCGCGCCTTCGTCGCCACGGAAACGCCGATCATCCCCAAGCACATCTACGAAGGCACCGACCCGCTGACCAACCCGGCCACGTCTGCGCCGATCGGCACCGGCCCCTACAAGTTCAAGGAATGGGTGCGCGGCAGCCACATCGTGTATGAACGCAACCCCGACTACTGGGACAAGCCCAAGCCCTACATCGACCGCCTGATCGTGCGCGTGGTGGCCGACCCCGCCGCCGCGGCCATCGCCTTCGAGACCGGCACGGCCGACCTGGGCTACCGCACCCCCGTGCCGCTGGCCGACCTGGCACGCCTGAAGGCCGTGCCCACGCTGCGCTTCGAGACGAAGGGCAACAGCTATTCCTACAATGTCACGCGGCTGGAATTCAACCTGGACGATCCGTTCTTCAAGAACGAGAAAGTGCGCCAGGCGGTGGCCCACGCCGTCGACCGCAACGTCATCCTGAAGGTCGTGAACTACGGCGTCGGCCAGGTGGCGTACTCGCCCATCGCGCCCGGCCTGAAGACGTACAACGACCCGGCCATCACGCCCTACCCCTTTGACCTGAAGCGCGCCAACGCGCTGCTGGACGAAGCCGGCTACCCCAAGGGCGCCGACGGCGTGCGGTACCGCGTGACGCTGGACTACAACCCGATCGGCGCCGACGGCCCGCGCCTGGCCGACTACCTGCGCACCACGCTGGCGCGCGTCGGCATAGCCGTCACCGTCCGCGCGCAGGACGCCTCGGCCTTCATCAAGCGCGTCTACACCGACCGCGACTTCTCGTTCACCACCAACGGTGCCAGCAACCTGTTCGACCCCACTGTCGGGGTGCAGCGCCTGTACTGGTCAAAGAACTTCATCAAGGGGGTGCCCTTCTCCAACGGCACGCACTACAACAACCCCAAGGTGGATGAATTGCTGGAAGCCGCCGCCGTCGAAAACGATCCGGCCCGCCGCGTGCAGCTGTTCAAGGAATTCCAGCAGATCGTGGCCCGCGAGGTGCCCGACCTGAACCTGTACCAGCCGGAATTCATCACCATCGCCAACCAGCGCGTGCACGACCACTCGCTGACCGCCGACGGCGTGGAATCCAACCTGGCCGACGTCTACCTGCAACCATGAGCGCACGCACCCTGCGCGTCCTGGGACGCTCGCTGCTGCAGGCCGTGCCCACGGTCATCGGCGTCGTCCTGCTCAGCTTCTTCCTGCTGCAGGCCGTGCCGGGCGATGCCGCCGACGTGATCGCGGCCGAGTCCGGCTCGGCCACCGAGGCCAGCATGGCGGCGCTGCGCACGCACTTCGGACTGGACCAGCCCGTGCTGCAACAGCTGGGCGACTACCTGCGCAACCTGGCCACGCTGAACCTGGGGGTATCGCCGCGCTATAACCTGCCGGTGTCGGACCTGATCTTCAGCCGGCTGGGCAACACCGTGCTGCTGATGGGCAGCGCGCTGGCCTGCGCCCTGGCCGCCGGCATCGCGCTGGGCGCGCTGATGGCCAGCTTTGCCGGCCGCTGGCTGGACCGTGCCTTGTCGCTGGCCGCGCTGCTGCTGTATTCCACGCCCGGCTTCTGGCTGGGCCTGATGGCCATCATCCTGCTGTCGGTCAAGCTGGGCTGGCTGCCGCCGGGCGGCGTCTCCACCATCGGCTCGGGCGCCACGGGTTTTGCGCATGCGCTGGACGTGGCGCGCCACCTGGTGCTGCCCACGCTGGCGCTGGCCAGCTTCTATGTCGCCATCTTCGCGCGGCTCACGCGCGCCTCGATGCTGGAAGTGAACCGCCAGGACTTCGTGCGCACCGCCCACGCCAAGGGCCTGACGCCGCGCGCGGTGGCGCTGCGCCACGTGCTGCGCAACGCCCTCATTCCCGTCACCACCGTGGCGGGGTTGAACGTCGGCACGCTGCTGGGCGGCGCGGTGGTGGTCGAGACCGTCTTCAGCTGGCCCGGCCTGGGCCGCCTGGCCTATGACTCCGTCATGGGTCGCGACTACGTCGTGCTGCTGGGCATCCTGGTGCTGTCGTCGCTGCTGGTCATCGTGGCCAACATCCTGGTCGACCTGCTGCAGACCATGCTGGACCCGCGCATCCGCGCGCGCTGAACGGCGTCTGCTGCCTGCCTGAGTCACGCATGCCTGCTCAAACGACGCCGCTTCTTTCCTGAGTTCCCTCATGTCCGCTCCTATCGAATCCACGCTGGGCGCCCCGCCCGCCCGACTGCCCTGGCGCCGCCGCGGCGCGCTGGGCCGCCTGCTCGCCAACCCCGCCGCCGTCGCGGGCGGCGTGCTGCTGCTGTTGATCCTGCTGGCGGCGGTGACCGCGCCGTGGGTATTTCCGAACGACCCGCTCGACATGGTCGGCCCGCCCATCCTGTGGCCCGGCCAGGACCCCGGCTTCTGGCTGGGCACCGACACCATGGGGCGCGATGTGGCCGCCGGTCTGGCGCACGGCGCGCGAGTATCGCTGACCGTGGGCTTCACCGCCGCGCTGCTCAGCCTGGTCATCGGCATCGCGGTCGGCGCGGCCGCCGGCTATTTCGGCGGCTGGGTCGACATGGCGCTGATGCGCGTCACCGAACTGCTGCAGACCATTCCGTCGTTCCTGCTCGTGGTGGTCATCGTCGCCATCGCCCGGCCGTCGGTGGCGGTGATCGCGCTGTCCATCGGCGTGGCGTCCTGGCCCGTGATCGCGCGGCTGGTGCGCGCCGAATTCCGTACCCTGCGCGAAACGGAATTCGTGCAGGCCGCGCGCAGCCTGGGCTACAGCCACGCCCGCATCGCCCTGCTCGAAATCCTGCCAAACGCCCTGCCGCCGGTCATCGTGACGACCTCGGTGCTGGTCGCCAACGCCATCCTGATGGAATCGGCGCTGTCATTCATGAACATGGGCGACCCCAACGCCGTGTCGTGGGGCAGCATGATCGGCAGCGCCCGCGAAATGCTGCGCACCGCCTGGTACCTGACCGCGCTGCCGGGCGTGTCCATCATCCTGACCGTGCTGTCGCTGAACCTGCTGGGCGATGCGCTGAACGACGCGTTCAATCCCCGGCTGGCGCGGTAATGCGCATGAACGCTGCGTTTGGCGGGCGCTCCGGGCGAATGGGCCTGGCGCCGCTCGCGCATTGCCCTCCGGTATATTTCCCCTTTTGTGCAGAGCAATAAGGGGAACGGCATGGGATGGATCTATCTGGCGCTGGCCGGCGTCGCGGAAGTCTTCTACGCGGCGGCCATGCCACGCACCGACGGCTTCACCCGCCTCGGCCCCAGCCTGTTCTGCATCTTCTTCATCGGCGTCAGCATGTATCTGCTGTCGCTGGCCACGCGCACCATTCCCGTGGGCACGGCCTACGCCGTCTGGGTCGGCATCGGCGCCGTCGGCACCGCCATCTACGGGTCGCTCTTCCTGGGAGAAGACCGCAGCTTCATGCGCGTCATGTGCTTTGTCCTGATCATCTCGGGCATCGTCGGCCTGAAGGCGCTTTCGCCGGCCAGGGACTGAGCGGCGTCTGCGCGCCCGCTCCCGAACGCTCCAATTCCCAGGCTCGTGGCAGGATCGCGGCAAATCCAAGTAGACTTTTTTTTCTAGAAAAACTATTCTAGAAAAATAGTTCTATCAACGTTTCTGTCCACGTCCGCCTCGATGCCCCCCACGCCTGCGCCCGCCGCCAAGCCCACCAGCGCCGAACTCGATGTGCTGCGCGCGCTGTGGGAAACCGGCCCCGCCACCGTCAAGCAGGTCCACGCCGCCATGGCCGCTCAGCGCGACGACCTGACCTACGCCAACGTGCTGCGGCAGATGCAGCTCATGCACGGCAAGGGCCTGCTGACGCGCGACGAAAGCGAGCGTTCCCATGTGTATGCGGCGGCGCAGACCCAGGCGGCCACGCAAGGCGGCCTGGTCAAGGACCTGATCCGCCGCGCCTTCGCCGGTTCGGGCAAGGCGCTGGTGCAGGCCGCGCTGCGCGATGGCCACGTCAGCAAGAAAGACCGCGCCGAAATCGAAGCGCTGCTGCGCAAAGACAAGCCGTGAACGCGTTCCTGCTCGCCACGGCCTGGGCCATCGGCGGCAGCCTGCCGGCCGTGGCCTGGAAGATCCTGTGCCTGCACGCCGCCACGGCGGGCCTGCTGGCGCTGACCCGACCTGGCGACAATCGCTTGCGTTATGCGCTGCTGTGCGCCGCCCTGTGCGCCTGCGTGGCAGTGCTGGCGGCCGATGTGGCCTCGGCCTGGCGCGCGTTGCCGGGGTCGACGGGTGGGGACCCTGCCGCGCCGGCCGCCGCCCGCTGGCCGCTGTGGCTGGCGTTGGCCTGGCTGATCGGCAGCCTCGTGGCGTCGGTGCGCGTCTTGCTGGGCATCGGCTGGCTGCGCGGCCAATTGCGCCGCAGCCACGCCTGGGCCGACCCGGTCTGGCAGGCCCGCGCCGCCGACCTGTCGCGCCGCCTGGGCCTGGCACGCGGCGTCAGCCTGCGCGTGGCGCACCACCTGGCCACGCCCGTCACCGCCGGTTGGCTCAAGCCCGTGGTGCTGATGCCCGCCACGCTGGTGACCGGCATGCCGGCCGACCTGCTGCAAGCCCTGCTGGCGCATGAACTGGCGCACGTGCGGCGCCACGATTACCTGGTGAACCTGTTGCAGCACGCCGCCGAGGCGCTGCTGTTCTTTCACCCCTCGGTGTGGTGGCTGTCGCGTCGCCTGCGCATCGAACGCGAGCGCATTGCCGACGCCATGGCCGCCTCGATGCTGCCCAGCCCCTTGACGCTGGCCCGTGCCTTGCATGGGTTGAGCGACGCCCGCCGCCCACCCGCGGCTGTCGCCCCCGGCGCACGCGATGGCGATCTGCTGGACCGCATCCGCCGCCTGGCCGCCCCCGCCAGCGTCCCGGCGCGGCGCACGGCCGCCGGGCCCATCCTGGCGATGACACTGGCGTTGGCGGGGTTCATCGCCTGGCCCGCGCTGCAAGCGGCCCGGCCCGGTCAAGCGCCCACGGCCACCGAAGCCCGCCACATCCTGGCCCAGCTACCCGGCGTCCAGGCCCTGATCGCCTCCAGCGGCGCCACGCACGTGCTGCTGCAGGACGACGCGTCCGGCGCCACCCTGCTCGGCCGCGCCGAGAACGACGCCGTGCCCATCGCGTCGCTGACCAAGCTGATGACCGCCATGGTCGTGCTGGACACCGCGCCCGACCTGGACCGCCGCATCGTGATCGACGAACAGGATGCGCAGGCCACCGCGGCATCCGCCTCGGCGCTGCCGGTGGGCACCGCCACCACGCTGCACACCCTGCTGAAACTGGCGCTGATGTCTTCGGACAACCGCGCCGCCCATGCGCTGGCGCGCAGCTACCCGGGCGGTCAAACCGCGTTCCAGGCCGCCTTGCAGCGCAAGACCGCCGCACTGCATCTGCAACACACCACGCTGGAAGAACCCACCGGCCTGTCGGGCGCCAACCGCGCCAGCGCCGTGGACATCGGCAAGATCATGGCCGCCGCGTCCGCCTATCCGCAGATCGCCCGCGACACCACCGCGCTCGCCGAAACCGTTGCCACGGCCGGCGCGTCGCTGCACTACCGCAATACCAATCCACTGGTCGGCGCGCAGGGCTGGGACATCCGCCTGTCCAAGACCGGGGCCTCGACCGAGGCGGGCCGCTGCCTGGCCATGCGCCTGCATATCGACGACCGCGACCTGACGCTGGTTCTGCTCAATGGGCGCACGCCGCGCGCCTGAGTGTTGGCTTTTTCCTTGATGACTGCATCGATCATGACCGTTCGACTCTTGCCCCACGCCCTGGGCGTCGCCTTTTCCCTGACGGCACTGGCCGCCGCGCCAACCCAGGCGCGTGAACTCTGCACCGTGGTGGCCGACGCCGCCACGGGCAATATCGTGTTCCAGCAAGGCACGGCCGAGGCCTGCGGCACACGCTACACGCCGGCGTCGACCTTCAAGCTTGCCATCGCCCTGATGGGTGCGGACGCCGGCATCCTGCAAGGCCCGCACGCGCCGGTGCTGGACTACCAGCCTGACTACCCCGACTGGGGCGGCGACGCCTGGCGCCAGCCTACCGACCCGGCGCGCTGGATCACGTATTCCGTGGTCTGGTATTCGCAGCAGGTCGCCCAGCGCCTGGGAGCACAGCGCTTCCAGCAGTACACGTCCGCGTTCCGCTACGGCAATGAAGATGTGTCGGGCGAACCCGGCAAGCACAACGGCATGCAAGGCGCCTGGATCATCTCGTCGCTGCGTATCTCGCCGCTGGAGCAGTTGGGCTTTCTGCGCCAGGTCGTCAACCGGCAACTGCCCATCAAGGCCGGGGCCTACGCGCTGGCCGACACCCTGTTCGAGGCCGGCAGCGCCGACGGCTGGCGCATTTACGGCAAGACCGGCACCGGGTCGCCCGGCAATGCTGGCGTCTACACCCCCGCCAACGCCTACGGCTGGTTCGTCGGCTGGGCCCGCAAGAATGGCCGCCAGCTCGTGTTCGCCCGCCTGATTCAGGACGAACAGGCCACCCGCCCCAATGCTGGCCTGCGGGCCCGCGATGAACTCATCAGCCAGTGGCCGGCGCTGACGGCCCCGGCGGCACAAAAGTAGCGCCCGCCATGCTGACCGATGCGCGCGATGGCGGCATCGACACGCTGCGCGGCGTGTCGATCCTGCTGGTGCTGCTGCACCACTTCAACATCGCCTATCCCCTGCAAGACACCCTGCTTGCCAGCCTGTTGGGCTGGCCGTTGCCGCACGCCATTGCGCGCAACGGCAACTATGGCGTGACGATGTTCTTCGTCATCTCGGGGTATCTGGTCACGCGCAACGCGCTGGACCGCTGGGGCAGCCTGGGCGCCGTGCGGCTCGCGCCATTCTACGGGCTGCGGCTGGCGCGCATCGTGCCCACGCTGTTGCTGACGCTGGCGGTGGTGAACGCCCTGGCGTGGGCGGGCGTGGCATTGTTTGGCAACCGCACGGACGCCGCCGTGTCGCTGTGGACGACCAGCCTGGCCGCGCTGACGGGCTGGATGAACGTGCTGGTGATACGCGAGGGCTGGCTCAACTATGCCCTGGGCGTGATGTGGTCGCTGTCGGTCGAGCTGGCCTTCTATCTGCTCTTTCCACTCGCGTGCCTGCTGCTGCGCCGCGCGTGGATGCGCGGCGCGCTCGCGGCGGCGCTCATCATCGCCGGCCCGCTCTATCGCCTGGCGCACCAGGATGGCAGCGAGGCCTATCTGTATGGCTATCTGGCCTGCTTCGACGCCATCGCCATCGGTGGCGTCGCCGCCGTCCTGGCCCGTCGCCATCCGCCCGCCTTCCTGCAACGGCGGCTCGTGCACGCAGCGGTCGGCATCGCCATGCTGCTCTTCTACCTGGCCTGGCCCATCAGCGCCAGCAATGTACTGGGCGCCAGCGCGATGGCGTTGGGCACGGCCGTGCTGCTGCTGCGTCGGCCGGCGACCGACTGGCCGCCCACCGGCTTGGCGCAGCGCCTGCTTGGACGCTGCGGCCGCGACTGCTACGAGATCTACCTGCTGCATCTGGTCGTTCTGGGCCTGCTGCGCACGGCCTGGCCGCCCGCCCTGACACCCGGCGATGCCAGACTGGCCTTGCTGTGCGCCTATCTGACGGCCTCCTGCCTGATCGGCGCCGTCGTGGCGAGCGGCTATTCCAGCCCGGCGAACCGGGCGCTGCGGCGGGTTTTCGGCGTGACGCGCGCCGTCGCCGTTACGTCCGGCACAAAAGCGTAACGGCCATGACGAACGCCGGCACGGCATATCCGCTATAAATAAGGGTCTAAAAATAACGGGGCCAGACTGCCCCTACGCCATGCCCCGACGACCGGACCTGTTTCGCCCCCTTGGCCGGATACTGCTTTTCGCCCTGGCCGCCCTGACCAGCCCCTGCGTGCTTGCCGCGCCGCCCACGCTGGCGCAATGCCACGGCATCAAGGACCTGGCTTTCGTCGCCCACCTGGATGACGACCTGCTGTTCATGAACCCCGATATCGCCTCGAACGTGGCGGCGGGCGGCTGCGTGCGGGTGGTCTACCTGACCGCCAGCGACGCGGGCGAAGGCGACACCTACATGCTGGGCCGCGAGCGCGGCGTGCGCGCCGCCTACGCCTACATGGCCGGCAAGCCCGACCAATGGAAGGAAGACACCGGCATCGTCGCCGGCCGCCGCATCGCGCGCTTCACCCTGGAAGGCGACCCCCGCGTGCAGCTCTGGCACATGCGTTTGAAGGACCCCTGGCTGGGCAAGGGCTGGGGCAGCCTTACGCCGCTCAGCCGCACCGAATCCGAACCCGGCCAAAGCGTCGACACCCTCGGCCCCTACCCCGAGACCTACACCCGCGAACAACTGGTCGACACGCTTGCCGAACTGATCCGCCAGTACGCGCCCACCACCGTGCGCCACCTGGACGACACCATCGCCGTGCCCTACACCCAGCTGTGCTGGCGCTGCGCCGGCCACGGCCATCCCGATCACATCGCCAGCGCGCGGCTGGTGCGCGCGGCCATGCTGCGCGTGCCAGGCAACTACGCCGAAACCGGCTACATCGACTACCCCAGCCAGGAACGCGCCACCAACCTGGCCGACGCCGAGATCGCCAGCAAGTCGGTGATCTTCCAGCACTACGCCTGGAACGACTATCACTATTGCGCAGGCCCCACCGGCTGCAAGGAACCCGCCGGTCCCGCTGCCGCCTGGGTCCAGCGCGCCTACTACGTGTCGCGCCAGGACATGCCGCCGCAAATCTATCCAGACGGGCGCGGCGGCCTGGTCGTGTTTGCGGCGGGCGAGACCAATGCCGCCGTCAACCGCTGGGACGCCGGCCAACACCGCTGGCAGAGCCTGGGCGGACGCACCAGCGGACCGCTGGTGTCATTCACCCACGCCGACGGCACCGCCGGCCTGATGGCGCGCGACCCGCTGGGCGGCGTCTGGGCCAACAAGCAGCGCCATGACGGCACCTGGCAAGGCTGGCAGGCGCTGGCCGGCATCCGCGTCACCCAGATTCCGGCCGTGGCGCCGCGCGGCGAAGCCGCCGCCGTGGCGCTGGGCTACGACGGCCGGCTGCACTGGATCGCGCCCACCGGCATCGACGGCAGCTGGAGCCCCTGGCAGGAACTGCCGCCGCTGGACGGCGCCACGGGCGCGCCCGCGGTCGTGCGCGGCGACGATGGCCGCTACATCGTCTTTGCCTCGGCCGGCGCCGGCCAACTGTTCTACACGCGCCAACTGCCGGCCGCCAAAGGCCAACGCCCCGACTGGCAGCACTGGCGCCGTATCCCCGCCCCCGAAGCGGCCGGGGGTCTTGCCGCGATCCGCAATCACGAACACCGCGTCGAACTCTACTTCCGCCAACGCACCGGCAATCACCTGACGCGCCTGGAGGAAACCGGCGACACCACGGACCTGGACATTACCTTCAGCGCCCCCACGGACCTGGGCGTGCCCTACATCGGCCGCCCCGCCATCGATGCCGATGCGCAAGGCAACGTCGTGCTGGCCATCCTGGAACGCGCCAACGGCCCGCTCTGGCTGGTCGAACACGGCAAGCCCGCCAAACTGGACGCCGAGGCCGCCTCGCCGCCCGCGATGCACCTTATCGATGGCACGCTCTATATCGTCGCCCGCACCGCCGGCGGTCCACAGCGCTACCAGGTACTGTCCCGGCGCGATGGCCAATGGGCCACCGCCCTGACATTGGACGGCGTGCCCGCCAGCGGCGGCGGCCCATTCGCCAGTGCCGCCCCGCGCCCGGCGGACTTGCCCAACCTGGGCGCCAACCCACCCGGCAACACCGTGGTGGTGCGCCCGTCGCCCGACGCCCCCGGCACGCTGACCCAGGAGCGCATGCCGACGCAGACCTCGCGCACGGCAACGCCGACGCACGTGCAATGAGTGAAATGAACGCAGCCGCTGACGCCGTCTACCAGGTATAGCGATAGCCCACGTTGACCGCCCAGGGCGATTCAAAGCGGCTGCCTTTCTTGTATTCGTAGTCCGCATACAGCCGGTGATCCTTGCCCAGCGCCGCAATCACGCCGGCGCCAAGCTCGGCGCGTCCGCCGGACACGTCCGTGCGCGTGCCGATGCCATTGGTGCGCACCACGCTCTTGCCATCGAATTCCTGCGACCAGCCGATCTTCACGTAGGGCTGCACGGTGTTGCCATTGCTCATTTCCAGGCGGCGGCCCACCAGCGACCCCATGCGCAACAGCACCGAACTGCCCCCTTCGGCCGCGACACGCATGCCGTTGTTCAAGCGATAGCGCGCGCTGTTGGCACGAAACACCGCCAGTTCGGCCTGCGGTTCGATGAACCAGCCATTGGCCAGGCCCACTTGACGGCCCGCTTCCACGGACACGCCCACGCCCTGGTTCTTGTAGTTGCCCTTGATCATCGCGCCGTCGGTGGCCTCTACCTTGAAGTCGTGCTTCATATGATTGACCTTGGCCACCGTATCCACGTACCAGCCGCTATTCGCGATATAGGTCGCGTAGCCGCCCACGTGATAGCTGTCGGTGCCGCCATTGCCTTCGTCGGCGAACTTGCGGTCGGCGCGGCTGTAGCCGGCCATGGCGCCCAGATACCAGCGGCCATTGGAGGTGCTTATCCGCGAGTCGGCGCCCAGTTCCGTGCCGCCGACGTTCTGTCTGAACCCCCGGCCGCCTTGGTTATTGATCAACTGCCGCTGGCGATAGGCTCGCGCCCATGGGCCGCCCTGGTCGTTACCCAGCCGCAGTTCGCCCAACCTTTTGACCAGGGCATTCATCTCCGCGTACCAGATGCTCTGGGCCGAACCGATGCCGCCCGTGTTGACGGCGGCGTTCGCGCCCGTGGACAGATCATCCCCCGGCTGCAACACCACCGGTACGATTTGACCAGGTTGCAGCGGCACCACGGTGGGCACCTGGCCCACATGGACCAGGCTCCAATCGGTGCTCCGGCCCCCCACCGTATCGCTGGTCTGCAGCCGGTAGCGATAGGTGCCCGCGTCTACGACCTGACCACGGTTGGCCAGTGAAAAGCGGGCGTCGCCGCCCTCGGTACGCACGATCTCTTGATGCTGATTACCCGCCGACGGCTCGCCGCCGGCGTTGTGAACCAGGATCTGATGCGAGCCCGTCGCGGAGCCGCCTACCGTCAGCAGGTCCGAGCGTCCTGCCGCCAGATCGGTGTTCATCTCGAACAGCCCGCTACCCGTCAGGTCGCCGCGCACCGTGAGTGTGTTGAACGCGCCGGGCGCGAACGCCACCGTGCCCGAATTGTTCAGGGATTGCACATCAGACGAGCTTTGCATGTGCCATTGGCTACCGCTTGCAAGAGACAGGTGATTGATGCCCGTACCCGTGCCTTGCCACTGCGAACCATCGGTCAGATTGAAATCGGCCACGTACCCTTGCGCCACCTGGATACTGCCTTGCATGCGCGAATGGCTGGCATTGAGCACGCTGGAACCACTGTTCCCTCCCGTGGTGAAGAACGATCCGGCGGCGCTGGTGACGTCGCTGTTCGTCAACGTGATGACCGCGCGGTTGGCGTCCACCGCCATGAACGCCGAGCCACCCGCGCTCAGCTGGCTGTCGGTGATGGTGATGGCATTGACACGTCCCCGGGTCGTTCCGGTCACCATGATGCCCTGCCCCGACGCCTGGACCCGGCTCGCGGCGATCGAGAGCGTGGCGCCATCCTTGACCTCCGCGCCGGTGCCGCTTCCCAGCGTGGTGAGTTCGACATTGTTGAGATGGGTGGCGCCGTTCAGCGCGGTCAGCACGCCGGTGCCGTTGATCCGCATGCGGGTGCCGTCGAGAGACAGCACGGCGTTGTCCGAAACGTTGGCGCCTTTCGATCCCGCACCCGGCGCGTCAATACTGCCACCCTGAAGATTGACGACGGAGGCATCCTGCGTGACATCCAGGCCCACAGCACTGGTACCGCGCATGACGATATCCACATCGCGGGCCTGGACCGTGCCACCGATAGCCGCCACGATCCCCCTGCCTTGGGGGGCCAGGACGTCGACCGTCGAATCGCTGATGTCAACCTCGCCGCGCCATCGCGCGGCGATCCCCCAGTTGGTGGACTTGATGTGAACGCGGGACGCCGTCGCAAGGGATTTCGTGCCGTCAGGTGCCGCGCTGCCTACGTTGATCCCCATCAGCCGGCCATCGATGTCCGTATCGCTTACCGTAACTTGCCCGCCTTTATCGACATGGATGCCCTCATCGGTGCCCTTGAGGGTGCTGCCGGAAATCTCCGCGCGATGCTTGCGCTCGATATAGACCGCGGAGCGCTTTCCCGAAATGCTGCTGTTGACCACCGTGGCGGTGGCTGCCACGCCGGGCAGCCCGTCCGTCAGCGTCAGCCCATCCCCATCATTCGCGCTCGTCTCCAACGTGGCGCCCTGGATCACGGCGCTGCCCCCCCTCAGCGTCACCGCGGAACCGAAGTTGGTCGTCGCCGTGGCGCCATGATCCATGCGTAGAACCGCCCCATAGCTGGCGATGACACTGCCGATGGCGCCGCCATCGGTGACCCACAAGCTGGCGCCATTGCTCACGCCCCAGTTTTCCAGGGCCGTATTGCCGTCAACCGTCGCCGATTGATCCGCTCCGTTCAGGCTGGCGGCCAGCGCGGACGACGGGTAGGCCGGAAACAGGCTGGCGACCGCGACGGCCAGGGCCAGACCGCGTATCGGGCCATGCCTGCCCGGGGTCGGCGATGCCGGCCGACAGAGTCGGCCGGTGTATTGCTGTAGGGGGGATACAACCATGAAAACACCTCGCGAATTGATGACACTCGTCGATCAAACGAGGTCGAATCAAATGCAAGGCGTGCACTGGATAAACGTCAAAACTCGCTCAAGAGAGTGATTGACCGCGGCGGCCGACGGCGGCGGCGCGGTAGTACCTCCTGAGTATGCGAGGGGCGCAGTATTGAAAGAATTGGAAGTTTCTGATTATTATTTTGTTGCAAATCAAGGCCACCCTGACGGGCTGATTTTCCAAATCACGCCCCATCACGGCCCACGTCTTCCTGCATCGAAATGTTCAGACGGGATCTGACAATCTTTACCCTCAGGGCCGACTTGGCGGCAAGGGATTGGGCAGCTTGAAAATCTGGCCGGACGCCCCCGACAAGGCCGTCGCGTACAACGATTTCCGATCCCGCGACAGCGCCAGGTTCGAGTGGTGCTCGCCCGGCAGCGCCACCGTGGCCTGGAGTCCACCCTGCTCATCCAGCACCCACAATCCGCCGCCGTTATACAACGCCACGAATAGATGGCCGTCAGCATCGCTGCGAATGCCGTCCGGCGTATGGCGGAAGGCTTGCCCGCTGGGCGCCAGCGCGTCCAGGTCCGCGAACGGGGTGCGCGCGACCAGCGTGCCATCCCGATGCACCTCGTATCGCAGGATGCTGTCGGTGGTGCTTTCGCCAACGTACAAGAGGTTGCCGTTGGGCGACAAGGCGATGCCATTGGCATTGCGGATGTTGTCGGCCACGGCCACGGGCGCGGTGGCCTGCGGCGCCAGATAGAACACCTTGCCCAGCCACGAGTCATCGCCCGACGCGGTGAAATACATGCCGCCCCGCGTGTCGGTGACCAGATCATTGGGGTGCAGGAACGGTTCTCCCTTCGACCCGCGGTCATACGCCCGCTGACGTACGCCATTCATCGATATCTGCTGCACGGCGCCGCTGTCGTAGCAAGCCACCAGCAACGTGTCGTTCAGCACGGCCAGGCCGTTGGCGCCGCAACCCGGCAAGCGAGCAACGACGGCCTGACCAGAAGGCGTCAGCCGGTTGACGGTCGAAGCCTGGTAATCGACGAAGTACAGCGTGTCCTGCACCAGCACGGTGCCTTCCGGAAAACCGATATCGTCCGCCACCTGCGTCGCGCTGGCCGCGGCATCGATGTCCAGCGGCGTCTTGTTGGCCGCGGCGTCGCTCGTCACGAGCGCCGAGTTGGCGAAAGCCTCGTCCGCCCACGCGGAAACAGGCGATGCCAGGAAAAATGCGATGACTGCCGCGGATAGCCGCATATTCAGGTCCTTTACGGGCGATCGACCCCGGCCGCGCACACCGCGATGCGGCGCATCGCTTTCCGTTTGGCGCAAGCCACCTGATCGCCTGGCATCCGACTCCCGTGCGGGCGACGAAGTTCCTGGCTGGCGACGCTTTCGCCACTGAACCGCCACCGAAGTAACCCGTACAAACCCGGCCTTTGCCCGTGCCAGCCCGCCCGGCGCTTGCCTGTATTATTTGGGGGCCACAGCCTTTCCCCAGCCGTGGTTAATGCCTCTTCCCGTCGCCTCACGCGGCTGCACCTCTCCGACCCCGGATATCCGCCATGGCTGATCCGCTTCGTCTGCAGGCTCTGATACAGGATTGCGCGCGCGGCCAGGAATCCGCGCTGGCCGAACTCTATCGCCAAACGTCCCCGCATCTGTTTGCGCTTGCCGTACGTATATTGCGACGAAGCGACTGGGCGGAAGAGGTCCTCCAGGACAGCTTCATCAATATCTGGCGCAATGCCGCCCGCTATTCTTCGGAACAGAGCCAAGTCATGACCTGGATGACCCGCATCGTGCGCAACCGCTGTATCGACCTGCTGCGCAGGCCGGACCTGGAGCGCCCGGACGCCGACGGCGAATTGACGCTGGCGTGGGCGGACGACGCCCCCGGCCCGTTCGAACGGCTGCAAACGGACCAGGACGCCCGCCGGCTGGCCGACTGCCTGAAACAACTCGAAGGGCAGCAACGCGCCGCCATCGCGCTGTCCTTCTTCGATGACCTGAGCCACAGCGAAATCGCCCAGCGCATGCAGACGCCGCTGGGCACGATCAAGAGCTGGGTGCGCCGCGGCATGGAACGGCTCAAGAGGTGCCTGTCATGAACTACCGCGATCCGCAGTTGCGCGCCCGCCTGGCGGCCGACTATGTCGCTGGCGCCATGCGCGGCGGCGCCCGCCGTCGTTTCGAAGGGCTGATGGCGGCCGACGCCAACCTGCGCCGCCAGGTGCGCGAGTGGGAAAACGACATCTATCCCCTGCTCTGGTCGCTGCCGGCCAAGACGCCGCCCGGCCGCGTCTGGCGTGCGATCCAAGCGCGCCTGCGCCCCGGCGCCGGGCCGTGGTGGCAAGGCCTGGCGTTCTGGCGCGTGGCCAGCGGCGCGCTGGCGGCCCTGCTGGTGGCCGGCGTGGTCTTCTACCCCATGCAGGTCGACCGCGCCGCGCGGGCGCAACTCATGGCCGTGCTGCAAAGTCCCGAAGCGCAGGCCATGCTGGTGGTGCGCGCCGACGAAGCCGGCGGCCTGCACATTCATGCATTGCAGAACCTGGCGACGCGTGCGGGCGACAAGGCCCTGGAACTCTGGGCCATTCCGCCCGGCCAGGCGCCGCAGTCGGTCGGCCTGGTGTCACCCGAAGGCCTGACCGCGCTGCGGCGCGCGCAGGGCCTGGCCGGCGTACAGCAACTGGCCATCACGCTGGAACCGCCGGGCGGCTCGCCCACCGGCAAGCCCACCGGCCCGGTCATCATGAGCGGCGACGTGCTGAAGATCTAGGCTGCATCCAGTACGGGCCGCGGCCCGTATAGAGGGGTGTCCCCGTTGCGGAGCACCCCATGTCTTCCTGGATCGGCCCCGGCCCGCGTGGCCTCTTGGAAATCCTGCTGGTCGCCGGCCTGGCGCTGGGCCTGCTGGCCGCCTGCTCGCCCCTGACGCTGCTGAACGGCGCCATTCCCGACGGCGCCAGCCAGGCCACGCAGGGGCTGGCCTATGGCACGCTGCCACGCCAGCGCCTGGATATCTACGCGCCGCCCAATGCCGCTCACGCCCCCGTGGTGGTGTTCTTCTACGGCGGCAGCTGGCGCAGCGGCGAACGGGCCGACTATCGCTTCGCGGGCGACGCCCTGGCGTCGCGCGGCATCGTCGCCGTGATCGCCGACTACCGCCTGTACCCCGAAGCCCGCTATCCCGCTTTTCTGGAGGACGCCGCGCAAGTGGTGGCCTGGACCCAGCAGCACATCGGCGCCTATGGCGGCGACCCCGGGCGGGTCTTCGTGGCCGGCCACAGCGCGGGCGGCTACATCGCCGCCATGCTGGCGCTGGATGCGCGCTGGCTGCACGGTGCCGGCACCGCGCCCGCCACCCTGGCCGGCTGGATCGGCCTGGCCGGCCCCTATGACTTCCTGCCCATCGTCGCGCGCGACGTGCGGCCGGTGTTCCTGTTTCCCGATACGCCGCCCGACTCGCAACCGATCCATCACGTCAGCGCCGCCGCGCCGCCGGGCCTGCTGCTGGCCGGCGCCGCCGACAGCACGGTCGACCCGCAGCGCAACAGCGTCAGCCTGGCGCTCGCGCTGCGCGCGGCCGGAGCCTGCGCCCGCCTCGTCGAATACCCCGACCTGAGCCACAAGCTGTTGGTCGGGGCCTTGTCGCGGCCGCTGCGCTGGCGCGCGCCGGTCCTGGACGACGTCAGCGCATTCGTGGCCGCGCCCTGCGCGGCGCAAGGGGAATGACCATGCGTTTGCTGCTTGTGCTGCTACTGCTTGCGGCGCCGTGGGCCGCCCAGGCGCAGAACGAACATTACGTCGGCATCGCCTACGCGCCGCACGGCGGTGCCGAACGCTATCGCGAAGAACACTGGGTGGTGCGCGACAACGCCCAACAAGAACGGCTGGTGCTGTACCGCTGCCCCGACGGCGCGGCCTTCGCACGCAAGTGGGTACGCGGCGCCCTGGATGACCCGGCCCCCGATTTTGCGCTGTTCGACCAGCGCGAGGGCTACCGCGAAGGCGCCAGCCTGCGCAACGGCGAGCGCTACGTCTACGTGCAAGCCCGTGCCGGCGCAGTCATGCAAAGCCAGAAGCTGCCGGCCGCGGCAGACCCGGTGATCGACGCCGGCTTCGACGCCTGGCTGCGCACGCATTGGGAAGCGCCCGCCGCCCCCTTGCAGTTCCTGCTGCCCAGCCGGCTGGCCTGGGTGCCGCTGGAAGTCCAGGCGCGCGATCTGCCCGACGCCCGGGAACGCACCTTCCGCCTGCGGCTGGACGCCTGGTATGGCTTTGCCGCGCCGCCCCTGCGCGTCACCTACGACCGCGACAGCCGCCGCCTGCGTCGCTTCGAAGGCGTGAGCAACCTGCGCGATGGCAATGGCGGCACGCAGACCGTGCGCATCGAGTTTCCGCCGGAGGCCATCCTGCCCCCGCCCACCAGACAGGACCTGGACGCCGCGTCGGCCACGCCGCTGACGGGCCGTTGTGACTAGCGCATGCCAGGCCAGGGTTTACCCCAATGCATCCGCTGCGCCGCCCCGCCCGTATATCCCGGCAAGGCTTGAACAGGACACGATGATGCGCCCCGAATTCACTGGCTGGACCGCTTCGATACGCCGCTGGGTAGACACCCAGGCCCAGGGCGTGCCCGCGGGCAACCCCGACCGCATCGACTGGGCGCGGGCCCTGCCCTTCGCGCTGCTGCACCTGGGATGCCTGGGCGCGCTGTGGACCGGCGTGTCGCCGGTGGCCCTGGCCGTCGCCGTGGCGCTGTACGCGGTGCGCATGTTCGCCCTGACCGGCTTCTACCATCGCTACTTCTCGCACCGCACGTTTCGCACGTCACGCGGCATGCAGCTGGTGTTTGCCATCCTGGGCGCCTCGTGCGCCCAGCGCGGGCCGCTATGGTGGGCGGCGCACCACCGCCACCACCACCGCCATGCCGATGACGAGCAGGACCTGCATTCGCCGGCCCGCCACGGCTTCTGGTGGAGCCACATGGGTTGGTTTCTGACGCCCCGCGCCTTCGCCACCGACCTGGCCCGCGTGCCGGACCTGCGCCGCTATCCCGAACTGCGCTGGCTGGACCGTTTCGACGCCGCCGTGCCCATCGCCCTGGCGCTGCTGTGCTACGGCCTGGGCGCACTGCTCGAACACGTGGCGCCCGGTCTGGGCACCACCGGGCCGCAGATGCTGGTGTGGGGGTTCGCCATCTCGACGGTGGCGCTGTTTCACGCCACGGTCACCATCAATTCACTGGCGCACCGCTACGGCAAGCGCCGCTACGACACGGCCGACGACAGCCGCAACAACGCCTGGCTGGCGCTGCTGACCTTCGGCGAAGGCTGGCACAACAACCACCACTTCTATCCCGGCTCGGCCCGCCAGGGATTCCGCGCCCGCGAAATCGACATCACCTGGTACGGGCTGCGCCTCTTGGCGGCCGCCGGCCTGATCTGGGACCTGAAAGCCGTGCCGGCCTGGGTGCTGGCGCGCGCCAAGGAATAATCATGCGCATCGCCATCATCGGTTCGGGCATCTCGGGGTTGGTCTGCGCCTGGAAGCTGGGCCGCGACCACGAAGTGACCTTGTACGAGGCCAACGACTACCTGGGCGGCCACACGCATACCCACACGGTCGAACAGGACGGCAAGACCTTCGCGGTGGACAGCGGCTTCATCGTGCATAACCCGATGAACTATCCGCACTTCACGGCCCTGCTGGACGAGCTGGGCGTGGCCTCGCAGCCCACCACCATGAGTTTCTCGGTGCACAAGGCCGACGGCGGCCTCGAATACAACGCGACCACGCTGGACACGCTGTTCTGCCAACGCCGCAATCTGCTGTCGCCGCGCTTTCTGGGCATGGTGCGCGACCTGATGCGCTTTTATCGCGAAGCGCCGGCACTGCTGGCCAGCCAGGCCCCCGGCCCCACGCTGGGCGACTACCTGGAACAGAACCGCTACGGCAACGCCTTTTGCAACGACCACCTGATCCCGATGGCGTCGGCGCTGTGGTCGGCGCCCGCGGCACGCATCCTGGACTTTCCGGCGCGATACCTGGTGCAGTTCATGGCCAACCACCAGATGCTGCAGGTCAGCCAGCGGCCCGAATGGCGCGTGGTGCAAGGCGGTTCCAGCCGGTATATCCACGCGCTGCGCGACCGCTGGAATGTGCAGGTGCGCCTGAACTGCCCGGTGCATGCGGTGACGCGCCAGGCCGGCGGCGTGGTGGTGACGTCCTGCGATGGCCAACCGCACTACGACGAAGTGATCTTCGCCTGCCACAGCGACCAGGCCCTGAAGCTGCTGGCGGACCCGACGCCGGCCGAACGCCAGGTGCTGGGCGCCATCCCCTATCAACACAACGACGTCGTGCTGCACACGGATGCCCGCCTGCTGCCGCGCCGCCGCAAGGCCTGGGCCGCCTGGAACGCCTATGTGCCGGCCGACCCGTCGGCGCCCTGCTCGGTCAGCTACTGCATGAACCTGCTGCAGGGCCTGTCGTCGCGCCTGCCGTTCATCGTGACGCTCAACCGCAGCGAGGCCATCGACCCCGCGCACGTGCTGGCCCGCATGCGGTATCACCATCCCGTCTACACCCTGGAATCGGTGGCCGCGCAGACGCGCCGCGACGAGATATCCGGCCCGCACCGCTGCTGGTACGCCGGCGCCTACTGGGGCTGGGGCTTCCATGAAGACGGCGTGGCCAGCGCGCTCGATGTCGTGCGCGGCATCCAGTCGCGCGCCGCGCCCCTGACCCTGGCGGCCGCATGAACTACCACAGCGCCGTCTATGAAGGCCGCGTGACGCACCAGCGCCACGTGCCGCATGCGCACGGTTTCAGCTACCGCATGGCGCAGCTGTACCTGGACCTGGACGAGATCGACCAGGTATTCAAGAACCGCTGGCTGTGGTCGGCCCGCCGGCCCAACCTGGCCGAGTGGCGGCGCAGCGATTACCTGGATGGCGCTGCGGGCCAGCCGCTGGCGCAAGCCGTGCGCGCCCGCCTGCGCGCCGCGCTGGCCGAAGCGCCCCCCGGCCCGATCCGGTTGCTGGCGCACCCGCGCTACGCCGGCTACGTCTTTAACCCGGTCAGTTTCTACTATTGCTTCGAGGCGGACGGCGTGACACTCGCCGCCATCGTCGCCGACATCACCAATACCCCCTGGAAGCAGCGCCACTGCATCGTGCTGCCGGCGGCCACCGCCGAACGCCACGGCCTGTCGCTGGCCTGGCAATTCGATAAGCGCTTCCATGTGTCGCCCTTCATGCCGATGGATTGCGCCTACGACTGGCGCTTCAGCCCCCCCGGCGACGACCTGCGCGTGCACATGCGCGTCAGCCGCCACGACCAGGTGCAGTTCGACGCCCACCTGGCATTGCAACGCCGCGAGCTGGACGGCGCGGCGCTGGCGCGGCTGCTGTGGCGCTTTCCGCTGATGACGCTGCAGGTGATCGGCGGCATCCATTGGCAGGCGCTGCGCCTGTGGCTCAAGCGCAACCCCATCCACGACCATCCCCGCACGCCCAACGGAGAACCGCAATGAAAGCCATGACGCCATCCGAACACGCCGCGGTCGCGGCAAGCCGCCCGGTCGGCGCGCTGGACCGCCTGCTGCGCAAACGCCTGTTCGCCAGCCTCGAGCAACTGGCCGGCGGCCGCCTGGCCATCGAAGACAGCCTGGGCGGCGCCACGCTGGGCCAGGGCTCGGCCGTGGTGCGCCTGACCATCCGCGACATGGCCTTCTACCGGCTGGTGGCCACGCAAGGCAGCGTGGGCGCCGGTGAAGCGTTTGGCGACGGCATGTGGACGTGCGATGACCTGGTCGGCCTGGTGCGCCTGCTGGTGCGCAACCGCGACACGCTGGACGGCATGGAATCGGGCCTGGCGCGGCTGGCCGGCTGGGCGCTCAAGCGCTGGCACGCCGCCAACCGCAATACCCCGGAAGGCAGCCGCCGCAACATCGCCGCGCACTACGACCTGGGCAACGACTTCTTCTCGCTGTTCCTGTCGCCCGACCTGATGTATTCGTCGGCGCTGTGGACCGACGCCGACGATACGCTGGAAGAGGCCTCGCAGCGCAAGCTGGACATCATCTGCCGCAAGCTCGACTTGCAGGCCGGCGACCGCGTGGTGGAAATCGGCAGCGGCTGGGGCGGCTTTGCCATCCATGCCGCGCGCCACCATGGCTGCCACGTCACCACCGCCACCATCTCGCGCGAGCAGCACGACCTGGCCACCGCCCGCGTGCGCGCCGCCGGCCTGCAGGACCGCGTCGACGTGGTGCTGCAAGACTATCGCGACCTGCAAGGCCAGTACGACAAGGTCGTGTCCATCGAGATGATCGAAGCCATCGGCGCGCAGTATCTGGAAACCTATTTCGGCAAGGTCGCCAGCCTGCTGGCGCCGCGGGGCCGCGCGCTGATCCAGGCCATCACCATCGAAGACCATCGTTACCAGCAGGCGCTGGGCTCGGTGGATTTCATCAAGCGCCACATCTTCCCGGGCAGCTTCATTCCGTCCATCGACGCCATGCTGCGCGCCAAGACCCGCGCCTGCGACCTGGCGCTGGTGCACCTGGAAGACTTCGGCCATTCCTATGCCCTGACCCTGCAGGCCTGGCGCGAACGCTTCCTGGCGCACCTGCCCGAAGTGCGGGCGCAGGGCTTTGACGCACGCTTTTGCCGCCTGTGGGAGTTCTACCTGGCCTATTGCGAAGGCGGCTTTCGCGAGCGTTCCATCGGCGTCTCGCACCTGCTGCTGACGCATCCTGCCGCGCGCAGCGCCGGTGAACGCTGGGTTCAAGGGGACGCGTGATGCGCTTCTGGGCCAACCTGCTCGGCTACCAGGCGGTCTGGTTCAGCGCCGTCATCGGCGCCGGCCGCGGCCTGGCCTGGCCGGGCGTGGTGGCGGCGCTGCTGTTCGTCGCGGCACAGCTGGTCTGGTCGCGCACCTGGCAGGCCGACGTGAAGCTGGCGCTGGCCGCGCTGCTGTGCGGCTGCCTGCTGGACGGCAGCCTGTCGGCGCTGGGCTGGTCGGTCTATGCCGCCAGCGACTGGCCTGCGCCGCTGTGGATCCTGGCGCTGTGGGCCGCCTTCGCCCTGACCTTGAACCATTCCCTGGCCTACCTGCGCCCGCGCCCCTGGCTGGCCTGCGCGTTCGGCGCCCTCGGCGGGCCCCTGGCCTACTGGGGCGCGGCGCGCGGCTGGCAGGCCGTGCAGTTCGACGCGCCCGCCTGGCGCGCCACGGCCGCACTGGCGCTGGGCTGGGGCCTGATCCTGCCCGCGCTGACCACCCGCGCCTGGCGCTGGACCAAGGAGGCCCCATGACTCCCTGGCACCAATGGCTGGTGATTGCCGCCGGCATGATCGTCGCGATGGCACTGGCCTGGCGCTGGCAGCGTCGCCATGCCAACGCCGGCATCGTCGACGTGGTCTGGGCGCTGGGCATGGGCGCCAGCGCCGTGCTCATCGCCGCCACCGGCACGGGCGCCGCCTTGCCCCGCGCGGGCCTGGCCGTCATGGCAGGTGCCTGGTCGCTGCGCCTGGCGTCGCATCTGTGGCGCCGCGTGCGGCAGGAAGAAGACGGACGCTATCGCGCCCTGCGCGAACGCTGGCACGGTCACCAGGGAAAATTCTTCGGCCTGTTCATGTTCCAGGCGGGTCTGGTGATGCTGTTCTGCCTGCCATTCCTGGCGGTGGGCGTCAGCCCGGCGCAGGGCGGCGCGGTGGCCCTGGGCATGGCGATCTGGCTGGCCGCGCTGACCGGCGAAGTCATCGCCGACCGGCAGCTGGACCGCTTTCGCGACGACCCCGCGCATCGCGGCCAAACCTGCCGCGCCGGCCTGTGGCGCTATTCGCGCCACCCTAACTATTTCTTTGAATGGTGCCATTGGTTCGGCTACGTGGCGTTGGCCTGGGGCTCGCCCCTGGCCGGCTTGGCGTGGCTGGGCCCGGTGCTGATGTTCGTGTTCCTGCGCTGGATCAGCGGCATCCCCTTCACCGAACAGCAGGCCCTGCGCACGCGCGGCGACGACTACCGCGACTACCAGCGCCGCACTTCGGCCTTCTTCCCGTGGTTTCCCAAATCCTGACGAGGCTCGCCATGACGACCGCCACCTTGCAAGACGCCCTGCTCGCCGCCGACCGCCCCGCTCCCGGCCTGCTGGGCCTGGCCGAACGCGGCCTGGTGCCCGATGCGCTGCTGCGCCTGGGCATCCGCCGCCTGTGCGCCCAGCGCCTGGCCGCCGAATATGCCGGCGGCATCGACGCCTGGACCGCGCGTGACCAGCAACTGATCGCACGCCTGCGCACGAGCCCCGTCGCCATCCACACCGATGCCGCCAACGCCCAGCACTACGAGCTGCCCACCGCCTTCTTCCAGCTGTGCCTGGGCGCCCGCATGAAATATTCCGGCTGCTACTACCCCACCGGCGCCGAAACGCTGGATGAGGCCGAAGCCGCCATGCTGCGCCTGTACGGCGAACGCGCCGAAATCGCCGATGGCCAGGACATCCTGGAACTGGGCTGCGGCTGGGGCTCGCTGACGCTGTGGATGGCCGAGCACTACCCCAACGCCCGTATCACCGCCGTGTCGAACTCGGCCACCCAGCGCCAGCACATCGAAGCGCGCTGCCGCGAACGCGGCTGGCAGCACGTGCGCGTCATCACTTGCGACGTCAACGTGCTGGCGCTGCCCGCCAATGCCTACGACCGTTGCGTGTCGGTGGAAATGTTCGAGCACATGCGCAACTACCAGGACCTGATGGCCCGCATCGGACAATGGCTGCGGCCCGGCGGCAAACTGTTCGTGCACATCTTTGCCCACCGCGAACGCGCGTACCCGTTCGAGACCGAAGGCGCCGACAACTGGATGGGCCGGCATTTCTTCACCGGCGGCATCATGCCCGCCGCCGACACGCTACTGCACTTCCAGCGCGACCTGCAACTGGAAGAAAAATGGTTCGTGGACGGCACCCACTATGAACGCACGGCCAACCATTGGCTGGCCAACCAGGATGCCCAGGCCGCCACCGCCCGCGCCGTGCTGAGCCAGGCCTACGGCCCGCGCCTGGCCGACCTGTGGCACCAGCGCTGGCGCATGTTCTGGATGTCCTGCGCCGAGCTGTTCGGCTACGAGGCCGGCCAGCAATGGGGCGTGGGTCACTACCGGTTCACACGCCCTTGAGGAGACGACCATGATGCGCGCCTTGTCCGCCGCCCTGGCAGCCATCCTGACCGGCTGCGCCGCGCCGCCGCCCATGCCGCCGGTCAGCCACGTGGACCTGGACCGCTTCATGGGCGATTGGTACGTCATCGCCCATATCCCCAGCTGGCCCGAACGCCACGCCTACGACGCCATGGAAAGCTACCGCCGCTTGCCCGACGGCCGCATCCAGACCGACTTTCGCTACCGCAAAGGCAGCTTAGCGGCCGACGTCAGCACGATGCACCCCGTGGCCACCGTCCGGCCGGATACCGGCAACGCGGTGTGGGGCATGCAGTTCATCTGGCCGATCCAGGCGGAATACGTCATTGCCTACCTGGACGATGCCTACCAGACCACCATCATCGGCCGCTCCAAGCGCGACTATGTGTGGATCATGGCGCGCGTGCCGTGCCTGAGCGACGAGACCTACGCGGCGCTGGCCGCCAAGGTCACCGAACTGGGCTACACGGAAAGCTTGCGCAAGGTGCCGCAGCGCTGCGGCTGAGCGGCCGGAATCAGAGGCCCAGGTAGGCCTGCTGCACCGAAGGGTCGTCGGCCAGCGCGCGGGCGCTGCCGGCCAGCACGATGCGGCCTTCGCGCAGCACATAGCCGGTCTGCGCCACCCGCAGCGCCATGGCGGCGTTCTGCTCGGCCAGCAGTACCGACGTGCCCGCCGCCACCAGTTGCCCGATGACCTCGAAGATTTCCGCGACCACTTTGGGCGCAAGTCCCAGCGACGGCTCGTCCAGCAGCAACAGGCGCGGCGAACTCATCAACGCGCGGCCGATCGCCAGCATCTGCTGTTCGCCCCCGGACAGCGTGCCGCCCAGTTGCCGCAAACGGCTTGCCAACTTGGGAAACACCGCCAGCACGCGCTCCAGTTCACGCGCACCGTCGCGCCGGGCATAGCCGCCCATCAGCAGGTTTTCCCGCACGGTCAGCGGCGCGAAGATCTGCCGACCCTCGGGCACCAACGCCAGGCCCACCCGCACGATCCTGTCGGCGCGCAACCGCGCCAGGTCCGTACCGTCATACAGGAGGGATCCGCCCACGGGCCGCAGCAAGCCGGCGATGGCGCGCATCAGGGTCGACTTGCCGGCGCCGTTGCTCCCGATCAGGGCCACGGCCGAGCCGCTCGCCACGTCCAGGTCCAACCCGTGCAGGATGCGCACGGCGCCGATGTCGGCCGTCAGGCCACGCACTTCAAGCGGCATCGGCCGGCACCCCCAGATAGGCTTCGATCACGGCGGGGTCCTGGCGTACCTGCGCTGGCGCGCCTTCGCTGATGCGGCGGCCGTTGTTCAGCACCACCACCCGGTGTGACAGGGCCATGACCACGCGCACGTTGTGCTCGACCAGCAGCACCGCCACGCCAGCCTGATTCAAGCCCCGAATCGCTTCGACGACGCGAGCCACGGCGTCAGCCGGCAGACCCGCCATGGGTTCGTCCAGCAAGAGCAGCAGCGGCTCTGACGCCATTGCCCGCGCAATCTCCATCAGCTTGGCATCGCCATAGCTCAGGCTGCCCGCACGCTGCCCGGCGCGCGGCGCCAGTCCCATGCGGGCCAGGTTGGCCATGCCGATGTCGATATCGGCCTCGCGTTCGCGCCGCACCGCCGGCGTGCCCAATATCCCCTGCAGGAAGCCGCTGCGCGTGCGGGCATGACGCCCGACCAGCACGTTTTCCAGCACGGTCAGTTCGGGAAATATCTGCAGGTTCTGGAAGGTTCGCGCCATGCCGCGCGTCACGCGCAGATGTGAAGGCAGCGGATCGATGCGCTCGCCATTCAAGGTGATGGTGCCGGCATCGGCCCGCGCCACGCCGGTCAGGACGTTGAACAGCGTGGACTTGCCGGCGCCGTTGGGGCCGATCACCGAATGGATCTCGCCAGGCTGGACCGTCAAGGCCACGTCGTCCAGCGCCTGCAATCCGCCGAATGCCAGGCTGATGCCCTGCGCTTGCAACAGGGCCGTCATGGCGCGTCCCCGCGCCGCTTGCGCAAGCCTTCCAGCGCACCCGCCAGGCCGGCTGGCAGATAGCCCACCACCAGGATCATGGCCACGCCGAACACCAGCAGTTCGGCATCGTGGATGCTGCGCATCAGCTCGGGCAGCGCGGTGTAAAGCAAGGCGCCCAGAAATCCGCCCCAGTACCGGCCCAACCCGCCGATGGCGGCCATGACCAGCAGCAGCACCGAATTGAAGAATGAAAACGTCTCGGGCGACGCGTAGTTGTTCTGGTGCACGTAGAGCGACCCCGCCACGCCGGCCAGCGCCGCGCTCAGCGCAAACACGGTCAGCTTGTAGCGCAGCACCGGCACGCCCATGCAGGCTGCCGCGATATCGCTGGCAGCCAGCGCCCGCAGGCCCCGCCCGGCTCGGGCCTGCGCCAGGTTGCGCAATCCCAGCATCGCCAGGCCGGCCACCGTCCAGGCCAGGAAGAAGAATGCCGCCGGCGCGCCCAGGTCCAGCGACCCCACTGCAAAAGACGGCACGCCGATCAGGCCGTTGGGCCCGCCGGTCAGGCCGACCAGCCCCACGAACAGCACCGACAGGATGGCGTTCAAGCCCAGGGTTGCCATGGCCAGGTAATGGCCGCGCAGCCGCAAGGTGGGCACCCCAACGACCCCGGCGACGGCGGCGCACAGCAGCGGCGCCGCCAGCAGGCCGGCCCATGGACTCCAGCCCAACTGGGTCGCCAGGATACCGCTGGCATAGGCGCCCAGGCCGAAGAAGCCCGCGTGCGCCAGCGAAATCTGGCCGGCATAGCCCACCAGCAGGTTCAGGCTCAGCACCAGCAGCAGGTTGATGAAGAAGCTGCCGCCCAGGCTGACCAGATAGTCATTGGGCGCCAGCCACGGCCAGACAGCCAGCGCCAGCCAGGTCAGCCCCAGCACGCGCAGGCTGGCGCCCGCCGCCCGCGCGTCCAAGCGCGCATCAGACCTTGACGACATCGGGACGCCCCAACAGCCCCTGCGGGCGCACGGTCAGAATCAGAAGCAGCACCAGGAAGGCCGCGCCATCCTTGAACTGTGTGGTCAGGTAACCACCGATCGTGGTTTCCAGCACGCCCAGCAGCAAACCGCCCAGCAGCGCGCCGTACAGATTGCCCAGCCCGCCCAGCATGGCTGCGCTGAAAGCCTTGAAGCCCAGCATGGCGCCACTGTCGTAAGACATCAATGTCATCGGCGTGATGATGGCGCCGGCCAGTCCGCCATACAGCGCGGCCAGCGCGAACGATGCCGCGATGGCGCCACGATGGCTGATGCCGACCAGGGCAGCGGCGTCGGGGTTGGCGCAGGCCGCGCGCAGGGCCGTACCGTAGCGGGTATGCGCGAAGAAGAGATGGGTCAGCAGCATCAGCACCAGCGTGATCGCCAGGATCCACACGGTCTGCGCCTCCACATGCGCGCCCAGCACATCCAGCTTGCGGTCGCCGGAAAGGCCCGGGTAGCCCTGCGGGTTCTTGCCCAGGGTCAGCATCACCAGGCTCTTGCTGGCGATGGCCAGCCCCACCGATACCAAAGTCAGGGTCAGCGGCGTCGGGTTGCGCAGCGGCCGGATCACGATGCGGTCAGACAGCCAGCCCACCAGGGAAACCGCGGCAGTGGCCAACAGGCAGGCCTGCCACACCGGCAGGTCAGCAGCAGCTACGGCGGCGAACAGGCCGCCCATCATCACCCATTCGCCCTGGGCGAAATTCAGCGCGCCGGTGCTTTTGAAGATGATGTTGAAGCCCACCGCGACCAGCGCGTAGATGCCCCCTGTGCCCAGCCCTGCCAGCAGCAGCTGGATCAATTGCGCGTCGGGCATGGCGTCAGCGGTAGTCGGCCAGGTGAAAGCGCCCGTCTTTCCAGTTGATCAGCACGATGTCGCTCTTGGCCAGACCCGAATGGCTGTCGGCCGAGAAATTGAACACACCGCCCACGCCGGGGTATTGCTGCGTGGCTTCCAGGGCGCCGCGTACCTTGGATTTTTCCGGCCCTTGCGCCAATGCGCGCGCGGCCAGGTTGATGGCGTCGTAGGTCTGCGCCACGAACTGGTTCGGCGCACGCTTGAACCTGGCCTGGAATTTTTCCGTCAACGCCGCGATGCGGGCCTTGAGCGGATCGTCGTCCGGCAGGTCGGCGCCCACGGGGAATTTCACCGACACCAGCAGGACGTTGTCGGCATCGGCGCCCGCCAGTTCCATGTAGCGCTGCGACACGAAGCCGTAGCTGTGTATCAATTTGCGGTCGGCCAGGCCCAGTTGCTTGGCCTGGCGCATAAAGATGACACCGGCCGGCGTCACCGTCCAGCACAAAATGGCCTGCGTGTCGCTGGCGCGAATGCGCGTGAGCTGCGGCGTCAGGTCGGTGTCCGACGGCGCGAACGCCTCGTAGCTCACTTGCAGGTCATGGCCCGGGGCAAAGGCGCGCAACGCGTCGGCGGCGGCCTGGCCGAAGCCGCTGGTGTCGTGCAGCAGGGTAATGCGGGTGATGCCGTTCTTCTTGAAGTAGTCGGCCAGGCGCGCGAACACCTGGCTGTCGTCCACCGTGCTCTTGAAGACCCACTCGCGCTCCTTGGCGGGGCTGGCGATGGTGGCGGCGCCTTCGGTGGAAATGAACGGCGTGCGCGCCTGCTGAGCCAGCGGCACCATGGCCTGCGCGATGCCGCTCATGTTGCCGCCGCCCACCAGGATGTCGACCTTGTCCTGCGACAGCAGGCGGCGCGTCGCGGCCAGGGCCTTGGCGGTCTGGCTTTCGGCGTCGTAGAAGACCCAGTCGATCTTCTTGCCGTTGATGCCGCCTGCCGCGTTGATCTCGTCGATGGCGATCTGCATGCCATCTTTCATGTCTTCGCCCAGGAAGGCGGCGGGTCCGGTGGTGGAAAGAATGGTGCCCAGCTTGATGCTGTCGGCGTGGGCGCTAGCCGCGCACAGAACCAGGCTGGCGGCAAGCGCACGGCGCAAAGATTTGAACATGAAGGGGCAACCAGGCAAAGAAAACACGGCGCTGCGCTTGCAACGCGAAAGGCGCCAGTGTCGCGCCTGGCGCACGCCGACGCAAAGACTGCTGCGTTATTCGCTAATAGCCGGAAGACATGTTTTTCATCCCTATAATTTTCAGCGCAGTTCCTCTTCCTGTCTCTACGCGCACACGCCGCCCCATGTCCCACTATCAATCCCAAGGCCAGATGCACCTGGCCGCCTTCGTGCAGGCCGGCCCCGTGTCGGGCAACCATGGGGGCTGGCGTCATCCCGATGCCGACACCGACATTCTTTCGCCGCGCTACTACGCCAAGCTGGGCCGCCTGCTGGAAGCCGGCAAGTTCGACCTGCTGTTCCTGGCCGACATCCTGGCGGTGCCGCAGCGTTTTGAAGACAGCCTGGACAGCCAGCTGCGCTACGGCGCGCTGGGCGCCTTGCGGCTGGAACCGCAGATCGTGCTGGCGACCGTGGCTGCGGCCACGGAACGGCTCGGCCTGGCCAGCACCATTTCCACCTCGTACTTCGAACCCTTTGCCGTGGCGCGATCCCTGGCCACGCTGGACCACCTGAGCGCGGGTCGCGCCGCCTGGAATATCGTCACGTCGTTCCAGCAGGCCGAAGCCGCCAACTTCGGCCGCAGCGAACAGCTGTCGCGCGAAGAACGCTATGACCGCGCCGACGAATTCGTCGACATCGCCTGCCAGCTGTGGGACAGCTGGCAGGATGGCGCGGTGGTGCGCGACAAGGCGGCGCCGCTGTTTGCCGACCCGGCCAAGGTGCGCGCGATCCACCACGAAGGCGCCTATTTCCGCGTGCAGGGCCCGCTCAACGTCAGCCGCCCGCCGCAAGGCCGGCCGGTTTTCATCCAGGCCGGCGCATCGGGCCGCGGCCGCGACTTCGCCGCCAAATGGGCCGACGTGATCTTCGTCAACCATTCATCGCTGGAATCCGCGCAGGCGTTCTACCAAGAGATGAAGGCGCGTGCCGTGTCGCACGGACGCGACCCCGGCCATCTGAAGATCCTGCCGGGCATCGTGCCGATCGTGGGCGCGACCGCCGCCGCAGCGCAAGCCACCGACGACCTGCTCAATCAACTGTCCACGCCGCAAGCCGGCCTGTCGACGCTGTCGTACCACCTGGACATCGACCTGTCGCAATTTCCGCAAGACGAGATCCTGCCCGACATGGAAGTCCCCGGCGTTCAGGGCCACTACAAGGAAGTCGCTGAACTCACGCGCAAGCAGGGTCTGAGCCTGTCGCAGCTGGGTCACCGCTATGGCGTGGGCACCCTGCGCGACTTCATCGGCGATGCCGCCACGGTCGTCGACCGCATGGAGCAATGGTTCCGCGCCGACGCCTGCGACGGCTTCATGGTCCAGGCACCCTACGTGCCCGGCAGTCTCGAAGACTTCGTAGGGCTGGCCGTGCCCGAACTGCAGCGCCGCGGCTTGTTCCGCACCGACTACGAAGGTGAAACGCTGCGCGACCACCTGCGCCTGCCGCGTCCCGCCGCCTGACCCCTCCCGCTTCTTGCTCCCAAGGCCACGCCATGCCTCACGTATCCAGCACCACCATCGGCCAGGCCGGCCGCTATCTGCTTTCCGCGCGCGACCAGCACCTGGTCGCCGACGCCACCGCCTCGCGCGGCGGACCTGGCCAGGCCTGGCTGGCCGGCGAACTGCTGCTGGCGGCGCTGGCCACCTGCGCGCACGCCGTGATCGAGTCGCATGCCAAGGAACAAGGCTGGCCCCTGGCGGGCGTGACGGTCACCGGCGCCTCGGAAACCGAGGGCGCCGAACCGGGACACTATGCGGGCATCGACCTGACCTTCACCCTGACGGGCGTGAGCCAGGCCCGGGCCGACGCGCTGGTCGGCGAATACCTGCGCATCTGCCCCATCTATGGCTCGGTCTCGCGCGGCGCGCCGGTACACGTGCGCATCGTCGCGCAGCCGTAATCCAGACCCCCGTCCGGCAGGCGGCGAGCCGCCGCAATCTTCACGAAAATTTTAGATTTGCGTGAAAGTCCCGGTACGGCTGCGATCTTATGCTGTGGCAAACGCGGCGGCATCCTGATGGATGCCGGCGTCCCGCAAGCCATAACCTTCGATCACAAGCCGGACCGACCATGCTGCTGTTTCTCCTTGCCTACCTGGGCGGCGTGCTGACCATCCTCAGCCCCTGCATCCTTCCCGTACTGCCCTTCGTTTTCTCGCGCGCCGGCCAATCCTTCGTGCGCAGCGGGCTGCCGCTGCTGGCGGGCATGGCCGTCACCTTCGCCCTGGTGGCCTCGCTGGCGGCCGTGGGCGGTGGCTGGGTCGTGGCCGCCAACCAATATGGCCGCTGGCTGGCCCTGGCGCTGGTCGTCATCTTCGGGCTGACGCTGCTGTTTCCGCGCCTGGCCGAACGGCTGACGCATCCCCTGGTCAATGCCGGCAACCGCCTGACCAGCGCGGCGGGCAACGAGACCGAACCCCACCCCAGGACCTCGTTCCTGCTGGGCATCGCCACCGGCCTGCTGTGGGCGCCCTGCGCCGGGCCGATCCTGGGGCTGGTGCTGACCGGCGCCGCCCTGCAAGGCGCCAGCCTCAGCACAAGCTTGCTGCTCTTGGCCTACGCGCTGGGTGCCGCCACGTCGCTGGCCTGCGCGCTCTTGCTGGGCGGCAGAGTCTTCGCCGCCATGAAGCGTTCGCTGGGCGCGGGTGAATGGATCCGGCGCGGCCTGGGCGTATTGATGCTGGCCGGCGCCGCGGCCATTGCACTGGGCTGGGACACCGGCGTGCTGACGCAGCTGTCAACCGCGTCCACGGGCAATCTCGAACAGGCCCTGATCGGCCGCCTGGGCGCCGCCCCCGATTCGGCTGCGCCCCGCACCACGGCAAGCACCGGCGATACGCTGCCCGTCGAAGGCACCCTGCCGCCGCTGGAAGGCGCGGTGCAGTGGTTGAACTCGCCGCCCTTGTCGGCCGAGCAACTGCGCGGCAAGGTCGTGCTGGTCGACTTCTGGACATACTCGTGCATCAACTGCCTGCGCGCGCTGCCCTACGTCGAAGCCTGGGCGCAGAAGTACCGCGACCAGGGCCTGGTGGTCATCGGCGTGCACGCCCCCGAATTCGCCTTCGAACGCGACATCGGCAACGTCACGCGCGCTACCAGGCAGCTGGGCGTGACCTACCCCGTCGCCATCGACAACAACTACGCCATCTGGAAGGCCTTCGGCAACCAATACTGGCCGGCGCACTACTTCATCGACGCGCAAGGGCGCATCCGCTATCACCACTTCGGTGAAGGCGAATACGACCAATCCGAACGCGTGATCCAGCAGCTGCTGCGCGAAGCCGGCGCCTCCAACGTGGATGCGGGCCTGGCGACCGTGCAGGCGCAAGGCATCCAGGCGTCGGCCGATTCGGCCGAGGTCCGTTCACCGGAAACCTACCTGGGCTACGACCGCGCCGAAGGTTTCGCAACCCGCGACAAGTTCGTCGCCGACACGCCGGTCGCCTACACCGCGCCGGCCGAGCTGGCCCTGAACCACTGGGCGCTCGACGGCGCCTGGCGCATCGGCGCCGAACGCTCGACGCTGGCCCAAGGCAGCGGCCGCCTCGTCTACCGCTTCCACGCCCGCGACCTGCACCTGGTGCTGGGCCCCGACGCCGACGGCAAGCCGGTACGCTTCAAGATCACCATCGACGGCAAGCCGCCCGGCAACGACCACGGCATGGATGTCGCCGCCGACGGCACCGGCACCGTGACCGAGCAGCGCCTGTACCAGCTGGTCCGCCAGCAGGACGCGTCGGCCGACCACACATTCGCCATTGAATTCCTGGCCCCGGGAGTGTCGGCGTATGCGTTTACGTTTGGTTGATGGCCGGCCCCGCTTCGTCTTCCACCCGAAAAAACAACGGATGCAGGCCGGCCTTGCCCATGTCCAGGAATTCGAACGCCACGCGCTGCCCGGGCGGCACCGGGTCGCCGCCGTACGAAGTCTCGTACAGCACGCCACCAATCCGGTAGTTGTGCACGATGAGCGGCGTGGACGTGCCATGCCGCAGGCGGTAGACCAGGCTCTCCTCGACGACGCCGCGCACGCCATGCTTGTAGACGGCCCGCTTGAGCCGGGGGCTGGGCATCCCCAGAATCAGCCCCAAGATAAAAAGAACAGGCACGGCCAGGATCAGGGGACCGACGAACACGCTCGCGCCCAGCATGGCCAGGGCGGCCCAGTTGAACAGCTTGCGCAGCAACAGCTCTTCCTGCCGCACTTCCTGGCGGTCGGCGTCGCTCACGGCCTCGATGGCGAGGGTGGCCGCCGCGCTGCACGGATACTCCGCCCGCAACAGCAGCGGCGGGCGTTCCGGCAGCAACGTCAGCAGATGCAGGCGCACCGGCACGCCGATCAACCCGGCCGCGAAGGCGGGCCGGGCGCCGCGGCCCGTGTCGGCCACGACATCGTTCCATCGCGGCACGGCGACGTCCACGCGTTCGGCGCCGAAACCGTAGCTGACGCCTGGGCGCTCGGCAACGCCGAATGAAGTCACCACCCCCGACACAATCTGCTTGGTCACGTGCCCCCGCAACGCCAGCTTGACGCGCCGCCAGGACCGCGGCAGCCGCAGCAGGTAACGCGCACAGGACACCAGCAGCGCGAGGGTCGCCATCAGCATGCCCGCCAGCACCTCGCCTGCCTGTCGGCGGATGCCGCTGTCGAGCAGACCCATGACGCAGGCGATGACCAGCGCGAACAGCAGTCCGAGCATCAGGACATTCATCCCTGCCGCCAGCCCCTTGAAGCGGCCGGCCAATCGCAGCAGCCGCTTGTCTTCCTCGTCAAGCGGCGCGTTCTCGGTATGCACGGACGCGCTCATCTACTTGCGCGACAGCGGCACGCCCCACACCGGATCCTGCATGCCCTGCTTGCCCAGCGGCGTGATCTGCATGGGAATCATCCGGGACAGCATCTCGCGCTGCGGGTCACTGATGTTGGTGCGCTGAGAAAAGAGCTTTTGCGCAAAGTCCATCGGCGCCGGCCAGGTGTAGACGGTCAGGTTTTCCAGTGGGCACTCGATCATCTTGGGATCGACCGCGCGGCAGCCCGACTGCGTGTACTGGTAGCTGGGCGTCTTCATGTGCATGCGCTGGCTCAGCACCAGTTGGCCGCCCTTGAGCGTGAAGCTGGCCAGGGCCTGCTTGGGCGGAATGCGCGCTTGCACCTTGATGGCGGGAATGTCCCGGTACGCCGTGTCCTCGTAGTACCCCGCCTGCACGCCCGGCGTGGTTTCGGTGTATTGCTCTTCGCCCCAGGCCACGCACGCGCCCGAACCGCGGTGCACGGCGGTGCAGACCGTGCGTGTCTTCAGTTGAGACCCCGTGGACCCTTCATGCCAGTTGGTCTCTTTGTAGAACTCGCGGTACAGCTCGGGCGACAAATAAGCCGTGCCGTTGGCGCCACGGCCCGAACCGACCGCGCCACGCGGGGCGCCCACCTGGTCCAGCAGAGCATTGAGCTTGTAGTCGTCGCCGCCGGTCAGCAGGTACTTGCCGGGCGGCAGGATGTGCACCTCGAACGACCTGAACAGATAGGTTTCCGCCTTGTCCCGTTTCAGCGAGTTGTTCTGGAACTTGCGGCCGAACGTGATTCGCGGGTCTTTCTCGAACATCCAGACCGTGTTGCCCGTCCACTGGGTCATGGTCATGGCGTCTTTCAGGGAGGCGTGCGGCATCAGGTCGGCCACCAGTACCACGGCCATGTCGTCCTTGAGCGCCTCGTTGATCAGGTCCAGCAGCTGCCCATAGCGCGGATCGTCCATGGTGCCTTCGCCGTTGGAGTTCGGCAGGTTCACGCAGCCGGACAGGGCAAGCGTAAGCGCCAGGGCGGACAGGGCAAGGCGCGGGCGCGATGGCATCATGGTTCGGTCCTTGAAAGAAAGCTGAATGGAGCCGGCATACTACTGATTCGAGGTCGGATCGCAATAGCTCGCCTGCCTGCTGAAACAAGATCCGGCGCCTGCCACCGGGGCAGCGGCAGGGTGCATAGCCGCCGTCCAGGCCCGACACGCCAATGCGTCTGCGGCCCACACCGGGGTTCGCTCCTTCGTGGCCGTGATGGCACGCGGCCGAGAGCCGAAAATTATTGTTGCGATTGTTTCCAGTCGTGGCCCCGCCCCACGCCCAGCAACCGCCATCCGTCGGCCGTCGCCACCAATTGGTCCGTCAGGGCCAGATTATCCAGGAACGCCGTGTCATGCGAAGCGACCAGCATGGCGCCCGGATAGCGCAACAGCATCTTCTCCAGCGCTTGCAGCGACGGCAGGTCCAGATGGTTGCTGGGTTCATCCAGCAGCAATAGCTGCGGTGCCGGGTCGGCATACAGCACGCAGGCCAGCGCGGCCTTCAGGCGCTCGCCGCCGCTCAGCAGATGGGCCGGCGTCTGCGCAGCCAGATGCGCCAGGCCGTGCTGTTCCAGCGCCCGCCGCAGTTGCCGCGCGACGTCCCAGCGATCACCGACCGCATCGTAGTCTTCGGGCGCCGCGCTGCCGGCCTCGATGCGCCGCAGCGCGGCAAGCACGCGGTGCACGCCCGCCAGGTCGGCCACGGTGGCATCGTCCGCCACGGCGTCGACCTGTTGGGCCAGGTAGTGCACGCTGCCGGCCGCCACGCGGCGTCCTTGTGACGGTGTCACCTGCCCCGCCAGGATGCGGGCCAGGACGGACTTGCCCACGCCATTGCGCCCGACCAGGCCGGTATGGCGCAGGTCGAAGGTGTCGTTCAGGTCGGAAAAAAGAGAAATGCCATCCGGCAAAGCGTATGAAACGCCTTCCAGGGCGAGATGAAAATTCGCCATGCGTAGGGGGTTTCCAAAGATGCAAAGAGCTCCCCCGCGGTTGGGGGCAGTGGAGATTTGCCGTCATGACAACGGCCGCATCAATGGCGCATGGGAAGAGACCCTCGAACAAAAGAAGTGATCGTGAATTGTACCCAGTACAGGCATCACTGCAACCGTGATGCCCGTGCCATCGCAGGCTACTTGCGGCGAAAGCTCACCACCTTGCTCGTCAGCTTCTGCACTTCATCGCCGTCCTGGTTGAACGTCACGCTTTCCACCAGCACGATGCCGCGGTCCGGCTTGCTGCGCGACGGCGTGATGGAAAGAATCGTGCTTTTCACGTGCAGCGCATCGCCCGGCCGTGTCGGGCGGGCCCAGCTGATCTCAGCCCCCGCGCCGATCACGCCATCGGCCAGCGGCATGCTGTCGACCAGCAGGCGCATGGTGATGGCAACGGTATGCCAGCCGCTGGCCGCCAGCCCCTGGAACAGGGAATGGCGCGCCGCGTCCTCGTCCAGGTGGAACGGCTGCGGGTCGAATTCCGAGGCGAAGCGCCGTACCTGATCAACGTCCAGCTGATGCGTCGCACTGGTGAATGTGTCCCCCACTGACAGGTCGTCCAGATACAGCGCCGTGGGGTTGCCGGGGATTGCCATGTACCGTCTCCTTGCTTGCCTTGAGGCATGTCGCGGATGCGTGCCGCCTCGATTATTCAAGTAATCTACCCGGCGAACAAGCCGCCGGGCAGCCACGGCGCTCATGCGCGCCAAGACTGCTTTCGGGCAGGGAATTTCCGTTATGACGACTCAAGACGACTGGATCCGGGTACGGCGCGATGCCGCGACGGGCATCGAGGTGGTGCATGCCCATTTTCGCGGGCACGCCTACGATCCGCACGACCACGATGAAATGCTGGTGGGCGTGACGCTGCAGGGCGTGCAGCAGTTCCAGTGCGCCAGGCGCATCGTCACCAGCACGGTGGGCAATGCCATGCTGATCGAACCCGGCGCCGTCCACGACGGCCATGCCGGCAGCGAGCAGGGGTTCACGTATTCGATGCTGTACCTGCCCCTGGCCTGGGTCGATGCCGCGATGCAGCGGCGCGAACGCAAACCCGGCCGCCAGGCTTTCTCGATGTTTCGCGCGTCGCTGTCCAACGAGCCCGCGCTGATCAACGCCATCGTCGCGGCCCTGCACAGTTTCGAGCCGGACGACCCGCGCCTGGCGCGCGACGAGGCCCTGGATGCCCTCATCGAGCATTTGGCCGGCGACCACGAACGCCTGCTCATCGCCCCGGCCCGCCCCTCGCCTACCCGCGCGCGCCGAGCCCAGGAATACATCGATGCCCACATGGCGCTTGATCTCAGCATGGACCAGGTGGCCGAGCATTCCGGCATGGACCGCTACGCCCTGGCCCGCCAGTTCCGCCGCGAATTCGGCTTGGCGCCCCACGCCTACCTGGTGAACGCCCGGCTGCGGCGGGCGCGTGCGCTGCTGGCCCGCGGCATCGCCCCAGCCGAGGTCGCCGCCCAGGTCGGCTTTGCCGACCAGAGCCACCTGGGCCGCTGGTTCAAGCGCGCCTACCGCATCACCCCGGCGAAGTACCGGCACAGCGCACAAACGTTCTAGACCCTCGCGGGGGCACTGCGCCACCATGGGCGCTTTTCCCCTAGCGGAGTCTTGACGTGTTTGATACCAAAGTTGCCATCATCGTCCGTAACGACCTGGCCACGTGGCAGCGCCTGAATGTGGTGGCCTTCCTGTCCACCGGCCTGGCGTCCGCCGCGCCCGAGATGCTGGGCGCGCCCTACGTGGACGCCACGGGGCACCCCTATGCCAGCATGTCGGTGCAGCCGATCCTGGTGTTCGAAGGCGACCTGGCCGGCCTGCAAGGCGCGCACCGCACGGCCCGCGAACGCGAACTCACGGTCGTGCCCTTCATCCAAGCCATGTTCGCCACGGGCCACGACGAAGCCAACCGCGAGGTCTTCCGCGCGGAAGACGCTGCCAACATGAACCTGGTCGGCATCGCGGTGCGCGGGCCCAAGAAAGCGGTGGACAAGACGGTGAAGGGGATGGCGCTGCATCCGTGACACTGCGCGCCGTGACGGCATAATCGAGGGCACGATTCAGTCATCACAAGGAGGCTCGCCCGCATGTCCATCATCCGTTCCTGGCGCACATTCATGGCGGCTGCCCTGCTGGCGGTCGCGGAAAGCGGCGCGGCAGCGCCGGGCGACGCCGGCGTCGACCTGCTGCGGGCCGCGGCCGACGGCGACGCCGTACGGGTCAAGGCCCTGCTGGCGCAGGGTGCGCCACTGGAAGCGCGCGACGGCGAGGGCAATACGCCCCTGCTGCGCGCCACGCTGGCCAACCACGAGGCCGCGGCCACCGCGTTGATGGACGCGGGGGCCGACGTCAACGCCAAAAACCGCATGCAGGACAGCGCCTATCTGTATGCCGGCGCGCGCGGCCACAACGGCATCCTGGCGCAGACGCTGCGCCATGGCGCCGACCTGCGCAGCACCAACCGCTATGGCGGCACCGCGCTGATTCCCGCGTGCGAGCGTGGCCTGGTCGACACCGTGCGGATATTGCTGCAAGCCGGCGTCGACCCCGATCACGTCAACCGGCTGGGTTGGACCGGGCTGCTGGAAGCCATCATCCTGAGCGACGGCGGGCCGGATCACCAGGCCGTGGTGGCGCAGTTGCTCAAGGCCGGGGCCAACGTGAACCTGGCCGATGGCGATGGACGCAGCCCGTTATGGCATGCCCGCCAGCGCGGGCAGGACGCGATCGCCAGGCAGCTGGAAGCCGCCGGCGCTCGCTGAGCGCCGTGAAGAAAAGTTGCAAGTTCGCCGGGCTGGCGCGCTAGGCGACCAGCACCGCGGGGCCATTGGCCGCGTGGCCGGCGGCGCTGGCCAGGATGTCCGGGCGGGCGCGATGACGCGACGGCACCACGGCTTCCGGCAGCAGGCGGCGCACGGCCGCCAGCACATCCAGCGGCTCGGCCGGCTTGCGCATGAGGGTCGCGCGATCGCCGCAGGCCGCGGCAATCTCATGTTCGGGGCGACCGCTCAGCACCAGCACTGGCGTCTCGCTGAGATAGGCGTTCTCGCGCATGGCGGTCAGCAGGGCGCCGCCATCCATGCCGGGCATCGAGAAATCGGTGATGACCAGGTCCGGACGCAGGCTCAGCATCTGCTGCAGCGCCGTCAGGCCGTCGGTATGCGTGGTGACGGCATAGCCTTCGCCGGTGAGGAATTCGCCCATGAGGGCGACGAGGGCGGGCTGGTCGTCGACCAGGAGGATTTTTTTCATGATGGTTCTGTGGCCGGCACTGCCGCGTTGGCACGTCTGGGCGTCCTGGCGGCAGGCACTAGAGATTGGTGGGGCGTGAATGGGCGAATGCTAGGTCACGCTCGTCGTTCATGTGTGTAGTAATTGTATCCGGACGAAACTATCACGTCCGTCCCCTGTATATTTCATGGGGCTGCCGATTGTTGCGACGCCGTCCCTACAATCGTTGCGCCCACCGCCCCCCTTCCCTGCCCGGTCACCCGTTCCCATGCCGAATTCGTCTCAGTCTGTCCGCCGCTATACCGTTCCCAAGACCTTGATGGTCGGATTCGTGACGGCGGCGCTGGCTACCATCGTCATCGCCTTCGTCAATGTGCGGTCGGCGGACACGCGGGTGCAGGCCGTCAACGCCATGAACCGCGTCACCGAGACGCTGCGCCAGCTCAGCCTGTTCAACTCGGCGCTCAAGGATGCCGAGGTTGGGCAACGCGGCTACCTGCTGACGGGCGACCTGACCTATCTGCAGCCGTACGTGCGGTCGCTGCCCCTGATCGATGAACGCCTGGCCTTGGTGAAAGAGGCCACGTCGACGGACTCGGCGCAGCGCCGCATCGTCAACGACATCTCGGCCATCACGCAGCAAAAGCTGAGCGAACTGCGCGAGACCGTCGAAATGCGCAAGGCTGGCGACGTCGAAGGCGCCATGGCGGTGGTGCGCACCGATGCCGGCAAGGATGCGATGGACCGGTTGCGTGACCTGGTGGGCGACCTGTACACGCGGCAGATGGGCCAATTGGAAGACGAGCGCGAAGCCTGGTCCGCGGCCGCCGCGACGTCGGCCTATTACTCGTGGGGCGGATCGCTGCTGCTGCTGGTGCTGATCCTGGCGTCGGCCGCCATGACGATCCGCGAATACCGCGCCAAGGCGCGCCAGGCCTGGGTCACCACCGGCCTGTCGGGCCTGAGCCTGAGCCTGCGGGGCGACCTGCGCCTGGACGAGATCGGCAAGCGGGCGCTGGACTTCCTGGCGCAGTACCTGGATGCCAACGTCGGCGCCGGCTACGTGGTCAACGGCAGCGGCGACGAACTGGAACTGTTCGGCGGCTACGCCCTGCCGCCCGAACGCCTGGCGCAGAAGATCCCGGCGCCGCAGGGCCTGGCGGGCCAGGTCGCCGCCTCGCGCAAGCTGATGCACGTGCGCAACGTGCCGGCGGGCCACTTCGAAATCACCTCGGCCACCGGGCGGTCCAACCCGGCCGAACTGGTGCTGGCGCCCGCCATCCAGAACGAGCGCGTGTATGCCGTGATCGAGCTGGGGTTCAACCACGCCGTGGGCGATGCCGAGCGCAACCTGCTCGAAGGCGCCTCGGAAATGCTGGCGTCCGCGATTCGCGCGGGCCTGGACCGTACCCGACTGGAATCCCTGCTGGCGGAAACGCAGCGCCAATCCGAAGAATTGCAGACCCAGCAGGAAGAACTGCGCGTCAGCAACGAAGAGCTGGAACAGCAAAGCCGTATCCTGCAAGAGTCGCAGGCGCGCATGGAGCTGCAGCAGACCGAACTTGAACAGACCAACGTCAACCTGGAATCCCAGGCCGAACAGCTGCTGCGGGTGCAAGGCGCGCTGACCGACAAGGCGCGGCTGCTCACCCAGGCCAGCCAGTACAAGAGCGAGTTCCTGGCCAACATGAGCCACGAATTGCGCACGCCGCTCAATTCCACGCTGATCCTGGCCAAGCTGCTGGCCGACAACAAGCCGGGCAACCTGAGCCCCGACCAGGTCAAGTACGCCCAGACCATCCACGCCGCGGGCAGCGACCTGCTGGCACTGATCAACGACATCCTGGACCTGTCCAAGATCGAGGCCGGCCAGGCCACCGTCGACGTCGAAGAAGTCTCCATCGCGTCCGCGCTGGAGCGGCTGCTGGACCCGCTGCGGCCCATGGCGCAGGAAAAGCGCCTGGCGCTGGAACTGGACATCGCCCCGGACGTGCCGGCCACGCTGCACACCGACCCGCAGCGCCTGGGCCAGGTGCTCAAGAACCTCTTGTCCAACGCCCTGAAATTCACCGAGCAGGGCACCGTGGCGCTGAAGGTATCGCGCGCGCCGCGCAACATGCTGTCGTTCGCGGTGCAGGACACCGGCATCGGCGTCGCGGCCGATCAGCAGGAACTGATCTTCGAGGCCTTCCGCCAGGCCGACGGCAGCACGCACCGCAAGCATGGCGGCACGGGCCTGGGCCTGTCGATCTCGCGCGACCTGGCCAAGCTGCTGGGCGGCACGCTGTCCCTGGTCAGCGCGCCCGGCAAAGGCAGCGTGTTCACGCTGCTGGTGCCGCTGCGCCTGCAGGCCACATCGCCGGTCCAGACGGCGCCGGCGCCGTTCGAGGTTGCCATGCCGAGGGCCGAGCCTGTCGTGCCGGCCGCCATGCCGACCACTGCCCAGACGGCAGCGGACACGATCCCGGCGCCCATCGCAAGTGCAGGCCCGGCTTCCGGCCGCACCATCCTCGTCATCGAGGACGACGAACGTTTCGCCGACATCCTGGGCGACCTGGCGCGCGAAATGGGCTTTGGCCACCTGGCCGCCCACACGGCCAACGACGGCCTGGCCCTGGCGGCCCAGCACCGGCCGGATGCCATCGTGCTGGACATGAACCTGCCCGATTTCTCGGGACTGGGCGTGCTGGACCAGCTCAAGCGCAATCCCAACACCCGCCACATCCCCGTGCACATCGTGTCGGTGGCCGATTACTCGCAAGAGGCCCTGGGCCGCGGCGCCGTCGGCTACGCGCTCAAGCCGGTCAAGCGCGAAGAGCTGATCCATGCGCTGCAACGCCTGGAAGCCAAGTTCACGCAGAACGTGCGGCGCGTGCTGGTGGTCGAGGACGACGACCGCCAGCGTGAAAGCGTGCGCGAGCTGCTGGCGCGCGACGGCGTGCAGATCGTACCGGCCGCCACCGCCACCGCCGCCTTGAACCTGCTGCGCGACACCACCTACGACTGCGTCGTGATGGACCTGAACCTGCCCGACATGAGCGGCTACGACCTGCTGCAGCAAATGGCCGAGCAGGACAGCGTGTCGTTCCCGCCCGTCATCGTGTACACCGGCCGCGCGCTGTCGCTCGACGAAGAGCAGCACCTGCGCCGCTTTTCCAAGTCCATCATCATCAAGGATGCGCGCTCGCCCGAGCGCCTGCTCGACGAGGTCACGCTTTTCCTGCATCAGGTCGAAGCCGACCTGCCGCCGCAGCATCGCCAGATGCTTGAGCTTGCCCGCAGCCGCGACACCGCGCTGGAAGGCCGCACGGTGCTGGTGGTGGAAGACGACGTACGCAACGTCTTCGCGCTGTCCAGCATCCTGGAACCCACCGGCCTGCACGTGGAGATCGCCCGCAATGGCCTGGAAGCCCTGTCTGCCCTGGAGCGCGCAGGCGCCAACGGCCACCGCACGATCGACCTGGTGCTGATGGACATCATGATGCCCGAGATGGATGGCTACACGGCCATGCGCGAGATCCGCACCCGGCCCGAATGGCGCCGCCTGCCGATCATTGCGCTGACCGCCAAGGCCATGAAGGACGACCAGGAAAAATGCCTGGCGGCCGGGGCCAACGACTACATCGCCAAACCGCTGGACGTGGAACGCCTGCTGTCGCTGGTGCGCGTCTGGATGCGCAAATAACGGGCGGCCACGACCATGCCTCACCGGAACCGTGCCCATATCGAAGACATCGAGCAGCGGCTGCTGCTCGATGCGATCTATCACCAGTACCACTACGATTTCCGGGCGTATGCCCAGGCCTCGCTCAAGCGGCGCCTGCGCAGCGCGTTGAGTCAGTTCGGCTGCAAGACCCTGTCGCAGCTGCAAGATCGCGTGCTGCACGAACCGGCGGTTTTCACCGGCCTGCTGCAGTTCCTGACGGTGCAGGTCAGCGACATGTTCCGTGACCCCAGCTATTTCCTGGCGCTGCGCGACGAGGTGATTCCGATCCTGCGCACCTATCCGTCGATCAAGGTGTGGGTGGCCGGCTGCAGCGCGGGCGAAGAGGTCTATTCGCTGGCCATCCTGCTGCATGAAGAAGGCCTGCTGGACCGCACGCTGATCTACGCCACCGACATCAACCCGCATGCGCTGCGCGCCGCCGAACAAGGCGTCTACGACCTGGAACGTGTGGCTGCCTTCACCGCGAACCACGCCCAGTCCGGCGGCCGCAGTTCGCTGTCCGACTACTACACCGCGCGCTACGGCCGGGTCATGTTCGACAAGGCGCTGCGCGAACACATGGTGTTCTCCGACCACAGCCTGGCCACCGACAGCGTCTTCGCCGAAGTGCACCTGGTGTCCTGCCGCAACGTGCTGATCTATTTCGAACGCGACCTGCAGAACCGCGCGCTCGGCCTGTTCCACAATGCGCTGGTGCATCGCGGTTTCATGGGCCTGGGGTCACGCGAGTCGATCCGCTTCTCGGCGCAGGCCGGGAACTTCGACGACTTCGTGCCGCAGGACCGCATCTATCGCAAGAAGGCCGGCCTGTGAGCTCGAACGCGGCCGCCCCCCTGCCCCAAGTGCCGTCCGACGGTCCTTGGGACGCGATCGTCATCGGCGGTTCGGCAGGGGCCATCGACGCCTTGAACGTCCTGCTGCCTGCGCTGCCCGCCGGCCTGCGGGCCGCGGTGATCGTCGTGCTGCACCTGCCGCGCGACCGCCGCAGCCTGCTGGTCGAGATCTTCCGCGACCGCTGCGCCCTGCCCGTGCAGGAAGCCGAAGACCAGCAGCCGCTGCTGGGGGGCCATCTGTATTTCGCGCCGCCCGACTACCACCTGCTGGTGGACACGGGTCCGCGTCTGGCGTTGTCCATCGACCCGCCGGTGTTCTTCTCGCGGCCGTCCATCGACGTGCTGTTCCATTCCGCCGCCGACTGCTATGGCCGGCGGCTGCTCGGCGTGCTGCTGTCGGGTGCCAACGAAGATGGCGCCGATGGCCTGGCCGCGATCCATGCCGTGGGCGGCCACGCACTGGTCCAGGCGCCGGCCACGGCGTTCATGCCGACCATGCCCGAGGCCGCCCTGGCGCGTACACCGGGGCTGCCCGCCCTGACGCTTGAGGAAATCGCCACGTTGTTCACGCAGTTGCCCACGCATCGGCCTGACCCCCAACCCCTTCTGACATCATGATCCTGACACCTGCCAAAACCCCGGACGCCCGTATCAAGTGCCTGCTGGTCGATGACGTGCCAGAGAACCTGATCGCGCTGGAAGCCCTGCTGGCGAGCGACCGCGTCGACGTGCTGAAGGCGCAGTCCGGCCCGCAGGCGCTGGAGCTGCTGCTGACCCATCCGGACGTGGCGCTGGCGCTGCTGGATGTGCAGATGCCCGACATGAACGGCTTCGAACTGGCCGAATTGATTCGCGGCAGCGAACGCACCCGCCACATTCCCCTGATCTTCATCACCGCGGGTTCGCGCGAGCACAACTGGCAATTCCGCGGCTACGAAAGCGGCGCGGTGGACTTCCTGTACAAGCCCATCGACCCGTACATGCTCAAGACCAAGGCCAACGTATTCTTCGAGCTACACGAACGCCGGCGCGCGCTGGCGCAGCAGCTGGAAGAGCGCACCGAGGCGCTGCGCGTGAACGAGATGTTCATGGCCGTGCTGAGCCACGACCTGCGCACGCCGCTGCAAGCCATCGTCATGGGCGCATCGCTACTGCAGCGCCAGAGCGATGACGTACGCGTGGCCCGCCTGTCGCAACGCATGCTGCAAAGCAGTGAACGCATGAGCCGCCTGATCGAAGACCTGCTCGACGTGACCCGCATCCGCCAGGCAGGCGGCCTGACGTTGGCCCCCACGCGGTTCGACCTGGAAAGCCTGGTCAATCGTACGCTGGACGAACTGCGCACCGGCTTTGCCGAGCGTCAGATCGAATCGAGCTTCAAGGGCGACCTGAGCGGCAACTGGGACGGCGAACGCCTGGCCCAGGTGCTGGCCAATTTGCTGGGCAACGCCCTGCACCACGGCACCCGCGAGGCGCCGGTGCGCGTCGACGTGGACGGTACGGCGGCGGACGAAGTGGTCGTCACCGTCAGCAATGGCGGCACCATCCCGCCCGAGCTGCTGCCGCACCTGTTCAACCCGTTTCGCAGCGGCGCGCGTCCGGCCAGCGGGCACCACGGCCTGGGCCTGGGTTTGTTCATCGCCCAGCAGATCGTGCTGTCGCACGGCGGCCGCATCAACGCCGAATCGCGCGACGACATCACCCGGTTTTGCGTGGCGCTGCCGCGCTGAGCGGCCTCTTTCCCCTCATCAATAAAAAGCCTTGACTCTAGAGTGACTCCATAGTTTGCAATCGCGCAGTCGTCGTAAAGGGCGACCCAACCTGCCTTCTTGCGCGGGTTGTGCACACCAGGAGATCTATGTCAGACGATGACAGTCGTCGATTGTCAATTTCGGCGCCATTGATTGCAGGGCTTTCAGATACTGCCTCGTGCACGGTGTTCCATCGCCGTGCGCGCGGTGGTGCGCGAGCGGAGCGTCGCGGGCAATCCCATAACCGGGAGATGCGAGCGCGATAGCCCCCCTTTTGCTGGACGAATCCCCATTTCCCTGCATGACGTGGCATTAGATGCAGCAGGTAAATGCTTGGGAATGTGATTCATGTTGAAGAAAGCGAAAGACGTCGCGGTCCTGGACGACGCGCATATCGGTGATATTCGAGGGGCCTTCGGCACCATCAAGGAAGGCGACGTCGCCCGCCGCAAGAACTGGTGGCACCGGTTCCGAACGCTGCTGGCCATTCTGGGGCCAGGCCTGATCGTAATGGTTGGCGACAACGATGCCGGGGCGTTCAGCACCTACGCACAGGCCGGCCAGAACTACGGCACGACACTGCTGTGGACACTGGCGCTGCTGATACCCGTGCTGTATGTGAACCAGGAAATGGTGCTCAGGCTGGGCGCCGTCACGGGGGTGGGCCACGCTCGCCTGATCCTGGAACGGTTCGGAAAATTCTGGGGCGCCTTCAGCGCCATCGACCTGTTTGTCCTGAATGCGTTGACCATCGTCACCGAATTCATCGGCATCACCCTGGCGCTGGATTTCCTGGGCATCCCCAAACTGCTCGGCGTGGCCGCGGCAGCGGCATTGGTCATGCTGGCGGTCAGTACCGGCGACTTCCGAAAATTCGAGCGCTTTTCGCTGGTCCTGGTTTTCGGCAGCCTCTTGCTGGTGCCCCTGCTTCTCATGGTGCATCCGCCCGCCGCGCAGATCGGACGGGACTTCCTGATTCCCGGATTGCCCGAGGGCGGCAAATTCAGCGATGTCATGCTGCTCATCATCGGCATCGTCGGCACCACCGTCGCCCCGTGGCAATTGTTCTTCCAGCAAAGCTACGTCATCGACAAGCGCGTGACGCCCCGCTTCATCTCGTATGAGCGCGCCGACCTGTGGCTGGGCATCGCGCTGGTCATCATCGGCGCGATCGCGATCATTGCCGTTTCGGCCGCGACCTTTGCCGGCAGCCCGGATTTCGGCAACTTCCAGGATGCGGGCGCGGTCGCATCGGCCATCGCTAACACGCACGGCCGCCTGGCCGGCGTGCTGTTCGCCGTCACCTTGCTCGATGCCAGCCTGATCGGCGCGGCGGCGGTCTCGCTATCCACCGCCTACGCCGTGGCCGACGTGCTGAGCCTGAAGCATTCCCTGCACCGCAAGCCCACCGACGCCAAGGCTTTCTATGCCGTCTACGGGCTGTTGATCGCGGGCGCCGCGGCGCTGGTGCTGATCCCCGGCGTGCCGCTGGGGCTGCTGACCAACGCCGTCCAGACCCTGGCGGGCGTGCTATTGCCCAGCGCCTCCGTGTTTCTCCTGCTGCTGTGCAATGACAAGGCGGTGCTGGGGCCATGGGTGAATTCGCGCATCACCAATCTCTTTACCGGTGTGATCGTGTCGGTGCTGGTAATGCTGTCCATCATTCTCACGGCCGCCGTGATGTGGCCCGACATCTCGGGGCGGGTCATCACGTGGATCCTTGCCGGCGGTTCGGCCGCAGGCGCCGTGGTCACGGTCGCCGCCCAGTTCTTCGGACAGCGGACCCGCCGCGATCGCGTCCCGGCGGACCCGGCCGTCAGCAAAGCCCTGCGCAATCACTGGCGCATGCCGCCGCTGCATCAGCTCAAACCGCTGTCCCTGTCCGCCACGCACCGCCTGTGGATGGGCGTGCTGCGCGCCTACCTGCTGGTGGCGGTGGGCATGGTGATCTACAAGGTCTTTGAGCTGGCCACCGGCTGACACGACGCGTCTTGCGTACCGGCCTCATCCGCCTGGGCGACGGCCGGCTTGTGCATGAAGCCGCCGCGGGGATCGTCCTCGTACGGGCCAAACGGCCCGCGCGGGCGGCCGCCCAGCCGGGCGTACTGGGCGTCAGGGCGCCGGCCCGTCGTCTTCGCGCCGCTCGGCCTCTTCCTGCGCCTGCACGTCTTCCAGCTTGACCCGGCTGGTGCTGCCATGGGTGGCCGCGCACTGGCCGGGATTGCCGCTGCTTTTGACGCACTCGGCGAACGCCAGCGCCGCATCCACCGTGGCGAAGTGGTACGAGTGGCCGTCGGCGAATGCGATCTTTCCTTCGACTGAACAATCCATGGTGCCTCCTGTTGATGGGAAGGCTCATCCTAGCCGTTGTCGCAGCCGAAGTCAGCCGGCTTCACATTTTGAAAATTCGACGTGGGTATCCACGGCGCGCAGCAGGCGGCCCAGGTGGCCGCTGCTGGCAAACCCCATTTCGGCGCTGACCCGCGCGGCGGGTTCGCCCAGCGCGATACGCTGGCGCGCGGCCTGCGCCACCAACGTCCGGCGCACGGCAACGGGCGGCAGGCCAAACGCATCCAGGCAGGCGCGTTGCAAGGTACGGCTGGACACCCCCAACGCCATCGCGGACTCGGCCACAGACGGCGGCGGCAGGCCGTCTTCCAGGCACTGCCGCAGGGATTGGACCCACCGGTGCGCCAGGTTCGGCGGTGGTGCGGCCAGCACCTGGACCGGGCGGCTGCTGTCGAGCTGGGCGATGAGGGCGGATATCAACGCGGGCTGCGCCTTGGCCGATAAGGCTGGCTTCCATAACGCATCCAGCATGGCCTGCGCCGCACCGTCCAGCTGCAGCACGCCCAGGGCGCGGCAGGCGCGCAGCAGGTCAGGCGACAGATAGAGCTCGCCATGCTGCTGCGCGATGCTCTGGGCGCGTGTGCTGTGCTCGACATGTGAAGGCAACAGCAGCGCCTGCCCCCGCACCAGCCGGCCCCGGCGACAGTCGCCGTCGGGATCGCGCCAGGCGCTGTCCAATGCGCCGGCGCGCGGCCACAGCAGCATGGCGCAGTCGTGCTCGTGCCAATGGAAGGCATAACGCGGCTGGCGGCTGGCGGCCATGGCAAAGCCGGTCTGGGCGATCAGGTCCAGTTTGGACGACAGCGGGAAGGGGCGCGTCATGGCGGGATGCCCGGCAAGGCAGGCAGCGGGAAGGAGCAGGTCGAACCAGTATCGACGCGCGCCTGCGTTATTGCAAGACCAGGCGCCGTTGTCGCGTTTTGGACGGCATGCTGTCGCGCCACGGTTCGCCCGCGACGCCAACGGTCCCTACGATCATGGCACCACACCACGACAAGGGGAACCTCATGCCACGCCTGTTTTCGTCCCTCCTGCTGCCCTGCCTGGCCCTCGCCCTGGCGCCTGCCGCCACCCTGGCCCAGCCCGCCTGGCCGGACAAGCCCGTCACCCTGATCGTGCCTTTCCCGGCCGGCGGCGGTACCGACCTGGTCGTGCGCACGCTGCAACCGGCGCTGACGCGACACCTGGGCCAGACGCTGGTCATCCAGAATGCGGGCGGAGCCGGGGGCACGGTGGGGTCGGGCCAGGCCGCGCGCGCCAAGCCCGACGGCTACACCGCACTGGCCGTCACTACCAGCACCATCGCGCTGAGTCCCAGCCTGTACAAGAACCTGCCGTATCGTCCTGCCCAGGACTTCGACTACATCGGCTTCATCGGCACGTCGCCCTATGTGCTGGCCGTGCATCCGTCCCTGAAGGCCACCACGCTGCCCGCTCTGGTGCAAACCCTGAAGCAGCGCGGCCGCGGCACCTACGCCTCGGTCGGCGCGGGTACGCTGTCGCATCTGCTGGGCGCGATGTTCGCCAAGGACCAGCAGGTCGACCTGACCCACGTGCCCTATCGTGGTGCGGCACCCGCCTATACGGACCTGGTCGGCGGCCAGGTCGACATCATGTTCGACAACCCCATCGGCCTGGCGCCGTTCGTGCAAAGCGGCAAGGTGGCCGCCGTGGCCATCACCCAGCCCAGCGCTATCCTGCCCGGCGTACCGACCTTCGCGGCGCAGGGCATGCCGGCCTACACGCAATCGCTCTGGTACGGCCTGGCGTTTCCCAAGGGCACACCGCCGGCCATCGTCGCGCGCATGAACCAGGCCTTGAATGCCACGCTGCAAGACCCTGCCATCGCCGCCGATCTGGCGGCCAAGGGCGTCGATGTCAAACCCGATACGCCGCAGGCCCTGACCGGCGCCGTGACCCACGACCTCGCCTTCTGGCGCGACCTCATCACCACTGTTGGAGTCCAGTTTGACTGAGCTTTCTTCCGCCCGCCCCCAGACCCCGCCCGCCGGCAAGGTGGCGCTGCTGCGCGTCTTCGTCGATCCCACCGCCGGCCAGGCCGGCGGCAACCCGGTACCGCTGGTGCTCGATGCCCGCGGCATGACGGCGGCCGACATGCAGGCGCTGGCCGCGCACCACGGCCACGAATCATCGTTCGTATTTCCCGCCGACGGGCCCGGCCCGTTGTGCCGCCTGCGCTTTTTCGTGCCCGGCCACGAAATGGAAATGTGCGGCCACGCCACCGTGGGCACGCTATGGGCGTTGCGGCAATGGGGCCGCTGGACGACACCGACTGCACAAGTGCAGACCCACAGCGGCCCTGTCGATGTGCAATGGGACGAAGCCCGCGGCTGGACCTGGATCTCGCAGCCGGCCGTCACCACCCGCGAGCTGACGCCGGCCGAGACGCGCGCCATCGCCGACGTGCTGCGCATCGACCCGGCACTGCCCGGCCTGCACGCCATCAATGCCAGCACCAGCCGCGTGAAGACGCTGGTGCGCCTGCCGGACGCGGCCGCGCTGAACGCCCTGGCGCCCGACTTCAACGCCATGCGCGCGCTGTGTGAAGCGCTGGATTCCACCGGCCTGTACCCCTATGCAGTGGCAGGCGGGGACGTCTACGCGCGGCAGTTCCCCAAGTCTTCGGGCTACCCCGAAGACGCGGCCACCGGTATCGCGGCCGCCGCCTTGTGGGGGTACCTGGACCAAGTGGGCGCGGTACCCAAGGGCCGCATCTGCACGGTGCGCCAGGGCGTGGCCATGGGCTCGCCATCGGCCATCCAGCTGCGCGCGCGTACCGATGCGCCAGGCTGCTGGCTGAGCGGCGAAACGCAGTGGATGGACTGACGACGCGGCCGGCGCGGTGGCGTCACGCGCCGTCGAATTCGTCCCCCCCATTGCGCGGCCGCGGCGGGGGCAGGCCCACCGCGTAGCGCTGGCCCTGCAGCGCCAGCACGCCCTGGATCGTGCCCAGGTCATTGGCCGCCTGGGCGCGCACCTGCAGCGCGGTCTGCGCGTCCCGCTGGGCCTGGTTCTCGGCCACGGATTGCGCATTCAACCGGTCCAGCTGGGCATGGAACGCCTGCGCGGCGTTGCGCACGCAGTGGGCCGTGTAGGATTCGCGCGTCGGCTTGACCGCGGCCGCGCGGTGCGCCGCCCACACGTCATGCATGCGCGTGGCCCCGATCGGATCGATCGCGCGGGTACTCATGCTGCCCGCCTTTGCCGCGACCGGATCCAGAACTGCTGCACGGCCGCGCCGACCAGGAACACCGCGAACCAGGCCCCCAGCGCACCGCGCACGAGCGGCGACTGCGGCCCGTCGGCCAGCGGATGCGATACCGGCAGCCGCGTCAGCGTTTCCGCAATGCCCGGCACCCACATCAGGAAGAAACTGAAGGCGAAGCCCAGCTGCGTCAGGTAGGGCTGCGCGCGCGGCAGCCATCGCACGCGAGAGACCAGCAAGGCGCCCGAGACCGCAAGCAGCGCCAGGATGCCCAGCGCATGGCCGGCGTTGAAGCCGCCGGAACTGGACAGCCCGAACGACGTGAGCACGGCCAGCAGCAGCCCGCCCAGGTAGACCTTGCCGGTGGGGGTCGCGGGATCGATGCCGCGATAGCGCACGAAGCTGTACAGGCCCACGATGGCGGGCACCAGGCTGATGAGGGTATGCGCGGCCCCCAAGGTGGAAATGGGATGTGGCATGGATAAGACTCCTGTTGGCAACCAACTAGTTGATCGGTACTGCGAAACAAAAAAACGCGCGCCTACCCGTGCGCGCCCTGCTGCATTCAGCCTGCGGCGGCCAGCTGGCCGATGGCCGCCCGCGTGATCGAGACAAAGACCTCGGGATCGCCCGACGCACGGGCGGTCAGCATCGCCCCGTGCACGGTCGACATGAACGCCTGGGCCTCGACCTGCACCGTTTCGCGCAGCCGGAACTGCCCCTGGGCCACGCCACTGTCCAGCACAGCCGCGATCCAGCCCGTCAGTTCGCCAAAATAGGCGCGAACCTCTTGCGCGACCGCCTGCGGCACCGCGGGCAGTTCCGCTGCCAGCATCGCGCAGATGCACATGGGCATCGAGCCGTCACGCAGGCATCTGGCCCAGTAATCGACGTAAGCGGTCAAGCGGGCCTGCGGGTCCGGCACATGTTGGTTCAGCGCCGCCAAGCCCGTGCGGGCCTGGTCGCGATGCAGCGCCACCACGGTCAGCACCAGGTTTTCCTTGGCGGGGAAATGGTGATGGATGCTGGGCTTGCCGATGCCCACTTTTTCGGACACGTCGGCGTAGCTGAACCCGTGATAGCCGCCGGCGGCCAGCAGCAGCCGGGTCTGCTCGACGATTTCCAGGGCGCGGGGGGATAAATCCAGACTCATGCGGGGATTTCCAGGTTCACGACGCAACCAATCTACTAGTTGGTCGGTAACGTGTCAAGTCCACCGGTGCGCAATGGCGCCCTGGCCCCGGCACGCCATTGCCAGAGAGCGGTTACATCTTTTCCCGGACGGAGCAACCCCGTATGTCACCAAGCGTGATCAGCCAGCATTTCGGGACCCGTTCTCATGCATCGTCCGCCGCATTCCCGCCTTCCCCTGCCCCGGCACCCGCGCACCATCTGCCCGCCAACCTCGGGGACAAGCATTGCTGCGGCGTTTCGCGCGCTTTCGTTGACGCCGCTGACCGCCGCGTGCGCACTTGCCGTCAGCGTGCTGGCCGCGCTGCCCGCCGACGTCCACGCGGCCGCCGGCTACGGCGGCGGCTTGGGCGGCACGGGCATTGGTTTCGGGGCGGGCGGCGGCCAAGGCGGTGGCCTCACCGGCGGCGACGGCGGCCATGGCGGCAACAATATCTTGGGCTCCTCAGTGAATCCAGGCTACCAAGCTGGGGCCGGCGGCGGCGTAGCGGGCACAGCGGCAGTCGCGGGCGGCCTGCCTGGCAACCCGGGCGATGACGGCTTGCCCGGCAAGGGCGGCCTGGGCGGGGCAGCGGGCGCGCCTTCCTTCCCGGGAGGCCTGCTGGGCGGCGGCGGCGGAGGCGGCGGCCTCACTATCGGGTCGGGCGGCGGCGGTGGCAGTGACGGCAGCAACGCCTCGACCAGTATCGGCGGGAACGGGGGATTCGCCCCCACCTCCGTGAGCAATATCGAGATCCGCAGCGGCACACTCTACGGAGCGCGCGGATTCGATGGAACCGGTTTCGGGGGAGGCGGCGGCGGCGGCGCCACAGTCGTGGGCCTGCCGGGCGTTTCATTGACGATGGACGGCAACGTCATCGTCCAGGGCGGCCAAGGCGGTAGCACCTTCTATGAATCCACGTTGGGCCTGACGTATTCCGCCTCAGGCGGAGGCGGCGGCGGCGCGGGCGTTGTAGCAGCTTCCGGCACGTTGCAGCTCTTGCGAGGAAACATCTACGGCGGCAACGGCGGCCAATCACGCATAGCAGGCGGGGCCGGCGGCGATGCGATCGTCCTGACCTCGGGCACGATCACGATAGGCGCATCGACCTCCGTTGTCGGCGGCGTCGGCGGCTCGGTCCTCTCCTCGAATGCGACGGGATTGCAGGGCGGCAACGGCGGCACCGGCATCTCGATCGGGTCCGGCACGGTCACCAATGAAGGCATTATCGCAGGCGGTGGCGGCGGCGCAGCAGGACCGGCCGACAGGCCGGGCATTGACGGGGTCGCGCTGCGGGCCGGCAGCCACACCACCGTCATCAACAAGGGCACGATTTCCAGCGGCACCGATGCCGTCATTTTCGAAGGCAACAACAACACCTTGACGCTGTGGCGCGGCGCGACCACGACGGGCAACATCCGCTTCACCGGCACGGGTAACACACTGGCGATCGGCAGCAACGCCGGCACGGGCACTGCACTGGCGCGCGTCACGGGGTCAGTGGATTTCGGCACCGGCAGCACCTTCGTCGTGCGCATGGAAAATGGCCAGGCCGACTTGCTGGCCACGACCGGCAGCGCCAATGTGTCCGGGGCAACCGTGAAGGTCGTGGCCGGTTCGGGCAGCTATGGCACCGGCACGCTCTACCCCATCCTGCAGGCGAACGGCACGCTCAACGGCACGCGCTTTGCCAGCATCACCACCAACCTGGCGTATCTGGACACGACGCTGGACTATTCGGCCAACGACGAGGCGGTGAACCTGAAATTCGCGACCAAGCAGGTGCCGCCTGTGACGCCGGACCCTGACCCCGGCACACCGCCTGCTACCGGCGGCAATCCGGTGCCCCCCGTGATCGAGCCGCCGGCCACGCGCCCCATCCGCTTCGCCGACCTGGTCTTCAGCCGCAACGGCATCGCCACCGCCAACGCGGTGAACAGCCTGCCCGTCAGCCACGAGGTCTATCGCCACGCCCTGACGCTGCCTGAAGGCGCGCCGCCGTCGTACTTCGCCGCCTTGTCCGGCGACACCCACGCCAGCGTCGCCAGCGCGTTGCAGGGCCTGGGCAGCCAGGTGCGCAATGTGCCGTTGGCACAACTGCGCGCCAACCTGGGCGCGGGCTTGCGTCCGGGCGCGCCCACGGCCGCCACCGGCATGCGCGACGCAGCCCCCGGCGCCACCACCTTGCCCACGTCCAACGCGCAGCCGGCCTGGGTGCAAGGGGTGGGCAACTGGCAGCGCCTGGGCGCCACGGCCGATACGGCTGCCGTGCGCCTGCATATGGGCGGCGTTTTCGCGGGAGGAGACGGCGCCATCGGCGGCGGCTGGCGGCTGGGCGGTGCGCTGGGCTATACCGACAGCAACCTGCGCACCGACGGCGTGGATGCCAAGACCGACATTTCCAGCTACAGCGCGATCGTCTACGGCGGCAAGGCCTTTGCGGCCGGCCCCGGCACGCTCAACCTGCTACTGGGCGCGGCCTATACCTGGCACGACATCAGCACCCAACGCCGCATCGCCGCGGGCGGGCTGGACCAGACGCTGCGCGCCGACTACGGCGCCAACACCACGCAGGTCTTCACGGAACTGGGCTGGGCGTTCAAAGCGAGCGATGCGCTCACCATGGAACCCTATGCCGGCGCGGCGTGGGCCGGCCAGCGCAGCCGGGCGTTCCGCGAAAGCGGCGGTAGCGCGGCGCTGTCGGGCGAGAGCCAGACCACCCACACCACGACCACCACCCTGGGGCTGCGGGCCCGCCATGACCTGGCGCTGGGGACAACGCAAGGCACCCTCACGGGCGGCCTGGGCTGGCGCCACGCCTTCGGCGACGTCAAACCGGTATCGCGCATGGCGTTCGATGCGGGCGACGCATTCACCGTCGCGGGTGCGCCGATTGCGCGCAACGCCGCCTTGGTCGACGTGGGCCTGGGCGCCGCCGTCGGCCGCAACGCCACGGTGGGCCTTGCCTACGCCGGCCAGTTCGGCTCGGGCAACCAGGACCACGGCGCGACGCTGTCCTGGCGCTGGGCGTTCTAGCGCGCGGCCTGCCGCCGGTAGAACTTCAACTTGTCGGTATCCAGCGTGACGCCGAAGCCCGGCAGGTCGGGCACGACCAGCGCATGGTCCTTGAACGCGATGACCGGCGAGGCGATGTCGTCGGTCAGCAGATGCGGGCCGAACAACTGCGCGCCCAGCGTCAGGTTGGGCATGGTCGAGAAGATCTGCGCATAGGCCGACGTGCCGATCTGCCCTTCGATCATCGTGCCGCCAAACAGGCGGATGCCGGCGGCCTGGGCAATGTTGGCGACCTGCTTGGTGCGCAGCATGCCGCCATGCTTGGTGACCTTCACCGAAAAGGCATCGGCGGCGTTGCGCTGCGCGATGCGCAGCGCGTCTTGCGCGGTCATCACGCCTTCGTCGGCCATGATGGGCACGGTGAAGCGTTCGGTCAGGCGGCGCATGCCTTCGACGTTGTGGCCGGGCAGCGGCTGCTCGATGATCTCGATGCCGCCGGCCTGCAGTTCGGCGATGCCCCAGGTGGCGGTGGCTTCATCCCAGCCCTGGTTGATGTCGACCCGCACCTGGGCGCGGTCGCCCAGCGCATCGCGGATGGCCAGCGCACGGTCGACGTTTTCACGCGGGTCGCCCTTGCCGATCTTGACCAGGAACAGCTTGTAGTCGCCCAGCCGCGCCTCGGCTTCGGCAATGTCTTTGTCGATGACGCCATTGCCCAGCACCCACAAGAGCGGAATGCTGTCGTGCAGCTTGCCGCCGAACAGCTGGTAGGCCGGCACGTTCATGGCGCGGGCGATGGCGTCCACGCAGGCCATCTCGATGCCGCCCTTGGCGTAGGCGTTGTTCTTGATGATCTGGTCCATGAACTGGACCAGACCTTCGAGCCGCCGGATGTCGTAGCCCACCAGGTAAGGCGCGATCACTTCGTCGATCATCGACTTGATGGCGCCCGGCGCTTCTTCGCCGTAATGCGGAATGATGGCGATCTCGCCCAGGCCTTCGACGCCGCATTCGGTGCGCAGGCGCACGATGACCTGGCTGTGGCGGTCGATCACAGCCATGGCCAGCTTGTGCGGCCGGGCCACCGGCAGATCGACGATGGTGGTGTCCAGGCTGTGCAGCTTCATTGCGCCCCCGGCAGATGGCAGACGCCGTCCACATATGCCTTGCGCCAGCGGGTGACGCGCACTTCGGCAAACAGCTCGCCCAGGAAGAACGGATCGGCGTGAATGAACGCCTGCGCCTCGGCCAGGCTGTCGGCGGTGATGATGTACACGCCGCCGCCGGCATCGCTGCCGTCATCGCGCAGCTTGGCGCCGCAGGCCAGCAGCCGGTGGGCGTGGGCTTGCAGGAATTCCAGATGCTGCGGGCGCAAGGCCTGGCGCACGGCCTGATGATCGGGCTTGTCGAACGTTTCGATGAAATAGGTCATGGTCTGTATGCTCAGTTCTGGCTGCCTTCCAGGCCGGTCGCGCGCAGCAGCGTGCGATGGCTTTCGAGCTGGTCCTTGACCAGCGCGCCCAGCGCTTGCGGCGTGGACGGGGTCAACATGAAGTCCTGCACTTGCATGGCTTGCTTGACCGAAGGCTTGTCCATGGCGCGCTTGAAGGCCGCGTTCAATTGCTCGACCAGATCGGCCGGCATGCCGGCCGGACCGAACAGCCCCAGCCAGGGGGCGATGGGAAAGCCGCCCAGGCCGGCTTCGGCCATGGTCGGCACGGTCGGCGCGTTGGGGCTGCGGGTGGGCAGCACGGTCGCCAGCGCCTTGAGCTTGCCGGCCTGCACCTGCGGCATGCCGGTGCCCGCCGTGGCGATGCCCGCATCAAGATGGCCGCCCAGGATGTCATTGATCATCGGCGGCTCGCCCTTGTAGGGCACGCTCAGGATGTCGATCTTGCTGGCCTGCGCCACGTACGCAAACGACAGCAGGCCCGTGACGTTGCCCGACCCGTAGGTCAGCTTGCCGGGGTTCTTCCTGGCGTGCTGCACGAATTCCTGCAGCGTGTTGCCCGGGACGTCGGCGCGGGTATACAGAAAGAACGAATAGCGGCCGATATCGGTGATGGGTGTGAAATCCTTCACCGGATCGTAGGGCGGCGTCTTGCGCATGACCGGCACGCCCGACATCGGGCTGTTGGTCGCGATAAGCAGGGTGTAGCCGTCGGGCTTGGCGCGCACCACTTCCTGGGCGGCGATGGCGCCGTCCGCGCCGGGCTTGTTCTGGATGATGACGGCCTGGCCCAGGTCTTCGCCCACTTCCTTGGCCAGCGTGCGGGCAATGATGTCGGTCGACGCGCCGGCCGGAAAATGCACGATCAGCGTGATCGGCTTGTCGGGAAAGGCTGCCTGGGCCGTGGATGCGCCAACCAGCGCCGCGCACGCAAGCAGTGCGCCGGGAATGAGCCGTTTCATGAATGTCTCCTGTTTTATCGCTATGGAGCGCATTCTAGTGAGCGGCCACCCATCCGTATAATGATTTGGAACGCCAGAATCGTTCGTTTCTATCGATGAATTCGCATGCCGATGAAGCACGGCCGGGCGAACGAACGACCCATAAGATCGACCCATAGGGCAGACCATGGAAATCCGGCAACTCAGGTATTTTCTCGAAGCGGCCAAGCGCGAGCACATCACGCAGGCGGCCAGCGCGCTGCACATCACGCAGTCCACGCTGTCGCACCAGCTGCGCCAGCTGGAAGCGCAGCTGGGCACGCCGCTGTTCGACCGGGTCGGGCGCCAGGTGCGGCTGACGGCGGCCGGGCGGCTGTTCTCACGCTTTGCGCTCAGGGCGCTGCGCGACCTGGAAGATGGCCAGCTGGCGCTGCAATCGCTGAACGACCTGCAAAGCGGCGAACTGCGTGTCGGTGTGATCACCACCTATACGAATTCGCTGCTGCCGCGCGCCATTGCCTCGTTCGCCACGCGCTATCCGGGCATCCACCTGCACGTCGAAGACCTGCCCATGCGGCAGATCGAACAGCGCCTGCAGGATGGCCTGCTGGATATCGGCCTGGGCTTCACCACGCCCGACAACGGCGAACACCTGGACAGCGAACCTCTCTTCACCGAACGCCTGATGCTGCTGGTGAAAGACGACCATCCCCTGGCCGCGCGCCAGACCATCGACAAGAAAGACCTGTCGGGCCTGGACATCGCCCTGCAATCGCGCCTGTATGTGTCGCGCCAGCTGATCGAACGCCAACTGGCCAAGTACATCGAAGGCCGGGTGCGGCTGGAGCTGGACTCGATCCCGGCCATGCAGAGCATCGTCGCCCATAGCCATCTGGCGTGCATGCTGTTCGAAGGGGCGGTGCTGCCCCTGCCGACGATGCGGGCCATTCCCATCGCGCCGCAGGTGACGCGCACGGCCGCCCTGCTCTGGCCGCGCGAGCGCTACCGCTCGAAGGCGGTCACGGAGTTCGTGCAGACGGTCAAGGCCAATCTGGCCATGACGTCGGCCCCCGGGCTGGCGCCGGCCAGCGACAAGCGCCCTGCCCGGCGCCCCCGCACCGCAAAGGCCGGCGGCGGCCTGGCCAACGCCAACGGCCGCCTCAAATAAGCGCCGCCGCCTGCTCGCAATGCCGCAGCGCCTGGCGCAGCGCCGTGTCCACCGACCGCAACGACATGCCCAGCCATTCGGCCGCATCGGCGCGGCTGCGCCCTTCCACCCGCAAGGCGATCAGCACGGCGCGCTGGCGGCGCGGCAATTGATCCACGATGCGCGACAGCGCAGCCAGGGCCGACCGCCCCTCGGTCACGGCCTGCGGCCCCGGGGTCTCGTCGACCAGCTCGGGCAGCGCCGTGGCAGGGTCATCCAGCGACAGGCACGACGCCTGCCCGCGCAACCGGTCGATGGCCACATGACAGGCCATGCGGAACACATAGGCGTCGGCCTCGCGCACCTCGGCCAGCACCGGCCGCTGCAGCCGCAGCCAGGTCTCGTGCAGGCATTCGTGCGCCAGGTCGGCGCAACGAAACCGCCGCAGCAGCCGGCCATGCAGCGCGGCGTAGCTGCCGCTCAGGTGCTCGCGCAGCCGCGCCGTATCGTCGACCCGGCGCGGCGATTCGTCAGGCGGGCGCACGGTGCCGTCCGGCGAGTGCACCGTTTCGTCTTGCGGACGCACGGCCTGCCGTGCCTGCCGCAAGGGCTGGCGCGGCAGATGCCACGCATCGACGTCCAGCCAGGGCGGCGGCAAGGCGGGCGCCGGCCGCGGGCGCGCGCTCGATAGGGGCGTCATCATCACAGCCGGCCCAGGTTGCTCTGTTCGCGTTCGGTCAGCTGCTGCTGCGCCTCCGGCGGCAACTCGCCCAGGCCCAGGACGCGCACCGCGCTGCCCGGGTCATAGGACGCCGACGGCGCGGGCGGCTTGGGCGGCGGCGCTTCGGCGCCGCTGCCGGCCGGCAACTGCTCCGTGCCAAAGCCCAGGATCTGCACGTTGAAGATCGACGGCTGGTTCTGACGCGCCGCCGCGCGGTCGCGCTGCATCACGTCCTGCGCCGAGGACGACGCCGAGGTCGCCGCCGCGCTGGCGCTGGTCAGCGCGTTGGTGTTGACCGACGCCGTCACCGGGATGCCCTTGCTGTCGCCCTGCACCTGGATGTTGGCGGCGTTCACCACATGCAGCGCCGCCACGTTGACGTTGCCCGACACGCGGATGCCGGCCTCGCCCGCATCGATGGTGCCCAGCGGCGCGATCAGGTCCACGTCGCCCGCCGGCACTTCGGGAATCGGCGCCAGCGTGCCGATGCCCGCGCCGGTGGACGGCACGGTCGGCGACAGCGTGACGTTGCCGAAGGCGTCGTACACGCGCCGCGGCGGCGTATACAGCACCGTCGTCTTGGCGCCCCGGCCGGCGTTGATGTCGCCTTCGGCCGACCAGGCCTGGATGTGGCCACCGAACGTGGTCATGATGCGGCTCTGGCCCAGCAGCAGGCTGCCTTGCGCATACAGCTGGATGTTGCCCTGCCCTTGCGTCACCACGCCCGCGCTGGCCGGCGGCGCCACGCCTTCCACGCCCAGCACCTGCCGGCCGCCCGGCGTGAGCAGCTGGATGTTGCCGCCGAAGTTGCTGCGCAGCCCCGCGCCGCCGTACATCGTAAAACTGCCGTCGTAGCGCAGCGGCCTGCCCGCGGCGTCGACGTCGGGGAACAGCGCGGCAATGGCGCGGCGTCCGCGCAGATAGCTGCCAAAGCGCGGGCCGCCATCGTCGTTGTATTCGCGCCCGCCTTCCTTCAGTTCGGCAAAGAACAGCTGACGCGCGTAGATGCCCAGTTCGGCCGGCGCCAGCGCCGCCAGGGCCGCGCCCGCGCCCGCCTCATCTCCCTGATAGCCATGGTGCTTGCGCAGCCAGTTCACCAGGTGGACGCCGCTGTCCTGCTCGAAGTCGTTCTTCAGGTCGCGGCGAGCCTTGTTCGTGTCGGCATCGCGCAGCGCCTGCTGGCGCGCCAGCTCGGCCGGCGCACCGGCGTCATCGCCGGCATAGCCGAACTCGGCCGCCAGCCAGCCGCGCAGCGTCATCTCGCCGCCATAGGCCTGCACGACCTTGCCCGGATGGGTGCCCAGCGCCTCGCCGGCTTGCAGCCCGCGCGCGCCGTCCAGGTAACGCGCCAGGAACGACGCGTAGTCCGGACCCGCCGAGCCCACGCCGGCCAGCACGGCCAGGTCCGCACCGGGGCGGGTGTCGCCGCGCACGATGGCGCCCAGGCTGCGCACGCTGGCCACGTCTTCCTGGCGCAGTTGGCGCCCGGCCTGCATCAACAGCGTGCCGGGCCCTGCTACCTGCGCATTGGCGTAGACGATGTCGCGGCCCGCCTCGATCAGCGAGAAATCGCGGGCATTGTTGTGCAGCGCGGTGACGTCCAGGCCCAGGATGTCTCGACCCGCCCGCACGGACACCGGCAAGGCGGCCTCGTACCAGGTATCGACGCTGCGCACCGCGCCCGCCACGTTAAAGCGCACCGTCGCGCCGCTCTTGACGCCCACGATGTCGCCAGAAGCGGCATAGAAGCGGGCGACGCTGGCGTCCCCTGCGTGCAGCGACCGGTCCAGCGGGGTGCCTGGCCCGAACGCAAAGAGCGGCTTGTTATCCCATCCCGACGCCTGCATCACCCCTTGAGTGCTGGTGTTGGTCAAGATCAGAGTGGCGTACATGTCCGTCGAGTAGGCGCTGAAGGCCGGACGCAACGGCGTGGGCAACGCCACATCGGCCGCCGACATCGACACCGTATGCGCGCCTGTGGCCAGAATGGAACGACCCGCCAGCATTTCCAGCTGGCCGCCCGCCGACGGCGCCAGCAGCAGCACCGGATTGTCCTCGCCGGCAGCGTTGTCGGCCAGCACGATATTGCCGTTGGCGGCCACCGCCCGCAGAATCGACGGGTACACGAAATACCTGCGGCCCGTCCCATCGATCTGCGTGATTTCGGGCCGCAGTTCGTCACCGGCAAAACGGGCATTGGTGACGGTCATCGGCGTGAGATTGCCGCCCGCCGAAAACAGATTGATGGCCGTCGATGGCGTCCAGAGCGTGAACCAGCTTTCGCCGCCGCCCGTCGCCGGCTGCGCGTCGCTGACCCGCTGGTACGGACTGGCATTGACCGGCCGGGTCCGCCCGGGGTCGCTGACGCCGCCCAGCACCAGGTCCGAGCGCGTGTCGATCCAGGCCACGGCATCGCCCAGCACCAGCCGCGGTCCGCCCATCGGACGGCCGGACGCCACCGCATACGGATCGGCGGCGCGCAGGCCGCCGCCATCGCCATAGCGCAGATCCATGCCCCCCATCTGGCCGGCGGACACGGCAAGCCGGCCCCGCAGGTTCGCCAGCACGCCGTTCAGGTCCAGATGGTCGCTACCGCCGGTGTGCGGACCGGTGGCGTTCAGCTGGGTGGCGGCCAGCGACGGATTGATGCTGCCGCCCACGCGCAGGTCCAGATCGCCGCCGCCCGTCAGCACCATGTTGCCATCGAGCACCCGGCCGGTGCTGCCGACGACAGCGGTCAGGCCTTGCGAACGCGGTTCCACGCCATTGACGTAACGGGCCGCATCGCCGCGGGCATCGCGGATACCCGCGTCGCGTCCGGCGGAAATGCTGAGGTTGCCACCGCCCAGCGTGCCGAAGCCGGTAAATCCAAGCAGCCGCGGCTCTTCATAGCCGCCGCCCACGGAAGCCTTCGTCGCATAGCTGCCAAAGTTGATCCACCAGCTGGGCGCGATGTCCGCCACGCCCGGCGTGCCCAGGCTGCCCTGGCGCCACAGCCACGCGCCGGTCAGCGTGTTGGCATAGCGTGCACGGGGAGACGCGCCTTCGAGCGTGACGCCTGCATCGGCGGCCGACCCCACCGCATCGCCGTAGACGTCGCGCCCGGCCTGCACCACCAGGTTGCCGCCCTGGTCGGGATACCAGGCCTGGTACACGGACAGGGCGGCGTCATACTTGCCGTCCAGCTGGATCAGCCCCAGCGTGCCGGTGGCCTTGTCGGCGCCGCGCGGCAGGTTGAACCGCGCATCGGCCGCGCCCAGCGATGATTGCGTGCCCGCCGTGTACACGCCGTACAGCGACGCCATGCCGACGTCGCGTCCGGCCAGCAGCGACAGATCGCCCGCGCCGGTGCGCAGCACGCTGAAGGCCGGCGACCCGAAGCCATATTTGTATTCGCGGGTGACGATGGTTTCGCTCGTGCCGCCGCCCAGGCAATTGGTGGCATCGGCGCAGAATTCGTCTACGGTGATACCCAACTGGGCCACGAGCTGCTCGACCGGCTTGCCCACCCAGCTCAAGTCTCCCCACCAGTTCATGGAACCGGTTTCCGACACCGTGCGCGGCGCGGGCGTGCAATAGTCGCCCCACCCGCACATCTCTTCCCATTCGAAGCCCCACTGTTCGGCCAATTCCTTGATCGGCTTGCCAACCAGGAGCGGATCGCCGAACAACTCTTCGGCGCCGGCCGGCGTCAACACCATCACGCCGACGAAGATCGTCTTGGTGGTCTGGGTCGCGCGGGCCGCCAGGCCGTAGTGCGTATCGGCCAGCACCAGGTCGCCCTTGCCCAGCACGTTGCGGGCGCGCACGTCCGCCGAGTCCAGGTCGGCGCCAGCCACCGCCGTCAGGCTCCAGGCGCTGGCGCCCGGGCCCAGCATGGGGGCCAATGCCCAGTTGCGGCCTTGCTTGCCGTCCGGGCCCTTGGGCCGCAGATCCACCGGCTTGCCATCGAGCAGCACCACCTTGGTCTGGGACGGAATCAGCGAGCCCTGCGCCAGCACGATCCGCGTGCTGGCCACCAGCTCGGTCGGCAACGCCACGCCCTTGGGCCAGGTGAATGCGCGCATCGACGCACTGCTGCGCAGCACGAAGCCGGCGCCCAGCATCGAACCCGCTTCAAGCTTGACCTCGCCCGCCAGCACCGTACCGGCGCGCAGCACGCTGCCGCTGGCGGTGGTGACGTCGCCCGTCAGCACCAGGCCGGCAGGCAGCGACAACGCCGCGTTCAGCGTCATGGCGACCGGCAGCACCGTGCCCATCGGCAAGGTCGCGGGGCGCGCGGGCAGGTCGTAGTTCAACGTGCGGCCCTCGGGGAACGAGGTGCCCGCTTCCAGCTTGACGCCGCCGATCGGCACCACCAGGTCGCCGCCAAACGGCGTCACGGCCTGCGAGCCGTAGCGCCCCTCGACCAGTTGCCAGCCAGCCGCGTCGTCCGGCGAATCCGGCGGCGGCGCAAAGCCGTCGTTGATGCTGCCGTAGATGTTCAGATTGCCGCCCGCGCGCAACACCAGCGCGCCCGGTTCGCCATAGCCGCGCCGTGCCGGCGTGTTGCGGTCGACGTTCGGGCCGTAGCGGTAGTTGGACAGGTCAATGTCGCCCACCACGCTCAGGTCGCCGTCCGGCGTGGCACTGACCACCTCGACACCGGGGCGCAGATGGTAATTGCCCAGGCCCGCCAGACGGGCGGACAACGCCGGGTTGCCCAGCGCCGCGGTCATGAAGGCCTGGCTCTGGCCGTCGATGCCGTCCAGGTAGGCCTGCGAGATCAGCTGCGGCACCTTGCCCGTCACGTCCGGCGCGCTCGCCAGCGGCGCGTCGTTGTAGCGGCGGAAGGCATTCACCGCGACGGTCCTGGCTCCCCGGATGGCGGGCGTGCCCAGCACCGTCACGGCCACGTCGTTGGCGCCGTCGCCCGAACCGGCAAAGGCGCCCTGCCCGTTGCCGCCGCCCAGGCGGCGCGCGTTCAGGTCCAGCGTGCCGCGCGCCACGCCATCATTGTTCGGCGCGTCGGTGCCCGCGCGCAGGTCCACTGCCGCGCCAGCCCCCAGCACCAGCGTGCCCTCGCGGGACGTCAGGTCCACCATGGCGCGGTTGACGCTGTCGATGATCTTGCCGTAGCTGTCCACGCGCAGGCCGGTGCCATGCGTGTCCAGCAGGCCGTTGATGACCAGGTCGCGCATGGCAGCCAGGCGGATGCTGCCCACCTGCGCGCCGCTGGCGTCGATGCGGCCATTGACGGTCAGGCTGCCGCCGTCCAGCACCAGTTCGACCTGGCGGGCGCGCACCTCGTCACCCACCACCAGGTCACCGCGCTTGATCTGGAAGCGCCGGGCACCAAACACGCCGCCTTCGGTCAGGCGCGCGTTCAGGTCGGCAAAGTCGGCCACGGTCTGGGCACGCAGCACCGCCTCGGCGCTTTCGTATGCCACCCGCGTGCCGCCCGCGTCATACAGGCCCGACGCCGTGCCGCGCAACGATCCCGCCAGGTCCAGGCGACCCGCGCCTTCGCCCAGCGCAATGGCCTGGATACGGCCCGCGCGGTTGTGCACCGCCGACACATCGATCAGTCCGCCAGGCGCCTGCGTGATGTTGCCCGCCGTGCTTTGCAGATCGATATCGCCCCCCCAGCTGTAGCGCAGCTGGTCAAGCAGCCGCACCTCGCGGCCCGATAGATCCAGGCGCGAGCCCGCGCCCAGCGTGATGTCGCCCTCGGCCTTGACGGTCAGCTTGCCCGACGGCAACGCCACGGTCGTGTCCACCAGGACGCTGCGGCCGGCCAGGTTCAGGGTGGCGCCCAGCGCATTGCGTGCGGCAGCGGCGGCTCCCGTGCCGGTGACGGCCAGCGCACCGCCCGCCTTGATCGAGTTCACCGAACCGGCCTCGCCAGTCAAGAGCGGCGTGCGGATCAGCAGATCGCCGTCGCGATAGCGCCAGCCGTCCTGCGCGGTGTAGCCCTCCGGCGCGTGATAGACCGACAGGCCGCCCTTGGCGCGGCCGGAAATCATCTGCGCGGCATCCAGGGTCACCGACGAAAAGCCCAGCACCAGGCGCTCGGCCGGTACCAGGTCGTTCGGCAATTGATAGGGCGAAGATTCCAGCCGGATCACATCGGCCGCGATGTTCAGCGCACCGCTGCCCAGGCTGTCCAGGATCGCGCCGCCCGGCGCCTGCGGCTTGTTGGCGCCGGCGCCGCTTGAACCGCCGCGGTCGGCGGCAGTCGCCCCCGCCCACACGAATTCAGAGGCGGCAATCGTGGCGGTATCGCCCGCCGCGCCGTAGCCGTAGATGGCCGGTGCGCCCAGCACCAGCCGCTGCAGTGACCGGCCGCCCGCGCCGCGCGCGTCCAGCGAGACCGAGCCGTACACGTTGACCGATTCGCCCGCGTTGAGGATCAGGCTTTCCAGCGCCGGGGCTTCCAGCGCGGTATTGCCGCGCAGCAGATTGCCCAGCACGTCCTGGTTCAGCGCCAGGCCCGGCGGCAGGCGGCCTGCCGCGCCGGCCTGCTGCAGGGCCTGGGCGCTGCCCAGGTTGACGGCCGACACGCTCAGCGCCAGGTTGCGAGTGCCGTATTGCACCGTATCGCGCCAGGTGAACGCACCGCTGGTAGAGGCACCGATCGAGCCTTCCGACAGCAGGCGGGCAGGCCCCGAACAATCCGTGAGGCAGCCGCCCACATCGATGGCGGTGCCGGTGCCGTACTTGGGCACCAGCAGGTTCACCAGCCCGTTGGAGACCGCCAGCATGGCGCCGCTGATCAAGTCGTAGTAAAGGCCCGTGCGCGCATCCTGCGCCACGTCGCCGCGCCCCAGCGTGGAAAGGGTCGCCCCCTGTTCCACCAGGATGCCCCGGCCGCCATCGAGCGAGTACAGGAAGATCTCGGGCGCCCGCAACGCGGCGCCGCTGCGCACGACCACCTGCTTCGCGTTGCCCCCTACGCTGCGGGCGCCTGACGCATATTGGCCCCCGACGGTGCCGCCGATGAACATCGCGCCAGGCGACAAGGCGTTCAGGTCCGCGGCATAGATCGCCGCGGCCTTCGGGCCCAGCACGGGCGTCTGGCCGGCCGCCAGGATCTCCAGGCCATCTGCCGGGCCAGTCACCGCCAGGCGGCCGGCGTAACTGCCGCTGCCCGCGGGCACGTCGAACCGCGCGGTTCCCTTGAACGACAGGGCCGGGGCATCGCCCATGCCGGCGCCCGGCGCCAGGTTCAGATGCAGCGCGCGGGCATCCGTGGTCAGCATGCCGCGGGCAATGCCCTTGCGCGCCGCGTCGGCCAGCACGAAGGCGTTATAGGACGTCTCGTTGTACTGCGCATGGCGCCGCACCACATCGGCAGGCGTGATCAACAGGCGCGTCGGCAGCGCTGCAAGCTGCCCGGTCCGGGCTGTGCCCACCAACCCGCTGCCCACCCACGAGCCGCCGCGCGTCGCCGCCGTCACCGACGCTTCATTGGCGCCCTGCGGGCCCAGTTCGACGCGGAAGGCGCCGGGCAGCAGCGCATACGTCGAGGGCAGCAAGGTGTAGGTCCCCGCCGGCAGGCCCGGCACGCCGCCCTCAATGGTGACCTGCCGCCCCACTGCGGGATTGCCCGCGCCGGCATCGGCCGCAACCGGCGCCTGGCTGCCGGTGAAGCCCGGCACGATGGCATAGACCGCGTTGCCCGACCGGCTGAAGCTGAATCCCGGATTGGCATCGGCCATGGCGTAGCGCAGCACGTCGACCGAACCGCCCCGGCCACGCACGAACGCGCCGCCCGTCAGTTCGCCGCCGCCGGACAGATCCAGCACGGCGCCCTCGGCCACCTCGATCACGCTGCCCTGGATCTGAATCTTTCTGCCCAGGAAATCGTCGCTGCGGGTCGGATCCGGCGTCACGTCCTTGCCGGCATAGGCGTATTTCACGCCGTCCACCGTGCCGCCATAGGGCATGAGCAGCCCGCCGCCGCTGATCGACGTGATGCTGCCCGGCAGGAACCGCACCGTGCTCGGCTTTTCGGAGCGGCTTTCAAAGGTGATGGCGCCCAACGGTGCGCGCAGCACGCCGCCCTGCTCGATCAGCGGCGCCGCCAGCGTGATCGACCCGAATGCGGAATAGGGCAAGGCCGGCGTCTGGCCGTCCGTGCGTCGCAACGTCAGCACGGCATCGTGGTTGTAGCTGGCGATGTCGCCGTTCGGTCCCTTGGCGAGGTAGTCGCCAACGGCAATGGTGCCCCCCGAACCGGTGACCGGGTAGATCTGTGCCGCGGTCAGCGTCAGGCGGCCGGGCGCGGCCAGCTTGTTCATCAGGCCGCGGTCGCCAAACCCCGACGCGCCCATGCGCATGTCGCCCAGCACGTCGAAGCGCACGTCGTCAAAGGTGACCAGGTTGCGCATGCCGCGCACATCCAGCAGATCCGCCGCCACGTTCAGCCGGTGATCGACATGGAGATACTTCAGCGGCGCGGCAACCGGCTGCAGGAAGGCGTCGGCGCCATCCAGCGGCCGATAGCGCGCCTGGTTGAACAGCACGTACGACGCGCTCAGATTCACCACGCTGGCGGCAGACGCCGTTTCAAGCAACGACAGCGCGCCCGACAGCCGCAGGCTCTGGCGCAGGGCCAGCGAGACGTCGCCGTCGGCGCGCACATCGGCGTTCAGCGCCAGGTTGTCAAAACCGCCCGCCTCGATCCGGTCCACGCCCAGACGGCCATAGCCATACACCAACGCGGGGTTGTCCTGGCCCGGCTTGAGATCCGCGGCCAGCAAGCTTTCGCCCTGGCGTTGCGCCAGGATCAGCTGGCGTTCCGCCTGCACCGCCAGTTCCGGCGATTGGTTGCGCATGTAGAACGCGCCGGCCAGCGACACGCCCAGGGTGCCGCCGGCCGCCTGGCGGGAACCGGCCGCCGCGCGCAGCATGCCATCCAGGTGCAGGCCGTTGGCGGACGACAGCACGATCGTGCCGCCATCGGACCCCACCACCGTGGCACCGCGCCCCGGCAGGTCCAGCACGGCCTGCGTGCCCGATGCATCCAGCAACGCCCCCGGCCGCAGGATGATGTGCCGGTCGATGGGCCGGTTCAGCGTATCGACATCGGTTTCCCAGTCGATCTTGCCGCCGATCTCGATCGAGCCGCCCGCCTGCACCACGCCATAGCGCTGGCCCTTCCGGTCCACCGCCACATGGCTGCGCCCGGCCACGTCCAGCACCGCCTGCTCGCCGATCCAGACCGAGCGCGGATTCGCCTTGGGCACGTAGGGTTGCTCGCCGATGCGCGGCTCATTGATCGAAATGCGCCCGCCCCAGGCGTCCAGCCGGCCCAGCACCGTCAGTTGGTCCGCGCCCTTGATCTGGATCGTGCGGCCGGGGTCGACGCTGACGCGCGCGTCCTCGCCCACCACGATCGGTCCGCCCACGGCGCCGCGGTCCGAGTACAGCGCCAGGTCGGCGCCAACGCGCTGCGTCAGACGACCGCGCAACGGGTCTTCGGTGAATAGCGGCGGCGTCCAGAGCGACAGCACGTCGCCCGGCTCGACGCCCGAACCCGGCGCCTGCGCGGTGCTGCCCGGCAACCGCAGCACCGGCATGGCCACGTCGATCTGCGCGCCGTCGGCCACCGTCAGGCCCTCGTAGCCGTTGATCTCGTACTTGCCGAAACCGGTGCGCAACAGCGACGCATCCAGCCGCAGCATGCCCTTTTCCAGAGGACCCAGCGGGCCACCCAACACGATGTGCCCGCCGCTGGACACGGACAACGTGCCGCCACCCGTCACGCCATAGCCTCGCACTTCGCCGTTCATCGACAGCTGGCCGCCGCTGGCCGCCACGCTGCTGAGCGCATAGGCGGCCAGCGTCACGCTGCCACCCTGGCCGCCCTGCAGCTTGCCGTCGGCCAGCACCGACGCGCCGGCCGATACATCCAGTACGCTGCCCGCATCCAGGGTCACGTCGCCCGAGCTGCGCAGCGCCACGCGGCCGCCGTCACGCACCGGCAAACCGGCCAGGCTCTCGGCGTCGCGCAGCAGGTTGGCCCACACGCCGCGGGCATCCAGCATCACGCCTGAAGCCACGTGCACCCGAGGCTTCTGGTTGGCTTGAGGCGCCAGGCCCGTGTCTTCGATACGCGGCGCCAGGAAGCTGGGTTGCAGCAGGACGTTGCCGGCCTGGATCAGGCCGCCGCGGCTGACCAGGTTCGCCTTGATGTCCACCTCGGGCGCATAGAGCGTGATTTCGCCGCCGTCGGCGCTGTGCAAGGCCGTATCGACCGTGATGGACCGGCCCGCGGCGATGCGCACCCGGCCCAGCGAAAAGCCATTGAGCCGATCCGCGTCCAGGAACAGCTTGCCCAGGTTTTCCTTGGGCAAGGCAGCCGCCAGATCCAGTCCGTCGGCCAGGCGCTGCCCGCCCGCGCCCACGATCACCTCGGCCACGGTATCCGCCGTGGCGCCCAGCTGATAGTGCACCTGCCTGGTGACGGGGTCGTAGTAGCGCAAATCGTTGCCCACTACCAATGCCGCGCCGCGCGCCATCGCGCGTTGCGACTGGCTGTAGCCGTCCAGGCCCGCCTGCGGCGCGCGATCCTGGCGCACGCCCTGATAGGTATTGCTGACCAGATCGCCTTCCAGCACGGCGTTGCGGGTCGAGATGACCAGCGCCCCCGCATCGCGCCCTACCGTGTAGCCGTCTTCCTGGCGCGTGCGCGGCGCCAGCAGCGCGTTGTAGAAGCGGCGCGTGGCCTTCTCGCCCCACCGTTCGGAACGCTGCTCGAAACCGTTGTAGATGCCGGTGTACAGCAGGTCGGCCGGCGCCCGGTCGGCCGTATAGAGGCGTCCGTCCTGGCCGCGCAGCCAGGTCTGCTGCAGGGTGCCGGCCTGCACGTCCAGCGTGCCGCCCGACAGGTTGATGGTCGAGCCTGCCTGCGTCACGACCTCGGCGCCTTCGAAGCGGACCTGTCCGCCCTGCGCCAGCCAGTGGCTGGCCGGCACCGCCAGCGTGCCCAGGTAACCGCCCACTTCCAGCAGGCCGCCGCCGCTGTACCAGCGGTCGCCCTCGTAGCCGCCGGTGCCGCCGGCCACGCGGATCAGCGAGCGCCGGTCCAGCCACACATCGCTGTTGTTCAAGCGCGCATCGTCGCGGTTCAGCGGCGAATCACGCTGCTCGTTACCTTGCAGATTGATCTTGAGATTGTTCGATTCCATCGACACGGCCACGCCGATGGCGCCGGCCACGTCCAGCTGCGCGCCGTCACGCACCAGGCTGCGCCCGGCCGCCTTGACCGCGATCTGGCCGCCCGTGGCCAGCGTCAGCGAATCGCGCTGGAAATCCACCGTGCCGCCGCTGTCGATCTGCACCAGCGACAGGTCGCGCCGATTGCGGTCGGTCTGCGCCAGCGTGCCGGTCGTGTCGACGCTGGGCGGCATCAGGTTGTCGCGCTGGCCGTCCAGCGCCGTGGCGTTGTCCGCGTCCACCAGAATGGCGCTGACCGCGCCCGAATGCAGCGTCACCGCCGCCTTGACGCCCACGCCATTCAGGTGGATGGTGCCGCGCGAATCCACCGACGTGGATGCCGCCAGCACGCCCGCCTGGTCCACCGTGCGGGCCGCCAGCGTGATATCGCCCTGGGGCGACAGGATCAGGCCGCGGTTCGTCACCACGCCCTCGCCGGTCGGCGTGATTTCATTGCCGCGCGTGGTCGACGCGGCATTGCCCTCGGTGCCCTGGCCGCGCTTGATGATGAAGCTGTCGCCGGCCACCAGCCCCGCCTGCCCGCGGGCCGTCGTGAGGGTGCCGGCGTTGTCCACCTCGCGGCCCACCAGCAGCACGTAGCCGCCGGATTGCGTCACGGTGGCGGGCCGGTTGGTCTCGATGAGCGCGCCGGGCCGCAATTCCACCTTGCCCAGCGCGTCCGTGAAGGTCGGGGTCTTGTCGTCCGGCCCGTACAGGCCATTGTTCTCGAACTGCGTGTCGCTGATGCGCGCCGCGGCCGCCACCAGGTTGCGCACGTTCACCTGCGAGGTGCCGTCGAACACCACCCCGTTGCGATTGACCACCATCACCGTGCCGGCGGCCTTGATCTGCCCCTGGATCACGGACGGCCGCGCCTGCGGATCGTTGACGCGGTTGAGCACGGCCCAGCTCGACTCCTGCTGGAATTGCACCGTGGTGCGCTTGCCGACGTTGAAGGTCTCCCAGTTCAGCACGGCCTTCGAGCCGGTCTGCTCGATCGCGACCTTGGTGCGGCCGTCTTCGACGGTCGTCACCGGCGCCCGGGCATTGCGCCAACCCGCCGTCAGCGGATTGGCATCCACCTTCAGGCCGCCTTCGGCCATGCCGTCCGGCACCGGCGCGTCCGACGCCAGCGCCGCGCCACGCGCGGCGCGTTGCGCGGCCTGCTGCGCGGCGATCGCCGCCGCCGTCGTGCCCAGGTTGCCCACCGACCGCTGCAATTGCTCGCGCGCGGCCTGCGACTGGCGCGCACCGGTCAGCGAGCTCACCGGTGCGCCGTTGGGCAGCCGGCCCGTCGTGATGGCCTGCGTCTGCGCCGCGTTCTTGGCCGCGAACCAGCCGCTGCTGAAAGCCTGTTGCGCCGAGGCCGGCATGGCCACGCCCCCAGACACCAGCATCAGCGCCAGCGCGGCAGGCAGCGGCTTGAGCCGGCCTCCCCGCGCGCCAGCCGCAACAAGGCGGGTCATAGGGAGTTTGCGAAGACGCGATGTCATAGCGGGCAATCCTGATCCGTGTAGCCAAGGGAGCGAGATCACGTCATCGACGCGTTCGTGGCGCGTGATGGCGGCTCATACTCCAATGACGGAGGGACGCGAAGGAAGGGCTACCGAAAACCCCTAAATATTTTGTAACAGCACCCTCAGCTGAGCAGCACGATGCCGCCCGGCAGGCGCGTCAGCTGCGCGCCGTACAGGTCGCGCAGCATGTGCAGCGCCAGGTCGGTCTGGGTAATCTCAAAGCGCATCCGCACGCGCCGCGCGGCCAGGTCGGCATTGCGCAGCAGCACGCGGCCCGGGCGATATCGATTGATCTCGTCCACCACCTCGGCCAGCGTCTGCCCGGCGAAGGTCAACGTCCCCGTGCGCCAGGCGTTCACCTGCGCCGTATCCGCCGCCAGCGGCGCGTGCAGGCCGGTATCGTCGTAGGTAACCTGCTCGCCTTCGGCCAGGGTGCGCTGCGCGCCCGCCCATTGCACGTCGACCGTGCCCTGCAGGCAGGTCACGCAGACCGCGGGCCCGGTATAGCGCAGATTGAAGCGCGCCTGCCGCGCCCGCGTGGCGCCGGCCCCGGCGTAGACGATCACCGGCGCGCCGCTGCCGGCCGCTTCCACCTGGGCCTCGCCCGCCACCAGTTCGATGGCTGCGCTGCCGGCCTGCGCGCCGCGCTGGTTGATGCGGGTCTGCGTGTTCATCTGCACGTGCAGCTGATCGGACAGCGCCAGTTCGCGCTGCTCGGCCGTGCCGGTCCGGAAATCCGCCGTGTAATCCAGCAACGACGGCCACAGGGACAGCGGCGGCCATACCGCCACCGCCGCGCCGCCCGCGGCCATGGCCATGGCCGTACCCAGAAAGGCCCGGCGGGCCGGCCGGCTCGGCCCCCTGCGGGCAGGCGGGTGCGCCAACCCCGGATCGCGGCGCATGGCCTGGCGCAATACCGGGTCCAGGTCCCGCCACAACCGCGCCACCTCGTCCCAGGCTTGCGCATGCAACGGGCTGCGTGCGCGCCACTGCTTCATCGCTTCGGCGTCGCCGCGCGTCGCGTCGCGGTCACGCAGGCGCAACCACCATTGCTCGGCTTCGCGCCGCAAGCGGTTGAGATCTTCGGATGGGTTCATGGCGCCGAGCATCGTGTCAGAATTTCCGTCGGCCGACAACAGCGCCGTTGGCCACGGCGTCGGTGGCGGCCAGACGCTCGCGGCAATGCCGCATGGCGGCCGCCAATTCCTTTTTCACCATCGCCACCGAAATCTGGAAGCGTTCGGCGATCTCGGCATTGAGCAGCCCATCCACGCGCGCCGCCGCCAGGATGGCGCGCTGGCGCGGCGGCAGTTCCTCCATCGCGACCTCCAGCGTGCGCACGTCGCGCCGCGCCGCCACGATGCGCAGCGGGTCGGCGGTTTCGTCGGCCACGTGCAGCAGCGCTTCGCGCTCGTCGTCGGCCAGCGGCTCGCGGCTGCGCCGCCAGTCGTCGGTGGCGATGCGCGCCGCCATGCGCAGCAGGTAGGCGTCGGGATTGAGCACCGGACTGGCGGGCTTGGCCACATCCAGCCGCAGCCAGGTTTCATGCAGCGCGGCCGACGCCTGGTCACGCGACCCGACGATGCGTTCCAGGCTGCGCCGCAGTTCGGCGTAGCGGGCGATCAGGCGCAGCCGCAGCAGCGCAGCGGAGATCATCGACATGCCGTCACTGCCCCGAGCGGCGCGGCGCCGCACAGTGCGTGCCGCCGGGCAGCAACAGGATCGACACCGGCTGCGGCATCCCGGCAGGCGGCGGCGCGCCCACGTCCATGCCCTGGATGGCGCGCGTCACCGCCGCGTCCACCCGACTGCTGCCCGTCGTGTCCAAAAGGCGCATCCGGGCGACATGCCCGCCGTCGTCCAGCCGCAGTTGCAGCGCCAGGCGGTATTCCCCCGGCCGGGCGGCGGCGTTGCCGCACAGCGTGCGCAACACGGCCTTCTGCAACCGCCCGATATATCCGCTGAAATTGGCGCCGCCGGCCCGCGCGCCGGGAATGTCCTCGGCACGCAATGCGGGCCCGGCGTCCGTGGCGGCGCGCCCCGGTCCGTCGGCGGACGGCGCATAGACCACGATGGCTTCCCCGTCCGTCTGGCGAATGCGCAGCCCCGATCCCTCCAGCAGGCGGCGCAGGGCGTCCATGACCGTCAGGCGGCCCGCCAGCGCCGGTGCGCGCCGACCCGCATGGCGCTCGTCGACCAGCACCGCCACCCCCGCGACATGCCCGATGGCCTCCAGACTGTCGCCCAGGGGCTGCGCGGGCAAGGCAAAGTCATACCGCTCGCCGCGCAGGCGATCGGACAACCCCGCCGAGGCGGACGCGGCGCCGCCCGCCAGGATGGGCGTCGCCAGGCACAGGAGACACACGCCAACCAGCGCCAACACACTGAGCGGTGCCGGGGTACCTATCATCGGGCGATATGGACGTCGGGTAAGGGAACAGGGCCGGCGCACGCCCCAACGAGGCGACACCGGCCAGCAGGCTAGCCCGGCGATATGACCCGGACATGACACCGCGATGACGCAAACGGCGGACCCGGTACACCGCGCCCCGCCCTCGACGCCGCCCTTCTGCGGCAGGAAAGGCAGCCTGGCCGGCGACGGGTTCTCGTTGCAGTGATGCCGTGACGCGCCGACGCGTCAATCCGCCACGAAGCCAATGGCCTTGATGGGCGCCTCCCAGCGCTTCAGCTCGTCTTGCTGCAGCTTGACGACAGCTGCTGGCGGGGCGTACGCCGGCTTGTAGGCGAATTGCGCAATGCGCTTTTGCAGGTCCTCGGATTGGAGCGTGGCTTCAAGCGCCTTGCTGATGCGTTCGGCCTTGTCTGCCGGCAGGTTGGCAGGCCCGTAAAGCCCGATGTAGGCATCAAAGACGACATCGATGCCGGCTTCCCGAAGCGTCGGCACGTCAGGGGTGATCGCCGTTCGTTCGCTGCCCGTCGTGGCCAGGATCCGGACCTTGCCCGCCTTGGCCATCTCCAGCGCCTCAAGAATGGTGTCTATCACCAGCGATATCTGTCCCCCGACCAGGTCATTCATCGCCGGCGCGCCGCCTTTGTAGGGCACGTGGACCAGCGACACGCCCGCCGCCTTGTTCAGCATCTCGCCTACCAGGTGTCCTGGCGTCCCCGCGCCGGGCGATCCGAACGTGGCCTTTGCCGGATTCGCCTTGGCCCATGCCAGGTATTCCTTGATGCCGCCTGCCGGCGTGGCCGGGCCGGCGGACAGGCCGAGTTCGAAGGTGGCGACACGTCCCAGCGGCGTAAAGTCGCGCACCGGGTCAAACTCCAGCTTCTGGTAGATATGCGGGTAGATCGTGAACGGCGTGCTGTTCGCCAGAATCAGCGTCAGTCCATCCGCCTTCGCTCGCCTGGTTTCCCCCAAGGCGATGCGTTGACCCGCGCCCGGCTTGTTTTCAACGAGCACAGGCTGGTTCAGCGCGATGCGCAGCTGGCCGGCAACCGCCCGCGCCACGGCATCCAGCGCACCGCCTGGCGCAAAGCCGACAATCAGCCGGACCGGCGTCGAGCTTTCCTGAGCATGGACGGCATTGCCGGCCAGCAACATCACCGTGCCTACGGCTGCGAACAATTTTGAACAGCGCATGGTTATCTCCTAGGGGGTGCGACCTACGTGAAACTACAATTCCGTTCCTGGAACGGCCCTGGCCGTCGGCAGATGTTTGTAGGGGTCAAAGCCGATGGCGGACAACTGTGCCGACAATGCCTTTCCCTGGCCTGCGGTGAGCGGCAAGAGGGGCGGCCGCACGATCGACCAGTCAGGTTCAGCGCGCGCATCCGCGATCACCTGCTTCATGGCCGCGATGAGGGGATAGCCTTGAAAGACCGTGCGCACACTGCGTGCCGCGTCGTTCTCTTTTTCGCCCCCCCCACGCACGCATGCCACATACAGATCGGCCAGCGCCTGCGGATTCACATTGGCCGTGGCGCTGATGCAGCCCGCCCCGCCCGCCAGAACGGTGTCCCTGAGCAACATCTCGGTACCCGCGAACACTTCGAATCCGTCCCGAGCGAAATGCTCGATGTAGCCCCGGGTGCTTTCCCAATCGCCCGACGAATCCTTCATGCCGGCCACCTGCGTCGGATAACGGCGCAGCAGCGCTTGCACCACACCCAGGCTGATCGGCACCTGGGACATCGCAGGAAAGTGGTAGAGGTACACGCGAAGCCGATCGTCGTTGACGCGATCGATGACCCGCGAGAAGTACGCGACCAGCCCCTCGTCGCTGACGTTCTTGTAGTAGAACGGCGGCAGCATCAGCACCCCGCTGACGCCCAGGCTCAGCGCATGCCGGGTCAAACTGATCGTCTCGGGCATCGAACAACAACCCGTGCCGGGCATCATCCGATGCGGGGGTATCCCCGCTTCGACCAGCGCTTCCAGGAGGCCCTTTCGTTCTGACGACGCCAGGGAATTCGCTTCCGAATTTGTTCCAAAAACGGCCAGCCCCACGTCGCAGGCAACGAGCCCGCGGCAATGCTCGACGAAAGCCGGCGTATTGACACAAAGATCCGCCTGGAACGGCGTGACAACCGGCGCAAAAACGCCGAATTTCTTCTCTGAAAGGCGCATGGCGCTTACTCCCCTTGAATTTCCAGCAGTGGTTCATCGGTTGCGGTGCCGGGTGCGAGCGCGTCGCGGTAGGCAAACAGGGTAGGAACACCCCCTGTCATCAGGAAGACGATGTCTCCGGCATTGCGCAGGCCATTGCCACGTATCAGCGCCAGCAGTCCGGCAAAGGCCTTTCCGGAATACACCGGGTCCAGCAATAGCCCTTCGCGACGCGCCATCAGGTTCACCGCCTCGACCATGGCCGCGGTCGGCACGCCGTAGGCCGATCCCCGCTGACTGCCATCCACAAGCATGTCGGCTTGCGCAATGCCACCGCCCGTGCCCAGCAGGTCGATAGCCGCCATGGCCTTGAGCGCCGTCGTCTGTTGCACCACGTCGGCATCGCCGATCACCGCGAAAGACTGGATGGCACGGGCGGATCCCCCCATGGCCACCCATCCTGCCGCCAGGCCGGCATGGGTTCCCGAACCGCCATTGGCCAGGAAGAGCCGTGCCAATCGAAAGTCGCAGGCGGCCTGCTGCTCGACGATTTCGCGCGCCGCCGCGGCATAGCCCAGCGCGCCGATGGCGTTGGACCCGCCGGCGGGAATCACATACGGAATGCGGCCTCGTGCACGGTGAAAGTCCGCGCGCGCCTGCATCGCGGCGTTGGCGTCGGCAGACGCAGGAATCTCAATGCGCGCTGCGCCGAACAATCGGTCGAGCAGAACGTTGCCGCCCAGGCGGTGTTCTGCATTGGCGTGCCCCACCGTCGGCTTGACCACCAGCTCGCACGCCAGCCCAAGGTGCGCGCAGGCAGCCGCGGTCAGACGTGCGTGGTTCGACTGGCGTGCGCCAGTGGTGATGATCACGTCCGCGGCCATCGCTTGCGCGTCTCCCAGCAGGAACTCCAGCTTTCTCAGCTTGTTGCCGCCCCCGCCCAGCGCCATATGATCGTCGCGCTTGGCAAAGAGCCGGGTCGTCCCCAATTGATCGCGAAACGCCTGCTCCACGTTCTTCAGCCGTTGAACCGGCGTGGGGCCGGCCAGCAACGCCGCGCGCGGTCTGCGCTCCAGCGCCTGTGTCAGTTCTTCGGTGCGGTATGACATGAATAGGGACGGCCCGGAATGCAGGCGTGCCGGTCGGAACCCACACGCCCTTCAAGTTGCAATGTCGAAATTCTCGTTTCACCACCACCGGAAAGAAAGTGATTTATATTGATCATCTGACAGCCAAAAATCAGATCAATACATGGTCACCAAAGTCTCCATCGCACAACTGCAGGCCTTGGTTGCCATCGTCGAACAAGGCTCGTTCTCTGCGGCGGGCCGGCAATTGGGCATTGCCCAGTCTGCGATCTCGCGCAACATCAACGACCTTGAAAGCCGCTTGCGAACGGCCGCTTTCCAACGTCAAGGGCGTGCGGCCAGATTGACCGACGAAGGCGCGCGCGTGGCCGAGCTGAGTCGGGATGCACTGCGGCAATGGCGGGTGATCTGCGAAGAATTCGCCAAGCCGACCTTGCTGCATCGCACGCTGCGCATGGGCATCACCGAAATCGCGGCGCAGACCTGGCTGCCGCGTTTCGTGACCGCATTCCGCGCCGCGTTCCCTTGGGTGCAACTGCAACTGGAAGTCAGCGCCATGGCGTCCGAACTGGTCGAAAAGGTCCAGCGTGGACAGCTGGAGCTGATCATGGTGTCTGACGCCGGCGATCGTTCAGGCGTGACCGTCCTGCCCCTGGGGCTGATGAAGTGTGGCTGGTATTGCCGGCCTGACTTCCAGGCGCCGCGACGTGCGCTACCGCTGGATGAACTGATGCGCCTTCCGCTCGTCATGCAGGACCATGCCTCCGCGGCGGGCCGCCTGGTCCTGCAGTGGCTGGAATCGCACGCGCTACAGCCCGCAAATGCCCTCTATGCCAACAGCTTCGCGGCGCTGGGCGGCATGACCGTTGCCGGTCTGGGCATCGGCTGCCTGCCCTGCGCCGTGGCGCGCGAACTTGTCGAACGTGGGCTGGTCCGCGAAATCAAGACCTCGCCAAAGATGCCGCCGATGCGCTACGTGACCGTCTTGCGCAGCGACCAGGGCACACCCTTCCTGTCCCGTGTCGCCGAACTGGCCGCTGAGGTGTGCGACTACAACCTGCGCTACCAAGAGGCGGGCTAGAGCCTATGTTCTCAATCAAGCAACTTGAGCTTTTCGTGCACACGGCCCAACTGGGGTCCGTACAACGCGCTGCCGAACACCTGCACCTGTCAGCATCCGCTGCCGCCAAGCGATTGCGCGACCTTGAACGCAGCTCGGCCGTCCCGTTATTCGAACCCCAAGACCGTCAAAAAGCGCGCTTGACCGCGAAGGGAAGAGAAATGCTCGCGCTTTGCGAGGAATTACTCAAGACCCTTCAGGCCATCGAGAAAGGGGCCTGACCCTGCCGTCAGTCCACCCCCGTCCCCGCAAAATGCGGCGACTGGCCGAAGTGTTCGATCAACAGTTCCGTCAGCACCCGTATCTTGCGGGCGGGATGCTGGCCGGGCGGGCGGATGACGTACGCCCCGGCCGGCGGCGGCGGATACCGCGTCATGATGGGCACGAGCGCCCCGGCGGCCACATAGTCGTGGGTCAGGCAATCTGGCAGATAGGCCACCCCCAGCCCGGCCGCCGCCGCGGCAACCAGGGCCGCGCCGTTGTCGGCCTTGAAGCGCCCTTGCGGCCGCGCCACCACCACCTTGTCGCCATCCATGAACTGCCAGGTCTCGGTGCCTTGCATCAAGGCCTCGTGCGCCGGCAGTTGCGCGGGCGTTTCCGGCGCACCGTGCGCCTTGATGTAGTCGGGGCTGGCCAGCAGCTTGCCGCGGATGGGGCCGACGCGTCTGGCGACCAGGTTGGAATCCTGCAAATAACCCACCCGTATCGCGCAGTCGTAACCCTCGGCGATGAGATCCACGAAACGATCGCTGTAGCAGGTCTGCACATGCAGCCTGGGATGGCGACGCGCCAATTCCGCCACCACCGGCGCGAAATGCGTCAGGCCGAAAGACACCGGCACGGCGACGCGCAAGCGGCCCCGTAGTTCGCCGGCCGGCACGATCGCTTCCCGGGCCATATCGATTTCGGCGCAGGCCTTGGCCGCATGGTCGCGAAACAGCGCGCCGGCCTCGGTCAGCGCGGCCCCGCGCGTCGTGCGCGCCAGCAACTGCACGCCCAATTCCGCTTCCAGCCGCAGCAGCCGACGGCTGACGATCGACTTGGATACGCCCAGCCGCAGCGCGGCGGGGGACACGCCCCCCGCATCGGCGACTTCGATGAAGGTCTGGAGTTCTTCGATATCCATGTGGCGCAGCTCCCCGTTGTGCGACGCGTTTCGCCGCAGGATAGCACTGCGCCATGCATATCGAATCCGCAAACATCGCGGCGCCGCGGCGCACGGTCCACGTGTGCCTGGAAGCGTTCCTGATCGCGCGACACAGCTTGCCTTCGAACGCAACTACCGCGCCCCCCTCGACAAAAACATAATGCTGATTCCACCCATCTTAGCCACTCAAGGATCAACAATGACCTTTCGCAACGGCCTCGATTCACTGCTACGCCCCGAAGATTCGGTACTCGTCCTGATCGACCACCAGCCCTACCAGCTGACCAACCTGAACAGCCACGACCCTCAAATGGTGGTCAACCATTCGACCGCGCTGGCCAAGGCCGCCAAGGCCTTTGGCGTGCCCACGATCCTGACCAGCGTGATCGCTGCACGCGGCGGCCGCATCTTCCCGCAGATCACCGACGTGTTTCCCGATCAAGAGGTCATCGACCGCACCTTCATCAACACGTGGGAAGACAAGAAGGTCGTCGACGCCGTCAAGGCCACGGGCCGCAAGCAGCTGATCATCGCGGGCCTGTGGACCGAGATCTGCGTGGCCATGCCGGCGATCCAGGCGGCGGGCGAAGGCTGGGACGTGACGGTGGTCACCGATGCGTCCGGCGGCGTGTCGGTGGAAGCGCACGAAGTCGCCCTGCAACGCATGGCGGCGGCGGGCGTGAACCTCATGACGTGGCTGGCCGTGGCCGCCGAGTGGCAACGAGACTGGGCGCGCGTGGACACCGCCGCCGCGCTGACCGACGTGCTCGTTCAGCACGCCGCGGGCAGCGGCATCGCGTATCTGTGGGAACAGCAATTGCTCAATACGCCGGTGTCCGACACCGCGGGCTGATCGCACGGGCGATGACGTGGCCGCGTCGGTGTCGATGTTGCACGATGCGGCGCCTCATCCTCTGGCGCCGACATGACGGATAACGTCTTGCAACGAATCAGGCGACGCAGGTGTTGCCGGGCGTGAAGCGACCGCGATAAGGTGAAGGCCCCTCACCTGGCCCCGCTTCCGGACGGGGCTTGCCCACATTACGGACACCCGCATGAGCCCGAGCCGCTCCCTGGGCGCAACCGGCTTCGCCCTCATCGCCGTCTGCTACGGCTTTGCCCGCTTTGCCTTCGGCCTGTTCCTGCCGCGCATCGGCGCGGACATGCCCTTGTCGTCGACGCTGGTCGGGTTGATATCCGGCGGCGCGTTTCTGACGTATTGCGTGGCCGTCATCCTGTCCGCATGGCTGACCGAACGCGTCGGGGCCCGGTATGTGGCCTTGGCCGCCGCGCTGATTGCCGCAGCGGGCATGGCGGGCATCGCCCTGTCGTCCTCGCCCGCGTGGCTGGCCGGCGCGGTGATGCTGGCCGGCTCCAGCACAGGACTGGTCTCGCCGCCCTTGGCCGCCGCCGTGACCGCGGCGGTCCCGCCCGATCGGCAGAGCGCCACCAACACCCTCATCAACGCCGGCACCGGCGCGGGGGTGGCGTTGTCCGGCCCCGTCGCATTGATGCTGGGCGATCAGTGGCGCTACGCGTTCACGGGCTTTGCCCTCACCGCGATCGGCCTGGCCTTCGCCGTAGCGTTGATCCTGCCACGAGGCTCACCCGCAACCACCCCATCCGCGCCGGGCCTGCCGGCACTGGACGACACGCTGCGCCGCCTGATCCTGGCGGCATTCCTGGCGGGCGCGGCCAGCACCGCCATCTGGTCCTTTGGCGGGCGGCTGGTTGCGCTGCGGCTCAACTGGGGCAGCACGGGCGCGGGCTTGCTCTGGACCGCCATCGGTGCGGCCGGCATCGCGGGCGCCAGCGCCGGCCACCTCATCGCGCGATTCGGCAGCAACCGGGTGCACCGGGCCGCGCTTGCGGCGATGGCGGCCAGCATCCTGCTGATCGGCATCGACGGCACCTCGGCCGCCCTGACGCTGGCCGGCGGCCTGCTGTTCGGCGCCGCCTACATCACGCTCACGGGCATCTACCTGCTATGGGGCGTGTCGGCCCTGCCCGACCGGCCCGCCACCGGCGTGACCCTTGCCTTCCTGGCGCTGGCCATCGGCCAGACCGCCGGCGCGCCGGGCTTCGGGTGGCTGATGGACCGGCTGACGGCAGACCACGCCGCGATCCTCTTTGCCTGCCTGGGGCTGATGGCCGGGTTTGTGCGCGCCAGCGGCCCGCACCCCCGATAGGTCGGCGGACAGCACGCCGCCAGGCGTATCAACCCGCAGCCCCCCGCCGCGCGCCGGGCACGTTGTCGCACGTGGTGGTCGAGTGCAACAGCCCGCCATAGATGCCGGCGCCCGGCAGGTTGACCGGTCCGGTATCCAGATTGAAAGGCATCGTCTGGCTCGGCCCCGACTTGCCCTGGTATCGCAGCGTGACGGGCGAGGCCGACAGCAGGAAGGGCGGCGTCAACGTCACCGAAACAATACCGAACCCGAAGAAGTCGGTCACGCGCGTGGGCGTCGGCGTGCTGAACGCGGTGGGGCCGCCGTATATCGACGGCGAGACCGGAATCGGCCCCGGCACGGCCAGCCCCGCCACCGTGCCGACATAACGCGCAGCCAGGTCGTTGGCCACGTCGTGCATGTCGAACAGATACACACCGCCTTCCATCACCTCGCCCCCTGTCAGGCCGCCCAGCATCTGCAACGTGAACGACTGACTGTATGGGCATTGATCCATCGGCAGGCAAGAACCTGTCGGCCGCGGCCGCGGACGCGGGTCGATCGGTATCTGATGGGGCAGTCGCGGGCGGTCTTGTAGCGAGGCAACGTCCTGGTCCAGGCTGGCGATGGTCTTGCGTCCCACGATGTTGTCGACCTGGTTGGCGTAGTTCAGGATCTGGCGTGCCTGCTTGTAGCGCGCCACGGCGTTGGCAAACGCGGCGTCGTAGCTGCCGTTGACCGTCACGGCGCCGATGCCCAGTTCCGGCAGCCGGTCGGCAATCGTGCTCAGGGCAGTCTGCACCCGCCGGATGTGTTCTCCCTGCTGCCCGATGGCGAAATGGCTGGCCACTTCGTTGGGCACGCCGTTCGCACAGTTTTCCAGGCGCTGGAACGTGGCCGGGTCGGCCTGGGTGAACAATCGAGACGTCAGTGTGCTCATGGATAGGCTCCTCAAGTGGGCCGAAGTCCTGCTTGAATGACGGCGACGCCGCTGTCAGCGCGGGCGCAGCGCATTGCGCGCAACGAGCTGGTGGATCGCGATGCGTCCTGGGTTCTTCAGGACGTCCTGCATCTTCACCGCCTTGTCCTGCAGATCGAGTTTCACCAGAAGCCGGCTGGGCGGCCGTTGATCGGACACCTTGCCCGATTGCTGGTCCCACCACAGTTGTCCGCGCTCGAAGATGCTGATCCGGTCCAGCCCATCGGCCAGCATGCCTTCGATAGTGGCCTCGTCCGTACGGGGGTAGCCGAGCGGGCCTTCGCAATGGCCTCGCTTGAGGTATTCCTGGAATATCGCGCCGTACACCACGTGCGCGCCCAGGTCCGGGTGCCAGAACAGGCCCCCCCGTGGGCCCGTTCGACCCCACGAACAGCTTGTAGCGGCCGCCTCGCGGCCCGCGGTCGTAGTTGGCCAGGGGCGTCTTCAGATTGGCCTCGGCTACCCAGGGGGCTGCCCGTGCATCATGTTCGAGAATGTCCCGCCACTTCACCTGCAGCGGATCACCCGCATCTTCCTTGCGCCTGGGCAGATCGATCCTCACGGGCTGCGTGCCCTCCAGCGAGCAGCGGGACAGATCCCGCGAGCACTCCCCCGCCCGAGCGGCCAGCTTGGGTAGCAACGCGTCCACGTCACGGTACGCCGCTTTGAGCGCCTCGATGTCTGGCGTCTCGAACTGCTCGGGATAACGCAGGATGAAATCCAGGTGCGACCGCAACGCGATGCCCTCGACGATGCGCTTGCCGCATTCCTTGATCGTGTCGTCACGCACCGCGCGCTCGGCCCAGCTGGGGCCGGCCGGCATGGGCAGGTAGCGGAATTCCTTGAGCGTGCCCTTGAAATCCACCGGATGATCCCTGACCGCCTGGTTGAAGGTTCGGTACAGCTCTTTCAGTTCCTGCATGTTGGTCGGATTCTCCTGGCCCGACCCGCCCGCCATGACCACGCGAATCTGCATCGACGATCGCTTCTTGGCCTCTTCGATGGTGTTCTGGAACGCGATGTTGATGTCGCCGCCAGCCATGAAATTGCCTATCGACATATCCAGCGATGTCTTCAGCGCCGAGCGGCTGGTGTCGTCGAAGGTCTCGAACACGAACACGCCGTAGAAGTCGCCGCCGCTGTGGACCTCGTCGATGAAATAGTCGCCGTAGGTCAGGCGAAAGTCTTCGGGGTCATTGCGATAGGCCTGGGCGGCGGCAGGCGTCAACCGTGCGCCCGACATATGGCGGGGCGCATTGCGCACACTCGCCGAAAACAGGATGTAGAGCGAATAATGATTCACCGAATGCTGCTGCGCCAACGAGAACTTGGCGTTGGCCTCGCCCACCGGCAGGTAATGCACGCTGGCGGCGACCGACAGATTCATCGATTCCATCAACGCCTCTTGCGATTCGATGATGCGCACATCCGACGTGACGAACTGCCCGCCCTGGCCATCACTGCCCTGCACGACCGCCTCGAAATCGATGGCCGTGGCGCGGGCCTCTTCGGTCAGGCCATCCACCCCGATACCAAAACGCATGCCTTCGGTCAGGTTGATCACTTTCATGACGTCCTCCTGGGCGCGCTGGCCTGAGGGTTGCGGCCGCGCCTGATAGCGATAGAATCAGATTGCCTTCGCAGCCATTATTGCCAAGGCCGCTTCCCGTGGACATCCCTGCCGGTGGTATTTCAGAATTACGCATTCTGCAATGACGGACATTCAACAGCTGCGGGTCGTGGTGGCAGTGGCCGATGCCGGCGGGTTCGCGCAGGCGGCCCGGCAATTGGCGATTTCCGCGCCGGCCGTCACACGCACCATCGCCGCCCTGGAACGCCAACTGGGTGTTCGCCTGATTGAACGCACCACCCGCAAAGTTCGCCTGACCGAAGCCGGCATCCGCTTCACCGAAGACGCCCGCCGCATCCTGGCCCTGATCGGCCAGGCCGAAATGACGGCCCGCACCGCGCAGGCGCTGCCCGAAGGCGAAATCTCCATCACCGCCCCCGTCTCGTTCGGCCGACTGCATGTCGCCCCCCTGCTGCTCGACTACCTCGCGGCCTACCCGACCATGCGCGTGCGGGCGGTGTTCACCTATCAGGTGCTCAACCTGGTTGCCGACGAGATCGACGTGGCGGTGCGCATCGGCCACCTGTCCGACTCCGGCCTGACTGCCGTTCACGTCGGCGCGCTGCGGCACGTGGTGGTGGCCTCGCCGGACTATCTGGCCAGGCATGGCGAGCCCCGCAGCCTCAACGACCTGGCGGCGCACCGCGCCGTGGCCATGGCGTACGACGTGCGCATGGCCCAATGGCTGTTCCCGGCCCCCAACGGCTCACGCAGATACCAACCGCCCCAACCGGACATTCGATTGACCGTGAATTCGCAGGAAGTGGCGATCGAAGCCGCGCTGGCCGGCCATGGCCTCATCCGCGCCCTGTCCTACCAGGTGCAGGACCTGCTTGCGCAGGGACGGCTGCAAGCCATTCTGACCGACTACGAACCCGCACTGGTGCCCGTGCATCTGGTCTATGTCGGCGGCGGCAAGGCCCCCGCCCGGGTGAAGTCCTTCATCGAGTTCGCGGCGCCGCGATTGCGCAAGTGTCCCGCCCTGAAGCAACGCGGCTCTTAACGATTCGTTGACGCCGCCTGGCCTACCGTCCATCATCAACCGCCCCTGGCGCCCTCATCCGCCACCGACAGGAACCGCTCCTGGCATGAAACACACGCCTGCCGACGATCAGACCGCTCGTACACGCCTGCTGCTCGCCATCCTGCTGACCGGCGTGTCCGCCGGCCTGGGCGGCATGCTGCTGGGCATGTTGCTGCACGCCGTGCAGCACCTGGCCTACGGCTACAGCCTGGATCGCATCGTCGGCCCCGAGACCTTCCTGCAAGGCGTGCAAGGCGCCAGCGACCGTCGGCGCCTGGCCGTCCTGATGCTGTGCGGTCTGGTGGCCGGCTTGGGCTGGTGGCTGATCTACCGGTTCGGCAGGCCGCTCATCAGCGTGACGCAGGCCGTGCAGGACCCGGCCGCGCGCATGCCGGCCAAGACCACCTTGGCGCATGCCCTCTTGCAGATCATCACGGTGGGGCTGGGCTCGCCGCTGGGCCGCGAAGTCGCGCCCCGAGAAGTCGGCGCGCTGGCGGCAAGCGGCGTGTCGACATGGCTGCGCCTGCCGGCCGACCAACACCGCCTGATCGTGGCGTGCGGCGCGGGCGCAGGCCTGGCCGCCGTCTACAACGTGCCGCTGGGCGCGGCGCTGTTCGTGCTGGAAGTGTTGCTGGGTACGTTTGCGTGGCCCGCCGCCGCCGTCGCGTTGGTGACCTGCTGCATCGGCGCCGTCATCGCGTGGATCGGCCTGGGCAACGAAATCCAGTACGCGGTGCCGTCGATGACCGCCGGCGCCAGCCTGATCGTCTGGGCCGTCTTGGCGGGTCCCCTCTTCGGCGTGGCGGCTCATGGTTTCGTGCAGTTGACCTCAGCCGCCCGGCGCCAGGCCGCGCGCGGATGGCAGTTGCCTGTCGCGGCGTTCGTCAACTTCACCCTGATCGGCGTCCTGGCGATCTTTCTGCCGGCCCTGCTGGGCAACGGCAAGGGTCCGGCGCAACTGGGCTTCAGCAGCGAACTGACGCTGGGCATGGCCGCCCTGCTGCTCGTCCTGAAAGTGGCCATCACCAGCGGTTCGCTGCGCGCGGGCGCCTCCGGCGGCCTGCTCACCCCAGGCATCGCCATCGGCGCCTTGCTGGCGGTCGTACTGGGCGCGGCCTGGAACCTGATCTGGCCCGACGCGCCGCCAGGCGCCTACGCCGTGGTGGGCGCGGCGGCGTTCCTGGCGGCGTCCATGCGCATGCCGCTGACCGCCATCGTCCTGATCCTGGAATTCACACGGGTCGATCAGGCTTTCCTGGTGCCGATCATCCTGGCGGTCACCGGCTCGGCGGCGACACAGCGTTGGTGCGCGGCCCGGGCCGCCCCAGCACCGGACAACTCGCCGGCACGGGACGATCAAACAGCACGGCCATCCCGCACACCGACGTGAACATCCCCAGGTTGTTGTGGCCCACCCCAGGCACTTGCACGACGCGCTGATTCAGCCCCGCGGGATGCCGGCTCTTCAGGTAGTCGAAATAGGCAAGACCGCGTTCCAGCCGGTTGGGGCCTTGCGCCATGCCGCCGCATGAACGATCGATGAAGTGGGTATAGGGATCGGTGTCCGCCTGGCCCAACAGGTATTCCACACGCCGACTGGCGTAGCGGGCCTCGACCTGGTCGGCGTTCTGCGACGCCACGTAGGGTGGCCCGCCCTCAAGCTGGTACTTCCACTTCGTCGCGGCGGGACACGTGCCGGCGGGCGCAGGGTTGGGCCGCTGGTCGCTGAAATACAGATAGCTGGAAGGGTTCGCCACCACGAAGCGCACGGGCACGCCCTTGCGCGCCAGCAACGTGCCGCCCTGGCCCACCACGGCATAACGTTGAACGATCTGCGCGCCCGCCGAATGCCCCATCACGACGACATTGCGCAAGGCAGGATAAAGGCGCTTGTCCGCAAAGTGATCCAGCAAGGCATCCATCGCCTCGAATGAACTGATTGGCGCCGGCCCGATGGCAGGCTCGCCGCTTTTCCAGCCCTCTTGCGTCCACATCAAGGTCTGCGGCGACATCGAGAATTGCTTGACGTCCGGCGCGGTCAGAAACTGCGGCGCCACCACCATCACGCTGCCGTCCGGCTTGCCGGCCCCCGACAGGATTTTCTTGCCAGTGTCGAAGTAAGTATCCGCATTGCGCAGCGTGCCGTGGATCACGATCAGCACGGTCGAGACCTTCGGGGCCGGGGCCGCGATGTCCAGCGACGCATACAGCGGAAGATCTCCCACGCCAGCCGCCCCCGTCACTGCAAGCGCCTGATCCGCGACCCGCTTCACCGGCGCATCCAGCTTGGACACTTTCGCTGGCGGGGGACTGGCGGCTTCGCGGGTGGCGCAACCGTTCGCGGCCAACAGCAACGGCCCGCACAGCACTCCCCATTTGATGTACGAAAAGAATCTTCCTGTTCTCATTGCCTCGCTCCAGATCGCACCGTGAAATCGATGCGCTCATTACTGTAGGCGGATATGCCTGTCGGGAACATTAAGCGTTGCACGCTCGAAATTCCCAAGGCCACACCGCTGCGCCTGCCGCAGCGGCCTACTGCCGGATAGCTTCTCGCAGGTAGTCGATGAAGGCTTTGAGCTTCGGTGACGGCAAGCGCTCGCGCGGGGTGACGGCGTGGAATTCCTGGACGGGTCCTTGCCATTGGGCAAGCACCCGCACCAGCCGCCCTTCGGCCACATCGGCCGCCATGCTGGCGTCCATCGCCAAGGTCAGTCCTTCACCGGCCAGCACGGCATCGCGCAGCAGCGCCGGATCGGACGCGACCACCACCGGGTTCACCAGATAACCGCGCAGCCGGCCGCTACCCTGGCGCAGGGGCCAGACATGCCCCACGTCCTGCTGTCCCTGATGCAGGGACAGCACCTTGTGATCGCCCAGATCATCAGGGCTTTCAGGGCAGCCGTGCTGCTCAAGGTAGGCCGGGCTGGCGTAGATGCCTGTAGGGAAACCGCCCAGGCGGCGTGCCACCAGCGAGGAATCCGGCAGCGCGCCCAATCGCAGGGCCACGTCCAGTTCTTCCTTGATCAGGTCCAGCGTCTCGTGTGAGGCCAGCAACTCAAGCCGGATGTCCGGGTAACGGGCTCTGAAGCCCGCAATCAATGGCGCAAACCAGCTGACGCCGAACGAGTACGGCAAGGTCACGCGCAGCCACCCCCGGGGCCCGTCACGCAGCTGCTGGACGGCGGACTCGGCCGCTTCCAGTGTTTCGGCCACCTGCTTGCACTTCTCGAAATACACGGCGCCCGCCTCGGTCAGGCTCAGGCGCCGCGTGGAGCGGCGCAGCAGCTGCGCACCGATAAAGCGTTCCAGCGCCATGACGCGTCGGCTAACGGTGGTCTTGGGCATCTGCAGCGCGTGGGCCGCGGCAGTGAAGCTGCCGGCCTGTACCACGCGCACAAACACCAGCGTGTCGTTCATATCGCGGTTCATCGCCAGATTGTCCCATGAACGGCTCAATCCTTGCCACTTAAACGGGCTAATAAAACTGGCCATCAGCCGCTATCTTTCCCCTACCCCTACTCTGGAGCACGCCATGAATTTGAACGAATACAGCGCCCACGACGGTGTGGGCCTCGCGCAGTTGCTTGCCAGCGGCGACGTCAGCGCCGCCGAGCTGGCCGCCTTGGCAGCCTCGGCCATCGACACGGTGAATCCGCGCCTGAATGCGGTCATCGAACACTGGCAGCCAGACGTTGCCCCCCCCCCGGCGACCGGACCGCTGGCGGGGGTGCCCTTTCTCATCAAGGATCTGGCCGTCTCGTACGCGGGGCGGCGCAGCGAGCTGGGTAGCCGGTTGGCCGCCGGCCTGGTCGCCCCGGCAGACTCGTACTTGATGGGCCGATTCAAGGCCGCTGGCTTGCAGACCATCGGCCGCACCACCACTCCCGAAATGGCCTTCAGCACCGAAACCGAATCGGCGCTGGTGGGGCCGACTCGCAATCCCTGGAATCCGCTGCTCAGCGCCGGGGGGTCGAGCGGCGGCGCGGGCGCCGCCGTCGCGGCAGGCATCGTGCCCCTCGCACATGCCACCGACGCAGCCGGTTCCATCCGCGTGCCCGCCGCGTTCAATGGACTGTTCGGACTGAAGCCCACACGCGGGCGCAGCTCGAACGGCCCCGGCCTGGACGAAGTGTTCGCCGGTTTCGGCGTGCAGCTGGGCCTGAGCCGCACGGTGCGCGACAGCGCCGCCCTGCTGGACGCCATACAGGGCCAATCACCTGGCGATCCCTACTACACACCGGCACCCGCCGAGCGTTTTCTGGCGCAGGTCGGCCGCGACCCGGGGCGCTTGAGAATCGGCCTGCTGCGCACGCCCTGGAATGCCGGCGCGGTAGATGCCGAGATCGCGCAAGCCACGCAGCTTGCGGCCTTGCACCTGCAAGCGCAGGGCCATCAGATCGAAGAAGCGTCCTTCGACCTGGGCGTGTCCTGGGAAGCCTTCGTGCATGCCAACGCGCAGATCTGGTGCGCCACCCTGGTGCGCTGGATCGACGGCCTGGCGTCGGCCACCGGCCGCCGCATCGATGCCAGCACCTTGGAGCCTTCGACGCTGGCCTGCTACGCCTACGGTCTACAGGCACGCGCATCCGACTTCGCCGGCGCCCTGGAAGTGCGCAACAGCGTGGCCCGGACGGTGGCCAGCTGGTTCGAGCGTGTCGATGTGCTGATGACGCCGACCCTGCCCCAATTGCCCCAGCCGCTGGGCACGTACAGCGCCGGCGCGGCGCAAATGAATGGCCTGGAATGGACCTCGCGCGTCTTTCAGCACTCGCCGTTCACCCCGCTATTCAACGTCGCCGGCACGCCCGCCATGTCCGTCCCCATGGCAACCGCCGCCAGCAACGGCCTGCCCATCGGCATGCAGTTCGCAGCCGCCTTTGCCCGCGAGGACGTGCTGCTGCGCCTGGCCGGACAATTGGAGCAAACGATGCCTTGGCATGCGCGTCGTCCGACGGTGTGGGCGGGCGCCTGACCTGCCGCCTTGTGTTGGCCTGACACCTTGATGATTGCCACGGGCCACACCGCGCTGCCAGGTAGCCGGCCCCCAGCCGCTTTTGCGCCGCAGCATGCCGCCATGGAATGACGTCGGGATTTTTTTTCGCTTGTGGCCCGCCCGGCAGGCTTCCAGAATGGGTGTGCGGAGCGTCCCTCGCCGGACGCGCCGACACCCATAATAATCAGGAGACATTGCATGCACGGCCCGACCCGTAGTCCGCTGTTCGCGTCCATTGCCAGCGCTGGCGCGCTGTTCCTTGCCGTACCCGCACAGGCGGTATCGCCACCCCCTGCCCAAGGAGAAAATGGCATGGTGGTCAGCGCCCACAAGCTGGCCAGCCAGGTCGGCGTGGATGTACTGAAACAAGGCGGCAACGCCGTGGATGCCGCCGTAGCCGTGGGCTATGCGCTGGCCGTCACCCTGCCCCAGGCCGGCAACCTCGGCGGCGGCGGCTTCCTGGTCATACGCATGGCCGATGGCCGCGAGACCATGGTCGATTTCCGCGAAGCCGCGCCGCTGGCCGCCAGCGCCGACATGTACCTGGACAAGGACGGCAACGTCCGCAAGGAAGCGGTGTCGCGGTCCTGGCTGGGGGCCGCCGTGCCCGGCACCGTCGCCGGGCTGGAATATGCGCGCGAACACTTCGGCAGCCTGCCCAGCAAATCGCTGGTGATGCCCGCCGTGGCGCTGGCGCGCGATGGCTATGTGCTGACCCAGTGGGACGACGTCGTCGCGCACGCCGATCTGCTGACCACGTTCGCCAAGACGGATACCTACGCCAAGAAGTATTTCATGAACGGAGACCGCCCCTACCGCGCCGGCGAACGCTTCCGCCAGCCCGCGCTGGCCAAGACCCTGCAAACCATTGCGGACCAAGGGCCGCAGTCGTTCTACGGCGGCTGGATCGCCGACGAAACCGTGCGCGCCAGCAAGGCGGGCGGCGGCATCTTTTCCGCGCAAGACTTCTCGCAATACAAGGCCTTGGTCTACAAGCCCATTCACTGCAACTACCGGGGCTATGCCCTGGTTTCGGCCGCCCCGCCCAGTTCAGGCGGCATCTCGCTGTGCGAGAGCCTGAACGTGCTTGAGAACGTGTCGCTCAAGGACATGGGCTTGCGGTCGGCGGCCAGCACGCATCTCTATATCGAAACCTTGCGCCGCGCCTTCGCCGATCGCAACGTCGAACTCGGCGATCCGCGATTCGTCCAGAATCCGGTCGACAACCTGATTTCCAAGTCCTATGCAAAACAGGTCCTGGCCAGTATCGACCCGGCCCGCGCCACCCCTTCGTCCGACATCAAGGGCGGCGTGCCGGTCAAGGAAGGCAACCACACCACGCATTACTCCATCGTCGACAAGGCCGGCAACGCGGTCTCTGTCACCTACTCGCTGGGCCTGCGTTTCGGCACGGGCAAAGTCGCGGGAGACGCCGGCTTCTTCCTGAACGACACCATGGAAGGCTTCACGGCCAAGGTGGGCGCGCCCAATGTGTTCGGCCTGATTCAAGGCAAGGCCAACGCCATTGCACCGGGCAAGCGTTCGCTCAGTTCCATGACGCCCACGGTCGTGCTCAAGGACGGCAAGGTATTCATGGTGACCGGCAGCCCCGGCGGCCCGCGCATCATCACCACCACCTTGCAGACCATCCTCAACGTCATCGACTACGGCATGGACGTGCAGGCCGCCGTCGACGCCCCGCGCATCCATCACCAGTGGCTGCCGGACACGGCCTACCTGGAAGCCGGCGCCTTGTCGCCCGACACCCAGGCCATGCTCGAAAAGATGGGCCACCGCTTCACGACGGAAGAAAACTGGAGCGTCGCCGACGCCATCGTGGTGGACGAAAAACGCGGACTGATCTTCGGCGGCCACGACAACCGGGCCCCTGCCGGCGGGGCGCTGGGTTATTGATTTGCCCGGCCGCGAGCCATCTGCAGCGCCACCTGTGCCACGCGTTGCCCCAGATGGCTCGCCGTTTCCAGGTCGGATTCCGGCGGCGCCGTGTCCGCGGTCTGGTCCACGTTGGATTGCGCGCCGGCACCCAGCCAGAATCCCAGGCGATTCAAGTCACGCTCGGACCCGGTCGCCGAGTTGTTGGCCGGGGGCAAGGCCATGTTGATCCAGTGCATGCCATGCTGGGCGGCAAACAAGGCAAGCTGAATCAGCGTGGCAAGCTTGTCGCCCGCGTGCGCGCCGGAGTTCGTGAACCCGGCGGCCAGCTTGTTCTGCCAGGCGGCGCCCTTGGACAGCACGGCGGGCGAAGTGGCTTCCTGAAAGGCCTTGAACGCCGCGGAAACGCTGGCCATATAGGTGGGCGTTCCAAAGATGAGGCCGTCCACCCGTGCCAGGTCATCCCAACGGCCCTGGGCTTGTTCCGTGGTCAGCAGCAGCGCATGCGCGCCTTCGACCCGTTCCACACCGGCCCGCACGGCGTGCGCCTGCCTGGCTGTGTGGCCGTAGGTGCTGTGATAGATGACTGCGATCAGGACGTTCGACATGCATTGCTCCGTAAACAATTCCCGCCTGACGTTTTTGCAGGACGAGCTTGGCCACGAGGGCCGACAGCCAGCCCCCGAAAAGAAAAAAAACGAGTGATCAGTCGTTGATGCGAGACACGACGCTATCGAGCCTGTCGAGAAAGCGTGCCCACGCCTGGCCCAGCCGCACATAGCTGAGCGCGGTTGGCGACGGAAAGCCGGACTGCTCCATGCGCAACCGCGTGCCGCCCCCTTCGGGCGTCAGCGTCCACGTGACCGTGGTTTGCAAGCCGCTGGCCGACTCGGTGCCATCGCCCCAGCGATAGGCCAGCAATCGCGGCGACTCCACCGCCACTACCTGGCAGTGCGTGATGCCCGACCATCCCGGCAACGGCGCCGCGCGCACGGTGAAACGATGGCCGACCTCGGCGACGAAGTCGTTCGCCATCAGCCATTCTTCTATCAGCCACGACTGCGTCAGCGCGCGCCACACTTTTTCTGGCGGATGCCGCAAGGTCCTGTTGAACACCAGGCTGTGCGAATCTTGCGCCGCCATCATGTGTCCATCCTGTCCAGCACATCGGACAAGGCATCAAGCCGGTCACGCCAGAAGACGCCATAGACTTGCAGCCAGTCGACCAAAGGGGCCAGCCCCTGCGACGTGGCGTGGTAGTACGTTTCGCGCCCTTCCTTGCGCCCCTCCACCAGTCCGGCGTGCCGCAGCACCGCCAGGTGTTTCGAGACGGCCGGCTGGGAAATGCCGGCGTGATCGGTCAAGCGGCCGACCGTCAGCTCACCCTCAAGCGTGAGCTGCTGAAAAATCGCCCGCCGGGTCGAATCGCCCAAGGCGGCAAACAGAACACGAGCCGGCTCCCTATCCATACGCTGATCTCATCCATTTCATAGCCAAGAAGTTATGGATTAATTTATAACTTTTCAGTTATGCGTTGTCAACGCCGGGGCGCAGTCAATCCGACCGGAACGCCCTGCCGTGCCCGCCGATCCCGAGTTGGCGCGAGAATGGCGCCCAGACACCTCTCTGACGACCGCGATCCCCCCTCGGCAGATAAGGTCGGTTTTCGTCTTAATACGCGCGAGTATTTGTATTGGATCTATGAATAGGCGCTCCTTACTATGAATTCGCCGCCACGCGCGGGATAGCGCGGGCGTCGCACACATCGCTCAAGGGGAACACCAATGTTCATGCAGAAACACCGCAGGGCAGCACTTGCCGCAGGCCTGACGATGGCCGGCATTCTGACCATGGCCGCCACACCGTCCGCGCATGCCGCGGACGCCCAGTATCCGAACAAGCCCATCCGCCTGATCGTGCCTTTCGGCCCGGGCAGCGCCACCGACCAGTTGGCCCGGGTCGTGGCCACGGGCCTGTCAGAGCGCCTGGGCGCCGCGATCGTCGTCGAGAACAAGGCGGGAGCCGGCGGCAACATCGGGGCGGGGTACGTCGCGGAAAGCGCCCCCGACGGCTACACGCTGCTGATGGGTGCGGCCAGCACCAATGCCATCAATCCCAGCCTGTACCCGAACCTGAAATTCGATGCGATGAAGGCCTTCGTGCCCGTGTCCAACGTCGCCTCGGTGACCAACGTGCTGGTCGTCAGCCCGCAGGTCAAGGCGCGCGACGTCAAAGGCCTGATCGAAGAACTCAAGGCCAACAATTACAGCTATGCCTCCAGCGGCGCGGGCGGCAGCCAGCACTTGTCGGCCGAGCTGTTCAAGTCCCTGTCCAAAACCGACATGGTGCACATCCCCTACAAAGGTGGCGCCGAGCCCTTGCCGGACCTGATGAGCAACCGCGTGCAGGTGATGTTCTGCAACCTGCCCGTGTGCCTGCCGCACATCCAGGCCGGCAAGCTGATCGCCCTTGGCGTGACCTCGGCGCAGCGCTCGCCCTTGTTGCCCAACGTTCCGACCATCGCCGAAGCCGGCCTGCCCGGCTATTCGGTGGAAGGCTGGTTCGCGCTGTTCGCCCCGGTCAAGGTGCCCGCCGCCATCGTGGCCCGCTTGCATGACGAGACCGAGCAACTGCTCGCATCCCCCGCCGTCGCGGACCAGATCCGCCGGCAAGGCGGCGAACCCAAAGTCGGCAGCCAGGCCGATTTCGCCGCGTTCGTGCAGGCGGAGCATGACAAGTGGGCGAAGGTGATCAAGGACGGCAACATCCGGATCGAATGACCGGTGCCGCGCCGCGCTGACGCTCGGCGGGGAGATGGAGGGGCATCGTGCGCCACAGGCTGCCGCCGGTGACCTCACTTCAGACATGTTTGTTTTTTTAAGCATGGAACAAGAGAGGCCCCTCCCCTTATGTATGGATTTTTATAACGATAAAAATCCATAAAAACCATACAACACGAACCATTCAACAGGTTGTATGGAATTTGGCGGTAGAATTTGACCGTCTACAGGGAGCAGGGCGCTCACGCTCCCCACTCCCCACCTGAAGCAGCGTTTTGAGGCAATGATGAATTTTTGGGTCCCTGTAATCTTCGGTACGTTCAAGCTTCTCGTGCTGGGCACCGGCATGTTTCTCGCCATCAAGTCTCACTACGATGGAGAAAAAAAGGACAAAGAAAAGCAGAAGAAAAAGGAGATCGAGGCACCGTAGGTGCTGACCTCGGTACTACCGGCGACCTCCTGATCAAAGTTTCGATGCGGGGAATTCAAGGTGCCAGGCTACGTTTTTCGACAGTGAAATCTCCTGCTGACGCGCCGCAGCGCTCCTGCTTACGGTCGGTGCAACGCCGGCATCAGCGCACGCTCCTGGACCGCGCCTCCGGCCGCATCCACATCATGCACAGCCAACGCGACTGGCAACGCCCGTGGCGCGGGTTCCGCATCCCGGTTCGGTCCAGTCGTTCGGGGTGGGCATCCCCAGCGTCTACGACCGCGACGCCCAACCGGCCGCGCCATGCCGTTCTGGGCGGGCCCGGATTGGTTTCTGACCATCCCCTTCCGGCTGGTCGCCTTGATCTGCCTGCCGCTTTAGTTGGTAAAGGCACAGGCGTCAGCCTGGATCTGGTAAAAACTGAGCCGGGTATTGGAATAAGAATGCCTCTGATGCTCCAGCGACAAGATCACAAGACCAGAGATGTGCATCAGCTCGGTCAAGCTGATTTGACGTGCCACGAGGGAGATGTGTCGTGCTGTACGCAAGACATCATCGACATACCACTTGAGAAGACAGGATCATGACCCAGCCGCATTCAACACGCCCACCCGCTTACGCACTGAAGATACGGTCTACCGCTGCGGTGACGCTTCTCTTTACGTTGGGCCTTGCAACGCTATGGACTGGCGCCCAAGCCGCTAGTTTTGATTGCAACAAGGCCGTGAGCGCTACGGAAAGGTTGATCTGTAGCGATGCCGAGACATCCGCGCTGGATGGGAAATTGCAAGGGGCCTACAAAACAGCCCTGGCCGCAACCGATGCCTATGGCAAGAAAGAGCTGGCTAAAGAACAGCGCAACTGGATCAAATACGCTCGTGACATTTGTCAAGACAGCGCCTGCCTGCAGCAGGCATACACCACCCGCATCGCCATGCTGGCGCGTAATGAGAAACATATTGCCAATGGCGAGGTGTACTCAGACTGCAAGCTGCCGGGCAACCAAACCGCTAGTGGCGCATGCGTCAATGTTGTGCCGATTCGTGATCCCAACGCCCGTGTTGATTCGTTCAACCAATCGTTGGCGCATCAGAAGCAAAACGGCCGAATCATCGGTTGCAGCCAGCTGATTGATCTGCCGGTTGGCGTCGCTGGGAGTAATCACAGTTTTGGCGGCGCCTGCGTATTGCAGGAAGGTACGCAGCGCAAGAACGTGAGGATCTGCAACGACGATATGTTCGGGCATTTCCAGGTAGAGCCGTCCACGCCACAGGATGCCTCAGACAAGCGCCTGGTCGACTTTACTTACGCTCAATGCTATGGCGGTTGAGGGTAAGCGCCCGGGCATTTAAGGTGTCATTTAAGGCTACCGTCCAGTGCCCAGCCGGCTCAGAAGCGCGGATCGAGGTTTCTTTAAAGTGTCAGACTACATTTTTGTACTGTCCACTTCATTGACGGCCTGACTCCGCGGCACGGTCGAAGCAGCCGAACAAAAACACGGCAATTGCGAACGCCAGTGTCACCACGCACACGCCATTCCATCCCGCCCATGCCCATGCCGCGCCTGACAGCGCAGCACCAATTGCGCCGCCGACGAAAAAGATGCCGACAAAGAGCGCGTTCAATCGGCCACGAGCCGCCGGATTAATCAGGTTGATCGCGCGTCGGCCCAGCGTTTGATCGGCGATCACACCGGCGTCGAGCGCCGCCGCCCCGACTACCAGCAATGCGAGTGCAAGGACGGGATGCGTGGCTGCGGAGAACCCGCCCCAGCCCGCCCCGGCAACCGCAAGCACGAGTACCGCCGCGATCATCACCAGATGCGCGGCGATTTGTGTCGCACGCCCCGCGCCGCAATCGCCGAGGTAGCCCGCGAGCGGCGTCACCATCGCACCGGTTGCACCCGCCAGCGTGAAGGCGGCAATGCCTTGTATACCCAGCGAAAACGGCGGCTGGGCGAGAAGCAGTGCGATGGTTGTCCAGAACGCGCTGAACGCACCGAGCGCTAGCGCGGCAAGCGTCGCGCGACGCTGTAGGACGGGTTCGGTGCGCAGCAAGGTCCACAGCGAGCGCAGCAAGTTCAGGTAGCGAGCGGCGGTGTGCGGCGCGTGACTCGGCAACCGCGTCAGCAGCACGACTGCAAGCAGCGAGTCGGCCAAGGCCGCGATGCCATAGAACGCACGCCAGCCAAACGTTCCACCGATCAGGCTCGCGAGCGGTCGCGACAACAAGATGCCAAGCATCAGGCCGCTCATCACGTTGCCGACTGCGCGTCCGCGCCGGTTTTCAGGCGCCATCGACGCCGCCATCGGCACGAGCATCTGGATCACGCTCGATGTCGCCCCCGCCATGAACACCGATGCCAGGAACAGCCAGCCCGATCGCGCGAGCGACGCGAGTCCGAGGAACATCGCGCAGCAGGCGAGCGTCCAGACGATCAGGCGGCGATTTTCGAGGAGGTCGCATAGCGGTACGAGCAATAGCAGGCCTGCGGCGTAGCCGAGTTGCGGGAGCATCGCAATCACGCCGGCAAGCTCGGGCGGCAGAGCCAGTGCTCGGCTGATAGGCCCCGTCAGCGGTTGCGCGGCCGTCAGGTTCACGACGATCACGCCGACGGCTGCGGCAAAAAAGATCGTCAATGGCGCGGTCAGGCCACCGCCTGGGGACGCATCCGCTTGCAGTGAGGGCAGCGCAGCGGAGGGCAGTTTGCGCGCGCAGGTGTCAGCGGGTTGACTCATGGGTTTGGGCTTCCGGGTGTACGGGTGTGGCCTATCCTAAGGACGAGAACGTTATGCGACAATTGAATTATCTTGATAATGTTTATGCGAGATTGTTTTATGAACACGCGTGACTTGCAGGCTTTCGTGGCAGTGGTCGAAAACGGCTCAATGGTGCGGGCCGCAGAGAGGCTGTTTCTGACTCAGCCGGGACTCACGCGCCGTGTCCAGAATCTGGAAACGATGCTCGGCATCGAGTTGCTCGACCGGCAGAGCAAGCCGCTCAAGCCGACGGCGGCCGGAAGCGACGTCTATGGCCTTGCGCGCGCGGTGCTGCGCGCGGTCGACGACCTGCTGGCCGTCGCGTCGCCTGATAGCGAGCCGGCTGGCGAGTTCAGGATCGGGGTCCCGCCGTTTTTGTCTGAGCTGGCGTTGGAGCAACCCATCGACCGTCTGCGTGCCGCCTTTCCGAATCTGACGCTGCGCGTGACAGCGGGCTGGTCGCCGGGACTGCTGGAGGGCATCGAAAAGGCGAAGGCGGACGCGGTCGTCGTGCTTTTACCTGAAGGCGTGCCGTTGCCGGAAGGCCTGACGTCAACGCTTCTCGCCTATAAGCCCACGGTCGTCGTCGCGCCGCGCTCGTTCAATCTGCCCGACAAACCCGTCTCGCTCGCCGATCTAGCCGCCTATCCCTGGGTGCTGAACCAGGACGGTTGCGGAATGCGTTCAGCACTGAGCCGCGCCATGTCTGCGGCAGGTTTGCCGTTCAACGTCGCTGTCGAAGCGTTCGGTTCGGAACTGCAGTTGTCGCTGGTCGCGCGCGCCTTGGGCGTCGGGCTCGCTGCGCCTGAAGTGCTGGCGCGGAGCCCCCATCGCAATGCGCTGCAGATCGTCGATGTGCCGGAGTTCAATAGCGGGCTGAGCGTGTGGCTCGTGCATGGCGTGCTGCCTGGCCGTCTTGTGCGACCCGTCGCGCTGATGCGCGACGCACTGATCGAAACGCTGGAAAGGGATGCGGTATGTTTGCCCCTCGCCGATTCCGTCGCATAGGCCCGAGCAGAAGCTGCGTTGCGGGAGATTCCCACCACTGGCCTCGGCTCAAAAGCCGCGTAGATCCGTACATCGCATTTAAGGTGTCAGACTACATATTCGCAGGCTACGTTTTCGATACGGAAACCTCCCGCTGACGCGCCGCATCGCCCCCGCTGACGGTCGGTGCAACGCCGATCGCCGTTGCGCAAGCCGGCGCCTTCCGGCCGGCTGACCCTTTACAAGCCACGTGTCGAAGTTCATTGAACTTGGGTGATGATGGGGACCATCACATCGCGAGGCCCCGATGCCACAGCGCCTGCCCTACCCTACGACGGCTGTGAACTAGACGCGGTTGACGAACGTCTGCCACCGGCCAGAAGCCGACAGTCATTAGGGCCTTTTAGCGCACCCATAGCAGCCGCACCGTGCCGCGACGAGATGCGCGCGAGGCTGCTTTCCCGGTCTTCATGCACAGAGAGGATGATTGGCTCTCGATTCAGGCCGTGCCGCCGCCTTCGTTTTACGCCTTCAAATCACGGCAATCTTGATTTGACGAGCTGTGGGCTGCATGCCTGGGTCAGATATCGACCAAGTCCGACAACGTTGCGGCACTTGTCTCCCTGATCAGGGACAAAAACTCGACCAAATAAGGTTTTGCGCTTTCCGAAACCAGAGTCGCGGCCCAGACATCCGCGGTCAAACCGGCTTGCGTGATGGGACGAGCAGTGACGTACTGCCGTTGAAGATAGGTTTGCACGGCCCATCGCGGCAAAACCGCAATTCCTCGACTCGTCGCAACCAACATCAGGATTGCAACCGTCAATTCAGTCGTTCGCCGCTTGGGAACGACGCCCGACGGCTTGAGCAACTGACGGATGATATCCAGCGAGTCGTCCGGCACGGGATAGGTGATCAACGTTTCACCCGCGAAGTCTTCTGCCTGAAGCACTTTCTTTTGCGCAAGCGGGTGATCGTTGGCCATCAGCGCCATGAGCCGGTATCGGAACAAATGGTGAAAATCGACACCACTCTCTGACTCCTTGCATGACACCAACGCCACATCTGCGCGGTCTTTGTGTAATAGCGCTACGGGGTCAGACTGATACCCGGAAACGAGGTCGACCTCAACTTCGGGCCAACGCGCTCGAAATGCGTCGACTGCCGGCATCAGCCAGTCAAAGCAGGTGTGGCACTCGAGCGCGATCCGCAAAGTACCCTTTGCCCCCTTTGCCAGGCGGGTCAGATCGCGCGTTGTCTGATGAAGGATCGGCAAAACGGCATCTGCCGCCTCCAGGAGTCGCTTGCCGGCCGGCGTAAACACCACGGGCGACGACTTTCGGATGAACAGCTGCACCCCATAGAAGTCTTCGAGCGACTTGATGTGATGGGATAGCGCCCCTTGCGTCAGCCGCAGCCAGCTTGCCGCCTTTGACACGCTTCCGCTGTCTCGCAGCGCGACCAGGGTCTGCAGATGACGTACGTCGACAGGAATTCTTTCCATTAAATTTTTTGAGGTTGCGTGATTAGATTATTCGTTTGAATAATAAATCAGGGTCGATCACACTGCCAACCACGCGCTGACGTCCGCTTCGCCTTTCAGGGGTGAGGCGTTCGTGAGCAGAATTTGATCAGTTGCAGTATGGAATTCAAGCCGATGAGCGGCCACTCTATGCATAGTCAGGTGTTCATCCTGGCGACGGCACAAGCCTTGTTTCAAACCGCGTCCGTCCTGGTAATGACCGTGGGCGGACTCGCGGGCGGGCTCGTCGCCTCCCGTCCCGAATTGGCGACGACGCCAATTGCAGCCATGTTCCTCGGGACGGCGATAACCACATTTCCCGCATCGTCCTGGATGGCGAAGGCGGGCCGGCGGACAGGCTTTCTCACCGGGTCCGCGCTGGGAATCCTGGGCGGGCTGATTGCCGCCCTGGGCGTATGGCTGGCATCGCTACCGATCCTGTCCGCTGGAACGTTTCTCGTAGGCGCTTACCAGGCGTTCGCCCAGTTCTACCGGTTCGCAGCCAGTGAGGTCGCTGATGAGAAGTTCCGCCCGCGCGCCATTTCCCTTGTGCTGGGCGGCGGCATCGTGGCGGCCCTGCTCGGGCCGACGCTGGCTCGATATGGCGGCCCTTTGCTGCAACCGGTCTACACCGGATCATTCCTCATCCTGGCGGCAATCTCTTTTGTGGCGACCTGCGTACTGACGGCGTTGCGCATGCCCAATTCGCAAGTCGACCACGTGGATACAACAAAAGGTCGAAGCTGGTGGACCATCGTGAGCCAACCCGCCTATCTGGTCGCATTGTTCGGAGCGGTCACAGGGTACGGGATCATGATCCTGGCGATGACCGCGACTCCGCTCGCCATGGTTCACCACCGCCATGAACTCTCGACCGCGTCGACGGTGATCCAGTTGCATGTCCTGGGCATGTTCCTGCCTTCTTTCTTTACCGGATCGCTCATTGCCCGATTTGGCGTGATCCGGATCATGTTGGTCGGCATTGCCCTCTTGGCCAGCCACGTTTTCATGACTTGGACGGGCACCTCTTTTTATTCGTTTGCAGGCGCGCTGGTGCTGCTGGGAGTGGGCTGGAATTTCCTGTACATCGGCGGAACCACGCTCTTGACGACGACCTACACGCCGGCGGAGAAAAGCCGGGCCCAAGCCACCAACGACATGACCATTTTCGCGGTCGGCCTTGCATGCTCGTTCAGCGCTGCGGGACTGCTCCAAAGGTTCGGGTGGCAGACACTCAACGAGCTGCTGCTCCCCTGGCTGGCGGCGGCAGCTGCCGTTTTGATGTGGCATGGGATGAAGGGTGCGCGTCGCACCTCTGGCTCTCTCGGAGGAAAATCGGCATGACGCACCCGACTTCCGGCGGAACTTCGAGCGCTCAGATGCGCCTTTACGACCGTCTTACTGAGCTAGGAATAAAGGCGCAAACCGTTGACTACCCTGCTCATCAGTCGATCGACGAAGGCAAGGCTCTTCGCGGTTCAATGTCAGGAACCTTTACCAAGAACCTGCTGCTCAGGGACAAGAAGGGAAAACACTTTCTGCTGAGCGTGCACGAGGACCGACAACTCGCGCTCAAGACGTTGCACAAGCGGTTGGGCGCGCGAGGGCAATTGGCATTTGCATCCGGCAAAAGCGTTATGGAGTATCTTGGAGTCGCGCCCGGCGCCCTGACTCCCCTCGGTTTGATCAACGACTCCGCTGCCGCCGTCACGGCGGTAATTGATGCCCAGCTCATGCAAGCGACGCAGGTGAACTTTCATCCACTCGTCAACACGCGGAGCACCGGGATACATCCCAACGAGCTCGTCCGATTCATTCGATCCTGCGGGCGAGACCCTCTGATCATTGACTTCGACGAGGACGTCGTGGTGTCGGGTACGGCGCAGGACTAGCGTGCGCTCCAAGGGGCGCAAGCCGGGCTGTAACTTCGCCAACATCGATGGAGAACCAGGCATGAGCGACAAGAACCACTGGGACAATATCTACCGCACCAAATCCCCGAATGCGGTGAGTTGGTACGCCGCTCATCTGGACACGTCGTTGCACATGATCCAGCAAGTGGCTTCGGCGCCAGAGTCCGCCATTATCGATGTGGGCGGCGGTGAGGCCACATTGGCGGATGACTTACTGGCTCTCGGTTACGAGCACTTGACTGTGCTGGATATCTCCGAGCACGCCGTTGAAGCGATGCGAGCACGGTTAGGACCAAGGTCAATGAGCGTGGAATGGATGGTTGCAGATTTGACCGTTGCCTCTCTGCCCAAGTCTCGCTATGACGTTTGGCACGATCGTGCGGTATTCCATTTCTTGACTGACAGAGCGGATCGTGAAGCATACGTGACGCGAGCGATACAGTCATTGAAGGCTGATGGCTATGCCATCGTCGCTACATTTGGCCCTTCAGGTCCTCTCAAATGTAGCGGATTCGATACCAGGCAATACGATGCCGAGAGCCTCCATGCAGAGTTTGAATCGGGCTTCGATCTGCTTGACAGTCGACTTGAATCCCATCTGACACCGTTCGGGACCAGCCAAGAGTTCATTTACTGTCTATTTAAACGGAAGTGATCCTTGATCTGCCAGGCGGTCGGCATAGCCCTCCAACACAAGGTCAAAAAGATCTCGTCTTCGCGAGTCTCGCCTGACCGGCCTTAGAGTAAAAAAACCCAGTTCAACCAGTGACCGCAACGGGTCGGAAGCGGCCCGTCGTCCAATAGCAGACCAGGTAGAGAACGACCGTGGTTTGACAGCCGTCTTTGGCGTACACGGCCAAAGCAGGTCCTGGCGGGCGTCGTTTGACGCGTCGCAGTGCTAGCCGCAGGCAAAGGCACCATACCGGGAGAACGGCGGATCGCCCTACTGTGACACAGGAAATCGGACCTCCAGGGCGAAATCGGGCTGGAGGCCGCGCCAGCGCTTGTATATCGAAAATTCTCGATTCCCAAACTGGATGACGTAAATCCCAAGTTGGATGAATTTCGACATCGACAACGGGGGACGCTCTGCGCAGTTACATTCTTCAGACCCACCTGCTGCCCCCCCAAGATGTAACAGCCCACCCTCGCCCCCTTGAACCCCACCACATCATCCCTATAATTAGCACTCGACTCCGGTGAGTGCTAACAGTCTCCCGGGCCAACCCGATCATTCACTTTCTTCTTAAGTAACAGGAGTTCCTCATGGCCTTGCGTCCCCTGGGCGATCGCGTGATCGTCAAACGCCTCGAAAACGAGCGCAAGACTGCGTCGGGCATCGTCATCCCCGACAGCGCCGCTGAAAAGCCCGACCAGGGTGAAGTCGTGGCCGTCGGCCCCGGCAAGAAGACCGAAGACGGCAAGATTCTGCCGGTCGACCTGAAGGCTGGCGACAAGGTTCTGTTCGGCAAGTACGCCGGCCAGTCCGTGAAGGTTGACGGCGAAGAGCTGCTCGTCATCCGCGAGGACGAAATCCTCGCCGTGGTCCAGTAAACCCTGCCTCAAACGAATTTTCGAAGGAAGCTAACAAATGGCTGCCAAGCAAGTATTGTTCGGTGACGACGCCCGTGTGCGTATCGTCCGCGGCGTGAATGTCCTCGCCAACGCTGTCAAGACCACCCTGGGCCCCAAGGGTCGCAACGTCGTGCTGGAGCGCTCGTTCGGCGCCCCGACCGTGACCAAGGACGGCGTGTCCGTCGCCAAGGAAATCGAACTGAAGGACAAGTTCGAGAACATCGGCGCCCAACTGGTCAAGGACGTTGCCTCCAAGACCTCCGACAACGCCGGTGACGGCACCACCACCGCCACCGTGCTGGCCCAGGCCATCGTTCAGGAAGGCCTGAAGTACGTTGCCGCCGGTTTCAACCCGATCGACCTGAAGCGCGGCATCGACAAGGCTGTCGCCGCCGCCGTCGCCGAACTGAAGAAGCAATCCAAGCCGGTCACGACCAGCAAGGAAATCGCTCAAGTCGGCTCGATCTCGGCCAACAGCGATTCGTCCATCGGCCAGATCATCGCTGACGCGATGGACAAGGTCGGCAAGGAAGGCGTCATCACCGTCGAAGACGGCAAGTCGCTGGAAAACGAGCTGGACGTCGTCGAAGGCATGCAATTCGACCGCGGCTACCTGTCGCCCTACTTCATCAACAGCCCGGAAAAGCAAGTTGCCGTGCTGGAAGACCCGTTTGTCCTGATCTTCGACAAGAAGATCAGCAACATCCGTGACCTGCTGCCCGTGCTGGAACAAGTCGCCAAGTCGAGCCGTCCGCTGCTGATCATCGCCGAAGACGTCGAAGGCGAAGCGCTGGCCACCCTGGTGGTGAACAACATCCGTGGCATCCTGAAGACCACCGCCGTCAAGGCCCCGGGCTTCGGCGACCGCCGCAAGGCCATGCTGGAAGACATCGCCATCCTGACGGGCGGCACGGTGATCTCCGAAGAAACCGGCATGTCGCTGGAAAAGGCCGGCCTGGCTGAACTGGGCCAAGCCAAGCGCATCGAAGTGGGCAAGGAAAACACCACGATCATCGACGGCGCTGGCGACAGCAAGTCGATCGAGGCTCGCGTCAAGCAAGTCCGTATCCAGATCGAAGAAGCCACGTCCGACTACGACCGTGAAAAGCTGCAAGAGCGCGTGGCCAAGCTGGCCGGCGGCGTTGCCGTGATTCGCGTTGGCGCTGCCACCGAAGTCGAAATGAAGGAAAAGAAGGCCCGCGTCGAAGATGCCCTGCACGCTACCCGCGCTGCTGTGGAAGAAGGCGTCGTGGCTGGTGGCGGCGTGGCTCTGCTGCGTGCCAAGCAAGCTATCGCTGACCTGAAGGGCGACACGCCTGACCAGAACGCCGGTATCAAGCTGATCCTGCGCGCTGTGGAAGAGCCCCTGCGCACCATCGTCACGAACGCCGGCGAAGAAGCCAGCGTCGTGGTCAGCAACGTGCTGAACGGCAAGGGCAACTACGGCTACAACGCCGCGACCGGCGAGTACACCGACCTGGTCGAGCAAGGCGTGCTGGATCCCACCAAGGTGACCCGCACCGCCCTGCAAAACGCTGCCTCCGTCGCCAGCCTGCTGCTGACGGCCGAAGCCGCCGTGGTCGAACTGGCCGAAGACAAGCCCGCTGCCCCGGCCATGCCGGGTGGCATGGGCGGCATGGGCGGCATGGACTTCTAAGTCCCGCTTACCCTGCAAGGCCTCCCCGGCTTCGGCCGGGGAACAGTACCCCGAGAAACCCCCGGACCTTCGCCCCGGGGGTTTTTCTTTTTGAGCCAAGCGTTCCTGGCCGCCCGGTTCTGCGGCGCGCCTGTGTCCCGAGTCGGAACACTTGCCTACAAGTTGCGGGTTTCGTCGCGGCGCATGCGTCCCTACAATGAGGGATCCCAAGCCCGAGCCCAGTCCCATGCGTCTACCCCAGAGCCTGCGTGCCCTGCGTCCGTCCGAAATCGGCGGGCTGCTGATGGATTCCGCTAACCAGTGGTCGACCCACCGCGCGTCCAGCAAGGGCGCCGCGCTGGCGCTGTACATGGTGTTTTCGCTGGCGCCGATGCTGATCCTGGTGATCGCGGTGGCGGGCGCCTTCTTCGGCGAGGATGCGGTGCGATCGGAATTGTTCTCGTCGCTGCGCGACCTGACGGGCGAGCGCGGCGCCGAGGTGATCCAGACGGTGCTGGCCAGCGCGCATGAGTCCGGCGGCGGCTGGATCGCCGCGCTGATCTCCATTTTCGTGCTGATCTTCAGCGCCACCACGGCCTTCGCCGAACTGAAGGCCAGCCTGGATGACCTGTGGGAAGTGTCGGCCAACCAGAAAGGCGGCCTGCAAGGCATGGTGCGCAGCCGCATGCTGTCGTTCGGCCTGGTGCTGGTGCTGGCGCTGTTCCTGTTGATTTCGCTGACGGTGAACGCTGCGCTGGGCGCGGCGCGCAAATACTACGGCGACCTGTGGGCCGCGTCCGCCTTTGCCACCGTGGCCGACTGGATTTCCACCGCCTTCTCGTTCTCGGTGGTGGTGGCGCTGTTCGCGGTGATCTTCAAACTGCTGCCCAGTGCGCGGATTTCCTGGCGCGACGTCATTCCCGGCGCCATCGTGACGGCGGCGCTGTTCCTGGTGGGCAAGTGGGGCATCGGGGTGTACCTCAGCCGGGGAGCCGCCGTGTCGGCCTATGGCGCGGCGGGCTCGTTGATCGCGCTGCTGCTGTGGATCTATTACTCGGCGCAGATCTTCTTTTTTGGTGCGGTATTCACGCGCCAGTTCGCACTGCGCTTTGGCCGCGCGGCCAAGAAGGAAGAAGCGGTGGCGGATGCCCCCCCAGCTGCAAACGCCCCCGATCCCTCGTCCCCGCCCAAGCCGCCTGCGCCCTGACATCCCCCCTGACGCCACGCGCCTTACGCCGCCTCTTCCGGCTCCAGCCCTGCCATCAAACGCAGGCACTTCAAGAACATGGGCCGCAGTTCAGGTGGAATCGGCGCCAGCACCTCGGCCTCGACCTCGGCATCCCGCGGCAGCACGCGGGCCAGCAACGCCATGCCCTCGTCGGTGATTTCCAGCGCGTAGGCGCGCGCATCCTGTGCCGAGCGCGTTCGGCGCACGTAGCCCTTGGCCGTCATGCGCGCGATCATTTCCGCGAAGGAATTGCGGTCCAGCGCGATCAGCTCGGCGATGCGGCTTTGCGTGGCGCCGGGGTTCTGATGCACCGTGATCAGCAGGGCCTTCTGGCGCGGCGTCAGGTCTTCTTCGGGGAACGCCTGCGCAAACAGCCCTTCGGCCCGGAAATGGGCGCGCCGCAGCAAGTGGGACGCCACCTGGGTCAGGTCGAAATCCTGTAACGCCTGGGGCGGGACTGAACGGGAAGCGGGCATCGGGCGGTTCCTTGAAATACGCGTGGCGATTGTAGGCGCTGACCTCGCCGCCTACGGCAAAACCCTGCATTGACTTCACCTGGCCGGCTCCTTACTATCGCCATAATAGTACGTATACGTACTTTATACGCAAAGCCCGTCCGGTCGTCCGACCGCCATGGCCTCTTCTGGAATCTCGATCATGACGATCCGCCAACTGCGCAACTACATCGACGGCCGTTTCGAAGACGGCACGTCCACCTTCGACAAGCACAGCCCGGTGGACGGCGCCCTGATCGCGCAAGCCCACGAGGCCAGCCGCGAACAGGTCGACCGCGCCGTGGCCGCCGCGCATCGCGCCCTGCCCGCCTGGGCCGCGCTGCCGGTCGCCACCCGCACCGATCACCTGCTGGCGCTGGCCGACGGCATCAATCGCCGCTTCGACGACTTCCTGCAGGCCGAGATCGGCGATACCGGCAAGCCGGTGTCCTGGGCCAGCCAGATCGACATTCCGCGCGGCGCGGCCAACTTTCGCGCCTTTGCCGAACTGGCCCGCACGCTGGACATGGAAAGCTACATGACCGACACGCCCGACGGCCGCCAGGCGCTGAACTACGCCTATCGCAAGCCGCTGGGCGTAGTGGGCGTGATCTCGCCGTGGAACCTGCCGCTGCTGCTCCTGACCTGGAAGGTCGCGCCCGCGCTGGCCTTTGGCAACACGGTCATCATGAAGCCATCGGAAGTGACGCCATCCACCGCCACCCTGCTGGCCGAAGTGGCGCGCGACGCCGGCCTGCCGCCCGGCGTGCTGAACCTGGTGCATGGCTTCGGCCCGGGGTCCGCAGGCGAATTCATGACCACGCATCCCGACATCGACGGCATCACCTTCACCGGCGAATCCGCCACGGGCGCGGCCATCATGCGCGCCGTGGCGCCGGGCGTGAAGCCCGTGTCGTTCGAACTGGGCGGCAAGAACGCGGCGCTGGTGTTCGCCGATGCCGACTTCGACGCTGCCGTCGATGGCACCGCACGCTCGGTCTTCGCCAATTGCGGCCAGGTCTGCCTGTGCACCGAACGCGTGTATGTCGAACGCCCGATCTTCGAGCGCTTCGTTGCCGCGCTGGCCGAACGCGCGCGGGCGCTGCGCATCGGCTGGCCCGACGACCCCGCCACCGGCATGGGGCCGTTGGTGTCGCGCGAACATCGCGAAAAAGTGCTGTCGTACTTCGCCCTGGCTCGCGAAGAAGGCGCCACCGTCGTCACCGGCGGCGGCGTGCCCGAATTCGGCGATGTCCGCGACGCCGGCGCCTACGTGCTGCCCACCATCTGGACCGGCCTGCCCGAGACCGCCCGCAGCATCAAGGAAGAGGTGTTCGGCCCCGTCTGCCACGTGGCCCCCTTCGACACCGAAGAAGAGGCCATCCGCCTGGCCAACGACACCCGCTACGGCCTGGCCGCCGCCGTCTGGACCCAGAACCTGACCCGCGGCCACCGGGTGGCCCAGGCGATGAAAGTTGGCCTGGCATGGGTCAACTGCTGGTTCCTGCGCGACCTGCGCACGCCCTTCGGCGGCAGCGGCCTGTCCGGCATCGGCCGCGAAGGCGGCCGCCATTCGCTGCACTTCTACACCGAACCCACCAACGTCTGCATCAAGCTCTAAGTCCCGAGGAAACCACCATGACCACCGCCCCCGTCAGCGCCACCGTCGTCGCCGGCAAAGCCACGCCCCGCGGCAAGTATCCCCACATCAAGCGCGCCGGCGACTTCCTGTTCGTCTCCGGCACCAGCTCGCGCCTGCCCGACAACCGCATCGCCGGCGCCGAGGTCGACGCCCTGGGCACGGCCACGCTCGACATCCGCGTGCAGACCCGCGCCGTTATCGAGAACATCCGCGACATCCTCGCCACCGCCGGCGCCGGCCTTGCCGACCTCGTCGAGATCAGTACTTTCCTGGTCAACATGAACGACTTCGGTGGCTACAATCAAGTCTACGGCGAGTTCTTCGACGCCGATGGGCCGGCACGCACCACCGTGGCGGTGCATCAGCTGCCGCACCCGCAATTGCTGATTGAAATCAAGGCGGTCGCCTACAAGCCGCTCGCGCGTTAAGCCTTCCCCGCGCACGGCCATGGCGCGCGACCGCCCTCCGGCTTTTCCTTCGGAACAGGATCCCCGCCCCCGGCGCGCAGCCGGAGCGGCCGCGCGCATGTCGAACTTCCGCATCACGCCCAACGCGCTCAGCCACAAGCTGAAACTGCACCAGCTGCAGATCTTCGAACGCGTGCTGGCGCGCCGCTCGCTGTCGCGCGCCGCCAGCGAACTGCACCTGACCCAGCCCACCGTCACCAAGGCCATTCACGACCTGGAAGCCTTCTTCGGCGCCACCCTGTTCGAACGTTCCAACCGCGGCGTCACCCCCACCGAACTGGCCCTGGTCCTGGGCCGCCGCGTGCACGCCATGATGGCCGAGATCCGCTACATGGCCGACGACATCGACGCCGTCCTGGGCGGCGCCAGCGGCCACGTCGTCGTCGGCACCCTGATCGCGGCATCCGCCAAGCTGCTGCCCGAAGCCATCGCCCGCCTCATGACCGACCACCCCGGCATCCAGGTCACCGTCCGCGAAGGCCCTTCGGCCCAGCTCCTGCCCGCCCTGGCCACCGGCGACGTCGACATCGTCGTCGGCCGCCTGCCCGGCCCCGACATGGCCTCGATCTCCGGCGTCGCCGTCGACCACCACAAGCTCTACCGCGAAGACCTGTGCCTGGTCGTCGGCGCCCAACACCCTCTGGCCAGCGCCCCCCAGATCGCCCTGTCCGACCTGATCGACCACATCTGGATCCTGCCGGCCCCTACCTCGCCGCTACGCGCCTCGATAGAACGCACCTTCTTCGACGCGGGCCTGCGCCTGCCCGCCCGCCACGTGGAATCGCTCTCGCTACTGACCAACATCGGCATCCTGATGCACAGCGATGCCCTGGCCCTGATCCCCTACGACGCCGCCGCCCAATTCCTCACCATGGGCCTGCTGGCCCGCCTACCCACCACCGTCTTCGGCACCTTCGGCGACGTCGGCTACTCCATCCGCGCCGACCGCCCCCTGACCCCCGCCTGCCAACGCCTGGTGGACTACCTGAAGCAAATCACGGCACAACGCGCCCCAACACCAACAACCGAATAGACACCCCCCCACAACAGCGGGCGAAGCCCGCCACCGCCCCGCCCCCTCGCTTTCCCCCCGCCACGACGCCGCGCGACTTAAGAACCCACCCCACCATCAGCAACCCAATTATCACATTAGCAATCACCAACAACCACATAAGAAATAAAGGAAAGCCACAACAAAACCCCTAAGGGAAACCCCGCGATAGATAACCCGCATATCTGATCACACAATTTCTATTGTCCCCCCACGCCCCCACCCGCCTAGACTCCCATCATCAAAGCAAGCCCAAGCCTCCCCGGAGATCGACATGCCCGCCTACGGCCCGCCCCTGAACTTCCAACGCTGGATCCAGGACCACGCCCACCTGCTCAAGCCCCCCGTCGGCAACCAGCAGATCTGGCAGGACGCCGACTTCATCGTCACCGTCGTCGGCGGTCCCAACCACCGCACCGACTATCACGACGACCCGCTCGAGGAATTCTTCTACCAGGTCCGCGGCAACGCCTGGCTCTCGCTGTGGATCGACGGCAAGCCCGAACGCGTCGACCTCAAGGAAGGCGACATCTTCCTCTTGCCCCCCCACGTGCGCCATTCCCCCCAGCGCCCTGAAACCGACAGCGCCTGCCTGGTCATCGAACGCCAGCGCCCGCAGGGCCTGCTCGACGGCTTCGAGTGGTATTGCCCCCATTGCGGCCACCTGGTGCACCGCGTCGAAGTCCAACTGAAAAGCATCGTCACCGACCTGCCGCCCCTGTTCCAGGGCTTCTACGGCAGCGAACAGAAACGCACCTGCCCCGGCTGCGGCGCCATCCACCCCGGCAAGACGCAAGCCCCGGCCACGCAGCCCGCGCCCGCCTGACCCCGCGCCTTGGTTTGACCCCGGCTGTCTGTTGAACGACAGCTTCTAGCCTGATCCGCGCTTGCCCTCGCCCATCCCGTTGCCCAACCCGCGACGAGCCGCTTTCATCCCACGCCTTTTGCACGCCTTGCCCATGACCCAGAAAATCGACATGCATGCCCACTTCTTTCCGCCGATCACGCGGCAGGAAGCGGCCGCGCTCGACCCCGTCAACGCCCCCTGGCTGCGGCGCGACGGCGATGGCTCGACCGGCCAGATCATGGCCGGCGACCGCCCTTTTCGCCCCGTCGACGCCACCCTGTGGGACCCGGCCCTGCGCGTCGCGCAGATGGACCGCCACGGCGTTGACGTGCAGATCCTGTGCGCCACCCCCGTCATGTTCGGCTACACCTACCCGGCCCAGGCCGCGGCCGACTGGGCCGCCCGCATGAACGACCTGGCGCTGGAACACTGTGCCCACGCCCCCGCCCGCCTGAAGGCCCTGGCCCAGGTGCCGCTGCAAGACCTGGACCTGGCCTGCCGCGAAGCCTCGCGCGCCCGCGCCGCCGGCCACCTGGGCGTGCAGATCGGCAACCACGTCGGCCCGCGCGACCTTGATGACGACACGCTGGTGCAATTCCTGGTGCACTGCGCCCATGACGACATCCCGGTGCTCGTGCACCCCTGGGACATGATGACCGACGGCCGCATGAAGAAATGGATGCTGCCCTGGCTGGTCGCCATGCCCGCCGAAACGCAGCTTGGCATTCTGTCTCTGATCCTGTCCGGCGCCTTCGAGCGCATTCCGCGCAGCCTGAAGCTGTGCTTCGCGCACGGCGGCGGCAGCTTCGCCTTTCTGCTGGGCCGCGTCGACAACGCCTGGCGGCATCGCGACATCATTCGCCAAGACTGCCCGCAACTACCCTCGTCCTACACCGACCGCTTCTACGTCGACAGCGCCGTGTTCGACCCGCGCTCGCTGCGCCTGTTGATCGACGTGATGGGCGAAGACCGCGTGCTGCTGGGGTCCGACTACCCGTACCCGCTGGGCGAACAGGAGGTCGGCAAACTGGTTTCGCATTCCGGCCTGCTGCCGGCCGTGCAGCAAAAGATTCTGTTCGGCAACACCGTGGCGTTCTTCGGCCTGGACCGCTGAACGCCGCATCGCCACCACATGACCGTGAGACACGGCAACGCAAGGGGAATCACCATGAAACGCATCCATCTGCTGGCCGCCCTGGCGGCCCTGGGCCTGGCCCACGGCGCGCCCGCCTCGGCCGACGTCAAGATCGGCCTGCTCACCACCTTGACCGGACCCGGCTCGGTGCTGGGGCAGGATCAACTCGACGGCTTCATGCTGGCCGTGGAACAAGGCGGCGGCAAGCTGGGCGGCGTGCCCGTGCAGGTCATCAAGGAAGACGACCAGTTCAAGCCCGAAGTCGGCGTGCAGGCCGCGCGCAAACTGGTGCAAAGCGACAAGGTGCCGATCATCACCGGCGTGGTGTATTCCAACGTGATGCTGGCCGTGGCGCGGCCCGTCACCAGCGCCGGGGTGTTCCTGGTGGGCTCGAACGCCGGCCCCACCAACCTGGCCGGCAAGGACTGTTCGCCGTTCTTTTTCTCGACCTCGTGGAACAACACCCAGCGCCACGAAGGCAGCGGCGAAATGGCCAACCAGATGGGCTTCAAGAAGGTCTACCTGCTGGCGCCCAACTACCAGGCCGGCAAAGACGCCATGGCCGGCTTGAAGCGTTTCTACCAGGGCCAGGTCGTCAACGAGGTGTTCACCCAGGTCAACCAGCCCGACTACTCCGTGGAGCTGGCCGCCCTGGCCGACGCCAAGCCCGATGCCGCCTATGTGTTCTTTCCTGGCGGCATGGGCGTGAACTTCGTCAAGCAATACCGCCAGGCGGGCCTGTTCGGCAAGATCCCGTTGCTGTCGGTCGACACCATCGACGGCGCGACGCTGCCCGCCTTGGGGCAGGACGCCCTGGGCGCGGTCACCAACGTGCCGTACTCGCCAGACCTGGACAACGCCGCCAACAAAGCCTTTGCCGCCGCGTTCCGGCAGAAATACGGCCGCGAGCCTTCCAGCTACGCCGCCCAATCGTGGGATGCGGCGCAACTGATCGGCTCGGCCCTCAAGCGCACTGGCGGCAAGGTCGACGACAAGGACGCGCTGCGCCGCGCGCTGGAAGCCGCCGACTTCCAATCGGTGCGCGGTGAATTCCGCTACCAGCCCAATCACTTCCCGGTGGCCGGCTTCTTCCGTGCCGACGTGGCGCAGGGCGCGGATGGCAAGGTGGGCTTCGTCAACAAGGGCCCCATCTTTCCCGACCTGTCCAAGGTCTCGGACCAGTACGCCACGCAGTGCGTCATGAAATGAAGCCTTGGCGGCCCGCGCACGCGGGCTGCGAAGACAGATGAGAGGTAAGGCTCCATGTCCGCGACGCTGCTGCTGGTGCAGGCCCTGAACGGCCTGCAACTGGGTATCCTGCTTTTCCTGCTGGCCGCCGGCTTGACGCTGGTGTTCGGCATCATGAACTTCATCAACCTGGCGCACGGCTCGCTGTACATGATGGGCGCCTTCATCGCGGCCACCGTGTTCCGCCACACCGGCTCGTTCCTGCTGGCGGCCGCCGCCGTGGTGGCCGGCATGGCGCTGCTGGGGCTGCTGCTGGACCGCATCGCGCTGGCGCGGCTGTATCCGCGCGAACACCTGGACCAGGTGCTGGCCACCTTCGGCTTCATCCTGTTCTTCAATGAGCTCACGCGCATCATCTGGGGCCCCGCGCCCATCAGCATGGGGCTGCCGTCGTGGCTATCGGGCACCATCGACCTTCTGGGCGTCACGTATCCGCTCTACCGCTTTCTCATCATCGTGGCGGGCCTGGCGGTGGCCGCGGGCTGCTACGTGCTGATCCACCGCACCCGGCTGGGCATGCTGATCCGCGCGGGGTCGACCGACCGCATGATGGTGGGCGCGCTGGGCGTGAACATCGCGCGGCTGAACACGCTGCTGTTCGTGCTGGGCGCGGTGCTGGCCGGCGTGGCGGGGCTGATGGCCGGGCCGATCCTGTCGGCGCAGACCGGCATGGGCGAGCCGATCCTGATCCTGACGCTGGTGGTGATCGTCATCGGCGGCATCGGCTCGGTGCGCGGCGCCTTCCTGGCCGCGCTGATGGTGGGGCTGATCGACACGCTGGGCCGCGCGCTGCTGCCGGCCCTGCTGCGTGCGGCGCTGTCGCCCGCCGCCGCCAACGCGGCCGGTCCGGCGATCGCATCGATGCTGATCTATATCGTCATGGCGCTGGTGCTGGCGATGCGGCCGCAAGGCCTGTTTCCCGTGCGGCACGGATAAGGGGCGCGCAACATGTTCGAACTTTCTGCACGCAAGCTGGCCGCCGGCATCCTGTTGCTGGCCTTGGCCCTGGTGCCGCTGTATGCGCAGTGGCAGGGCGAACCCTTCCTGCTGGCGCTGTTCGGCCGCGTGCTGGTGTACGGCATCGCGGCGCTGGCGCTGAACCTGCTGCTGGGCTATGGCGGCATGGTCAGTTTCGGCCATGCGCTGTACCTGGGCCTGGGTGCCTATGCCGTGGGCGTGCTGAACCACTACGGCATCGACAACGGCTGGCTGCACCTGGCGGCGGCGCTGGGCGCCTGCGCCGTGGTCGGCCTGGTCAGCGGCTACGTCGCGATGCGCACGTCCGGCATCGCCTTCATCATGATCACCCTGGCCTTCGCGCAGATGTTCTATTTCCTGGCGACGGGGCTGGAAGGCTTTGGCGGCGACGACGGCATGCCGCTGTTTTCGGGCAGCGACTTCGGCCTGTTCCGGCTGGATACGCCGCTGGCGCTGTACCTGGCCGCATTTGGCGTGCTGCTGCTCACGCTGGCCGCGCTGCACCGTCTGGTGCACGCACCCTTCGGCATGGCGCTTCGCGGCTGCCAGGCGAACGAGCGGCGCATGCGCGCGCTGGGCTTTGCCACGCTGCGCTACCGGCTGGCGGCCTACGTGATATCGGCCATGGTGTGCGGCGTGGCCGGCGTGCTGCTGGCCAACCTGACGTTGTACGTGTCGCCGTCGTACCTGGCCTGGACGACCTCGGGCGAGCTGATCGTGATGGTGGCGCTGGGCGGCCTGGGCACGTTGTTCGGCCCGGTTGCGGGCGCGCTGGCGTTCCTGCTGCTCGAAGAAGGGCTGAAGCTGCTGACCGACCACTGGATGCTGGTGATGGGTCTGTTCATCGTGGCCGTGGTGCTGGTGTCGCGCCGCGGCCTGTATGGCGGCCTGTCGGACAAGCCCTGGCGCCTGGGCGGCCTGCGGCCCACCCCACGCCCCACCGGAGAACCGCGATGAGCACCCTGCGCGTGGAAAACCTGGTCAAACGCTATGGCGGCCTGACCGTCACCGACGACCTGTCGCTGGACGTGCCCAGCGGGGAACTGCACGCCGTCATCGGCCCCAACGGCGCCGGCAAGACCACGCTGATCGGCCAATTGAGCGGCGAACTGCGGCCGAACGGCGGCCGCGTGCTGCTCGATGGGGTGGACGTGACCCGCATGCCGGTCGACAAGCGCGTGCGCCACGGCCTGGCGCGCTCGTACCAGATCACTTCCGTGTTCAAGCCCTTTACCGCGCTGGAAAACGTCATCATGGCGGTGCAGGCGCGGCGCGGCCACAGCTTTCGCTTCTGGCGGCCGGTGCTGGCCACGCCCGCGCTGCGCGATCCGGCGCACCAGGCGCTGGAACTGGCCGGGCTGGCGGCCCGTGCCAACACCCCGGCCGGCGAATTGGCGCATGGCGAACTGCGCCAGCTGGAGCTGGCCATGGTGCTGGCGTGCCAGCCCACCCTGCTGCTGCTGGACGAGCCCATGGCGGGCATGAGCCAGCACGAATCCGAGGCCATGACGCGGCTGCTGCAACGGCTGCGCGGGCAGTACACCATCCTGCTGGTGGAACACGATATGCAAGCCGTCTTTGCCCTGTCCGACCGCATCACGGTGCTGGTGTATGGCCGCGCCCTGGCCTGCGGCAGCGCCGACGACATCCGCCAGAACCCCCAGGTGCGCGAATGCTACCTGGGCAGCGAACGGGGCCATGCCGGGCGCCGCGCGCCAGGCGTCCTGGCGGGAGCGACGGCATGAACCAGACTGCAAACCACACCCTGAGCGCCACCGTGGAAAGCGCCCGGCATGCCGGGGCGCCTCTCGCCGGCGCGACCACGACCGCCAAGGCGCTGCTGTCGCTGCGCGGCGTCACCGCGCACTACGGCGCCAGCCAGGCGCTGTTCGGCATCGACCTGGACATCGGGCCGGGCGAATTCGTGACGCTGCTCGGGCGCAACGGCATGGGCAAGTCCACCACCGTCAAAGCCATCATGGGCCTGAACCGCGCCAGCCGCGGCGCCATCGCGTTCGACGGCCGCGACATCACGCCGTTGCCCTCGTACAAGGTGGCGCAGTGCGGCATCGGCCTGGTACCCGAAGGCCGCCACGTGTTTCCCAATCTGTCGGTGCGCGAGAACCTGATCGCCACTGCCCACAACCGCCAGGGCCTGGCAGCCCCCTGGACGCTGGACCGGGTCTACGGCCTGTTCCCGAGGCTGGGCGAACGCGCGCGCCACCTGGGCAGCCACCTGTCGGGCGGCGAACAGCAGATGCTGGCCATCGGCCGGGCGCTGCTCACCAACCCGCGCCTCTTGATCCTGGATGAGGCCACCGAAGGGCTGGCGCCGGTGGTGCGCGAAGAAATCTGGCAAGCGCTGGAAAGCCTGAAGCGCACGGGCCTGGCGGTGCTGTGCATCGACAAGAATCTTGAGCCGCTGCTGGCCACGGCCGACCGCCACGCCATCGTGGAAAAGGGCCGCGTGGCCTGGACGGGCACGTCGCAGGCCTTCATCGACGACGAGCCTCGATTGCTGCAATACCTGGGCGTGTAGCGACCAGGGCCGGGATGCCCCACAGCACATCGGGCGCCCGCAAGCGCCCGATGGTTCGCACCGACGACCCGCTGTTTACGCGCCGACGCCTGCCGGCTCGCGCACAGACGCCGCCGCCGCGGCCTCGCCTTCGTCCGCGATCGGCGCCGCGGCTTGCGGCTCACGCGCGACTTCCTGCAAGGCATGCAGCACGCCGTGCTCGCGCAACGTTTCCAGCTGCGCGGCCAGCGCGGCGATGAACACCGGTTTCTTGCCCAGGTCGCCAAACACGGGCCGATAACCCGCCAGCACCATGGCGCGGCGAAGCGCGGCCTGGTTGGGCGCTGCCGCGCGCGCCGCCACGTCGGCCCGTGCCAGCAGCTTGGCCAGCGGCGCGGCCAGCGGGTCCTGGATGGGATGGCGTGCGCCCGTTTCGTCCACGCCGCGCAGATAGTGCAGCCAGGCGGCCACCGCCAACACCAGCCGGCGGATGTCGTCGCCGCCGCGCAGGCGTTCGCGGATGGTCGCCAGCAAGCGTTGCGGCAGCTTCTGCGAGCCATCCATGGCGACCTGCCGCGTCAGTTGCGGCAGTTCAGGGTTGACCACGCGACCCAGGAAGCGGTGGCGATAGCCCTCCAGCCCCACATCCGGAATGCCCTTGAGTGTCGGCGCGATCTCGCAGCGCATCATGTCATCCACAAAGCCGCGCAAGGCAGGCACAGCCGCCGCCTCGCCGATCGTGGCGATGCCCAGCAAGCCGCCCAGGTAGGCCAACGCCGAATGCGGGCCGTTGACCATGCGCAGCTTCAGGCGCTCGTATGGGGCGGCGTTGGTCACGAAGGTTGCGCCCGCCACTTCCCAGGCAGGGCGGCCAGCGGCGAACTTGTCTTCGATCACCCAATTCAGGTAGGGCTCCCCCACCACCGGCCAGGCATCTTCCACGCCCAGCCGCTGCGCGATGCGCACGCGGTCTTCGTCGCGGGTGGCCGGCACGATGCGGTCGACCATGGAATTGGGAAAGGTGCAGTGCTTGTCGATCCAGCCGGTCAGCGCCGCGTCGATGCGCAGCGCAAAGGCCAGCACCAGGCTGCGCAGGGTGTCGCCGTTGGCCTGCAGGTTGTCGCAGGACAGCAGCGTCAGCGGCGGCAGACCGCGTTCGCGCCGCAGCGCCAGGCCATAGACCAGGAGGCCGATCGCGCTGCGCGGCCGGATCGGATTGTCCAGGTCGTGCAGGATGTCCGGATCGTCCCAGCGCAGGTGGCCCGTGGCCGGCTCGTGGCTGTAGCCTTTCTCGGTGATCGTCAGGCTGACGATGCGGGTCTGCGGATACGCGATGCGTTCAAGCACCGCATTGGGGTCTTCTTCAGCCACCATCACGCGCTGCACGGCCCCCACCACGCGCAGTTGTTCGCGCGGCTCGCCGCCCGGCGCGGCGTCGCGCAGCGCCAGTGTGTACAGGCCGTCCTGCGGCGTCAGTGCATCGCGCGTGGCGGCGCTGCGCAGCGACACGCCCAGGATGCCCCAGGACAGGTCCTGCGTGGCAGCCATGGCCAGGTCGGTGGCCACCGCCTGGTGCGCACGGTGAAATGCCCCCAGCCCCAGATGCACGATGCCCGGCGTGAGCCGACTGCGGTCATAGGGGGGCTTCTCCACGTCCGCGGGCAGACGCGTCAACGACTCCGTATTCAAACGTTCGAGCATGGATTGCAGTGCCAAAAGGTCGCCGTCGTGCGTCTGCCGAAAGGCCTGCAGCCAGGCGCGTGGGTGGGAATTCGCGCCAGCGTATCGTATGGCCGCGGCGAAGGCAAAACGTAACGTAGTATTACGTTAAAACGCGTTCCATGACGGTCGCATCGGCAAGACGGCAAGTCCAAACCACGGCGGCAACCCATATCTGGTAAAAAGCCGCCACACCCGGCCTTATTACGCACCTCATGTCCACGAATCCGCACCACTCGCCCTACAAGAGCACTGGCGGCCTGCGCCGCATCCTGAACGCGCTGCGCTATTCGCTGCAGGGCCTGAAGGCCGCCATCAAGTACGAGGCGGCGTTTCGCCAGGAACTGGCGCTGGCCGTGCTGCTCATCCCCGCCGCGTTCTTCCTGGGGCGCACCACCGTCGAAGTCTTCTTCCTGATCGGCACCGTGATCCTGGTGCTGGCGGTGGAACTGCTCAATTCGGCGGTCGAGGCGCTGGCCGACGCGCTGTCGGTCGACACCCACCCGCTGCTGGGCCGCGCCAAGGACCTGGGCAGCGCCGCCGTCATGCTGTTGCTGCTGTTCACGGTGGCCGTGTGGGTCGGCGTGGCCGTGAGCCGGTTCGTCATGCACTGAAAGTCGGACGCCGGCTTGCCCGCCCCGGCCCCCGCGCCCGTAACGGCGCATCTATACTGGGAGCCATGATGCCCAACACCAAGCCCGCTTCTCCGGAACGCATTGTCATCGTCGGCGGGGGTGCCGGCGGCCTCGAACTTGCCGCCAAGCTCGGCCGCATCCACGGCCGCCAGCACATCACCCTGGTCGACAGCCGCCCGTTCCACATCTGGAAGCCGTCGCTGCATGAAGCGGCGGCCGGCACGCTCGATATCCACCAGGAAGGCCTGTCCTACCTGATGCTGGCGCACATGAACGGCTTTTCGTTCGCGCAGGGCCGGCTGGTCGGCGTCAACCGCGAGCGCCGCCTGGTCACCGTAGACCCGGTCTCCGATTCCCAAGGCCAGGAAGTCCTGCCGCGCCGCGAACTCGCGTACGACACCCTGGTACTGGCGCTGGGCAGCACGTCCAACTTCTTCAACACCCCCGGCGCGGCCGACCACGCCGTGACGCTGGACACCACCGAAAACGCCGAACAGTTCCGCCTGACCATGCTCAAGGCCATGGCGCTGGTCGACCAGGCCAAGGTGCGCGACCCGTCCGCCCGCCTGGATCTCGTCATCGTCGGCGGCGGCGCCACCGGCGTCGAGCTGGCGGTCGAACTCACCGAAGCCAGCCACGTCGTCAGCGCCTACGGCCTGCCGAACTTCCGCGCCGAACGCGACCTGGCCATCACGCTGGTCGAAGGCGCGCCGCGCATCCTGTCGGCGCTACCCGAAAAGATCTCCACCGCCGCCACCACCCGCCTGACCGAACTCGGCATCCGCGTCGAAACCGCCTGCCGCGTGTCCGAAGTCACCGCCGATTCGGTCAAGACCGCCGACGGCCGCACCTTCCCCGCCCAGCTCTGCATGTGGGCGGCGGGCATCAAGGGCCCGGCGCTGTTGGCCGACCTGGACCTGCCGCTGAACAAGCTGGGCCAGGTCGAAGTGAACGAACGCCTGGAAACCGCCGACCCGCACATCCTGGCGCTGGGCGACTGCTGCGCCGCGCCCTGGCGCGACGGGCGCACGGTGCCCGCCCGCGCCCAGGCCGCCCACCAGCAGGCCGACTACCTGGCCAAGAAAATCACCGCCCGCCTGCGCGGCACGGCCGAACCCACCAAGCCTTACGTCTACGAAGACCACGGCTCGCTGGTGTCGCTGGGCCAGGACGCCGGCGTGGGCAGCCTGATGGGCAAGCTGGCCGGACGGGGCCTCTTCGTAAGCGGTACACTGGCGCGCCTGATGTACATGAGCCTGCACCTGATGCACCACAAAGCGGTGCTGGGCATCTCGCGCACCGCCTCCCTGGCCCTGGCCCGCCTGCTCATGCGGCGCACGCGTCCCCGGGTCAAACTGCACTGAACTCCCCCATGAATTTCCTCCAAAGACTCGAACACGCCTGGACCTCCCGCAACTCGCTGCTGCAAGTCGGGCTCGACCCCGATCCGCAGCGCTTTCCGCGCGAATTGCAGGACAAGCCCGACGCGATCTTCCAGTTCTGCCGCGACATCGTCGACGCCACCGCGCCCTACGCCTGCAGCTTCAAGCCCCAGATTGCCTACTTCGCCGCCCACCGCGCCGAAGACCAGCTCGAAGCCCTGTGCCAACACATCCGCGACAATCACCCCGACCTGCCCATCGTGCTGGACGCCAAGCGCGGCGACATCGGCTCCACCGCCGAAAACTACGCCCGCGAAGCCTACGAGCGCTACCAGGCGCACGCCCTGACCGTCAGCCCGTACATGGGCCTGGACTCGGTCGAGCCCTACCTGGCCTGGCGCGACCGTGGCGTGATCGTGCTGTGCCGCACGTCCAACCCTGGCGGCTCCGACCTGCAATTCCTGAAAATGGATAACGGCGAACCGCTGTATCTGCACGTGGCGGGGCTGGTGGCCGACAAATGGAATGCCAACGGCCAATGCGGCCTGGTGGTGGGCGCGACCTTCCCGAACGAGCTGGCCGCGGTGCGCCAGCGCATCGGCGACGCGGTGCCGCTGCTGGTGCCGGGCATCGGCGCCCAGGGCGGTGACATCACCGCCACGGTCAACGCCGGCGCCAACGCCGCGCGCAGCGGCATGATGATCAACTCGTCGCGCGCCATCATCTACGCCAGCGGCGGCGACGACTGGCGCGACGCCGCCGGCCAGGCCGCCCGCGGCCTGCGCGACGCGATCAACGCGGTACGTTGATCGGCGCGGTGCGGCTCAGCGCCGGTTGACCGGCGCGCCCAGCAATTCCAGAACGCCGCGCAGCGCAAATTCCACGGCCGCCTGGCGCACCTGCGCCCGGTCGCCGGGAAACACATGGGTCACCGCGCGGCTGCTGATGCCATCGCCCACCCGCATGGCAAAGCCAAAGCACACCATGCCCACCGGCTTGCCCGGCGTGGCTCCGCCCGGGCCGGCGATGCCGGTGGTGGACACCGCCACCTGCGCGGCCGGCGCCGCCAGCAGCACGCCATTGGCCATTTCCAGCGCCACCGGTTCGCTGACCGCGCCGAAGTGATGCAAGGCATCGGGCGACACGTCCAGCTCGGCCACCTTGGCCTCGTTGCTGTAGGTGATGAAGCCGCGGTCGAACCATTCGCTGGATCCCGCCACCGCCGTCACCGCGCCCGCCAGCAGGCCGCCGGTGCAGGACTCGGCCGTCCCCAGGACCAGGCCCTGGCGCCGCAGCGTGTCGCCCACCCGCTCGGCCAGGCCCAGCGCGGTGGCTTGCGCCAGTTGTTCGGCAGACAGATTGGACCGCGTGCTTTCGTATTGCTGGTTCATCCCAAGACTCCTGTGCGCACGACCAACGCCATGATCAGCAAGGCGTATCCGGCCGCGACGATATCGTCCCACATTACCCCAAAGCCGCCCTTGAGGCGGGCGTCGAAGAACTTGATGGGCGGCGGCTTGACGATGTCGAACGTGCGAAACAGCACGAACGCCAAGGCCTGCGACAACAGGCCGGCCGGCGTCAGCCACAGCACCAGCCAGAAGGCCACCATCTCGTCCCAAACCATTCCGACATGATCGGGCTGCTGGAGTTCGCGGCCGACCCGATCGCAGGCCCAGCAGCCGTACAGGAAGGCCAGCGCCAGGAAGATGCCGATGGCCAGGTCGGACGCGGCGGGCGCGGCCGCCACCCAGATGGCCCAGGCCAGCAACGTGCCCCAGGTGCCCGACGCGGGACGCACCAGGCCGCTGCCCAGGCCAAAGGCGATCAACCGGCCCGGATCGCGGCAGACCCAGGCCAGGGACGGGTACACGGCGCGCGAGCGTTCGCGCATGGAAGGGGAACGGGGGGAGGAAGACGGCATGGGTAGGTTTTGGCGGTTGCGGGGAAGGGATGGCGGGATGGGGTCGCTGGGACGGAGCCCGGATAGCAAACGGTATTGCACAGCGGCATTGCGCCGGCAAGTCAGGCGGTCAAGCCCTTGGTCATGCCCCTGGGAAGTGATCGAACCCCGCGGGTAACTGTGCCAGCGGCTGGCCGGTGGCGTCCAGCACCACCAGGCGGGGCCGCGCCACGCCCGGCATCGCGAACGCGTCGCCGGCACGCGTGACGGGGCAGGCCTGCATCGCGTCCTGGACCGGCTCGTGCGCCACGATGCCGCCCACCCGGGTCACCCGCGCCCCGACCGTCCGCGCGGCCGCCTGCACGGCGTCGCGGCGGCCTGCCGGCGCGGTGAAGCAAAGCTGGTAGACGTCGCCGCCGCCCAGCACCGCCCGGCGCAGCGCATCTGCCGGCAACCCGGCCAGCGCGGCGGCGGCCGGCAGGCGGTCTTCATGCAGCACCGCGCCCACCCGGCTGGCAGCCAGGATGTGGCCCAGGTCCTGCAACAGGCCGTCGGAAATATCGATGGCGGCGTGCGCGATGCCACGCAGCGCCAGGCCCAGCGGCACCTGCGGTTCGGGCCACTCCAGCGCCCCACGAGTGGCGGCCAGGCGCTCGGCGTCGGCCGGGTATTGGCCATCCAGCAGCCGGTAGGCCACATCGGCCGCACCCAGTTCGCCGGACACCCAGATATCGTCACCCGCGCGGGCACCGTCACGGCGCAGCGCGGCGTTCGCGGGCACGGCGCCGAACACGGTCACGCTGATCGCCAGGTCGTGCGCGCTGCGCGTGGTATCGCCGCCAATCAGCGGGCAGCCGTGGGCGGCGGCCAACCCATGGAAGCCCTCGGCGAAGGCGGCCAGCCACGGCTCGTCCAGCCTGGGCAGCGCCAGCCCCAGCACGCAGCCGATGGGGCGCGCACCCATGGCGGCCAGATCGGACAGATTCACGGCCAGGGCCTTGTGTCCCAAGGCTTTCGGGTCGACGTCGGGAAAGAAATGCCGGCCTTCCAGCAGCAGATCCGTGCTGGTGGCCACCTGCTCGCCCGTCGGCACGGGAAACAGCGCGCAGTCGTCGCCGACACCGAGCAGGCCCGCCGGGGCAGTGCGCGTGAAATAGCGCGCGATCAGGTCGAATTCGGACGCCACGGCAACTCCGCAGTCCGGCGCAGCGCCGGTATTGACTCCCAAACCGGAGCCACGTTCCAAAAGGAGGACCGCTCCAGCGAGGGACGGGAAGCGCGATTCCAAGATGCACGCCGCCAAAAAACAGGCCTCCCCAGACCCGGGCCGCGCGGATCCGGGCTCCGCCGGTCCGCTGCGGCGCCCCCTGGGGGGAAGCCCGCAGCGCTTCGGGGGGGTCACCTTTTGGCCTGGACCTCGTGCGCACGCACGTCGGCAGCCAACTTGTCGAGCACGCCGTTGACGAACTTGAAGCCATCGGTGCCGCCGAACGACTTGGCGAGCTCCACGGCTTCGTTGATGGCAACCTTGTATGGCACTTCGACGTGATGAATCAGTTCGAAGCTGCCGATCAGCAGGATGCCGTGTTCGACGGGCGACAACTCGGCCAGCGGGCGGTCGACGTAGGGCGTGAACCGCTCGCGCAGCGTGGGCGCTTCGCGCAGGACACCGTGCAGCAAGGTCTTGAACCACTGGGCGTCGGCCTCGGAAAAATCCTCGGTGTCGCGCAGATGGGCGTCGATCTCGCCGGCGTCCTGCGTGCCCTGGCCACCGCGCAGCAGCCACGCGTACACGCCCTGCAACGCGAATTCGCGTGCACGGCGGCGTGCGCTGCGCGCATTGGCGCGGGCTTGCGCCGCGCTATCAGCGCTGGTCGTCGTCTTCTTCGTCGTCAAAATCTTCGTCCTCGTCTTCGTCGTCTTCGTCTTCTTCCTCGGGCTCCAGTGCCGCGACCAGGTTGGCCATTTCAACGGCCACCTGCGCGCAGTCGCGGCCCTTGCCGGCGGCGCGGGCTTGCGCCTGCTCGTCGGTGTCCACGGTCAGCACGCCGTTTGCGACCGGAATGCCGGTTTCGAGGGAGATGCGGGTGATTGCAGTGGCCATTTCATTGCTGACCACTTCAAAGTGATAGGTTTCGCCGCGGATGACGGCGCCCAGCGCGATCAGGGCGTCGAATTCGAACGTTTCGGCCATGTGCGACAGGGCCACGCCCAGTTCCAGCGCGCCGGGCACGGTGGCGACCATCACGTCGCGCTCGTCCACGCCCAGTTCGGCCAGTTCCTTCAGGCACGCTTCGAGTTCGGCCTGGCCGATTTCTTCATTGAAGCGGGCGCGTACGATGCCGATGTGCAGCCCTTCGCCGTTCAGGTCGGGGGTAAGGATGTAAGGGTTCATGTGTCGGCCTTCAGTGTGTTGCGGGAGTATGCAGAGGGTCGCAATCGTAACCCGTAATGGTGAGCGAGAAGCCCGCCATGCTGGGCATCTTGCGCGGACGGGCCAGCAGCTTCATCTGGCCCACGTTCAGGTCGCGCAGAATCTGGGCGCCGATGCCGTAGGTGCGCAGGCCGAACCGGTCGGCGTTGGCAGGGTTGGCATTGGCCTTGGGGTCGCTCCAGCCGGCGATCTGCGCGAACAGATGTTCGGTGGACGATTGGCAATTCATCAGCACCAGGACGCCGGCCGGCGCCTGGGAAATGGTCTGCAGGGCCTGCGCCACGCCCCAGCTGTGCGGGCTGGCGCCGGTGTCCAGCACGTCCAGCACCGAGGCCGGCTCGTGCACGCGCACCAGCGTTTCGACGTCCGGCGTCACGGTACCATGCACCAGCGCCAGGTGGGCCGAGCCGGTGGCCGCGTCTTCGTAGGCCACGGCCTCGAACACGCCCCAGGCGGTCTGCATGGGCCGCTTGCCCACGCGCTTGACGATGGACTCGTGCTCGCTGCGGTACTGGATCAGGTCGGCGATGGTGCCGATCTTCAGGCCGTGTTCGCGGGCGAATTCGACCAGGTCGGGCAGGCGCGCCATGGTGCCGTCCGGCTTGAGGATTTCGCAGATGACGGCGGCCGGGGTCAGGCCGGCCATGGCGGTGAGATCGCAGCCGGCTTCGGTGTGGCCGGCGCGCACCAGCACGCCGCCGGGCACGGCGCGTACCGGGAAGATGTGGCCGGGCTGGACCAGGTCGGACGGCTTGGCGTCGCGCGCCACCGCCACCTGGATAGTGCGGGCACGGTCGGCGGCCGAGATGCCGGTTTCGACGCCGACGGCGGCTTCGATCGACTGCGTGAAATTGGTGCCGTATCGCGTGCCGTTGCGGGCGGCCATCAGCGGCAGGTCCAGCTGGCGGCAGCGGTCTTCGGTCAGGGTCAGGCACACCAGGCCACGGCCATGGGTGACCATGAAGTTGATGGCTTCGGGCGTGACGAATTCGGCGGCCATGACCAGGTCGCCTTCATTTTCGCGGTCTTCTTCGTCGACCAGGATGACGATGCGGCCGGCGCGCAGCTCGGCGATGATCTCGGCGACCGAGGCAATATCGAAGGATTCCGGCTCGGAGCCGGGCAAGGAGGACAACTGGACGGACATGGCGGGCACGTAAACCAGGCAGGAAAGCCCGGATTTTAGCGCCCCCGGCGCCAGAACCCCTACCGGGGCGCGACCGGACCGCCCAAACAGGGCCATCCGGTTAAACTTTCGGCCGGAGAACACCCTGTAAAACCAAGGAAAAACGCCATGCAAGCCCTTGCGGCCATGCCTTTGAACGTCGCGGCGGGGATACGCGTCGTCCTGACGGACATCGACGACACGCTGACCACCGACGGCCGCCTGCCGGCCGACGCCTACGCCGCGCTCGAGCGCCTGGAACAGGCCGGCATCCAGGTGGTGCCCATCACCGGCCGCCCGGCCGGCTGGTGCGACCACATCGCCCGCATGTGGCCGGTGCGCGCCGTGGTCGGCGAAAACGGCGCGTTCTACTATGCCTACGACCGCCAGGCCCGCCGCATGACCACCCACTACTGGACCGACGCGGCCTCGCGCCAGGCCAGCCGCAAGCAGCTGGACGCCATCCGCGACCGCGTGCTGGCCGAGGTGCCCGGCGCGGCGGTGGCCAGCGACCAGGACTACCGCGTGGCCGACCTGGCCATCGATTTCTGCGAAGACGTGCCCGCCCTGCCCGAGGCCGACATCGGCCGCATCGTCCGGCTCTTCCAGGAGGCCGGGGCCCAGGCCAAGGTCAGCTCCATTCACGTCAACGGCTGGTTCGGCGACTACGACAAGCTGACCATGACCCGTACCTTGTTCCAGCGGGAATTCGGCCTGGACGTGGCCAGCGTGCTGGACAGCACCCTGTTCATCGGCGACTCGCCCAACGACGAACCCATGTTCGCGTTCTTCCCGGTGTCGGTCGGCGTGGCCAACATCCAGTCGCAACTGCACCGCCTGACGCACCGGCCCGCCTACGTGGCCGCCCTCCATGGCGGCGGCGGCTTCAAGGAAATGGCCGACCGCCTGCTGGCCGCCCGCGCCCCGCGCGCCCTGTCGGCATAAGGCGCACCGTGGCCACTGCCAAGACCCCCGCCCCGGCCGCCAACGACGGCCGCCGCAGCATCCAGTCCATCGAAGTGGGCGTGCCGCTGTTGGCCGCGCTGGTCGACGCGGCCAAGCCGCTGACCCTGCGCGACCTGGCCGCCGGCGCCGGCATGACGTCGGCCAAGGCCCACCCCTACCTGGTCAGCTTCATCCGCGTCGGCCTGGTGCAGCAGGACAGCATCACCGGCCAGTACGAGCTGGGGCCCTTCGCCCTGCAGATGGGCCTGGTCAGCCTGCAACGGCTGGACCCGGTGCGCATCGCCATGCCCGAGATCGCCAAGCTGCAATCCGAGATCGGCCACACCCTGGGCATCGCGGTGTTGGGCTCGCACGGCCCCACCATGATCCACATGACCGAGGCCAGCTATCCGGTGCACGTGAACATGCGCAAGGGCACGGTGATGTCCATGCTGCACACGGCCACCGGCCTGGTGTTCGCGGCCTGGCTGCCGCCCAAGGTCAGCGAGCACTACATTGCCCGCGAAGAAGGCGACACGGCCGTTATCGCCAGCGTGCCGCCCCCGCGCAAGGCCAGCCGCGCCAATGTCGATGCACAACTGGCCGACATCCGCGTGCACGGCATGGCCCGCGCCCTGGGCAATCCGCTGCCCGGCGTGGACGCCCTGTCGGTGCCGGTGTTCGACAACACCGGCAACATCGTGCTGGCGCTGACCAGCCTGGGCCCCACCGGCCTGTTCGACGTGTCCTGGGACGGCGCCATCGCCCGCCCCCTGCTGGCCTGCGCCCACGAAATCTCGCGCAAGCTCGGCTACCGGGCCTGATCCGCCGCACCGCAAGCCAAGCGGGCCCCATTCGGGCCCGCTTTTTTTTCGCACAAAAACGAACGCATAGCGAACAAAACGAACAAAACTCGAAAAGAAAGGCAGGGACTTTCCCAAGTGTGCTCGGCGCATGCGTATGTTTGAATTCAGTTACTAGTCATATTCAACCCCATAAGAGGAGACATACGATGCGCGCTTTGCGTCTACTGCAAGCGGCCTCGCTGGCCGCGTTCGCTTTCGGGGCGTCCGCCGCCCAGGCCGCCGACACCTGCCCCAACCGGGGCGACCTCGACCAGATGTATTGCGACGCCGACAAGAACCTGGTGGCCGACACGCCCACCGACCCGGCCAAGCTGAAGACGCCGTCCACGCTCGTCTTCACCTACACCCCGGTCGAAGACCCGGCCGTGTACGAAGACATCTTCAAGCCGTTCACCAAGCACCTGTCCGAATGCACCGGCAAGCGCGTCGTGTTCTACCAGGTGCAGAGCAACGCCGCCGAAATCGAAGCCATGCGCTCGGGCCGCCTGCACGTGGGCGGCTTTTCCACCGGCCCCACCGCCTTCGCCGTGAACATCGCCGGCGCCGTGCCGTTCGCCGTCAAGGGCTACGCCGACGGCTTCCAGGGCTACAACCTGATCGTCATCGTCAAGAAAGACAGCCCCTACCAGAAGCTGACCGACCTGAAGGGCAAGAAACTGGCGCACACCGCACCGTCGTCCAATTCGGGCCACATGGCGCCCGTGGCGCTGTTCCCCAAGGAAGGCCTGACGCCCGACAAGGACTACAAGGTGGTCTTCTCCGGCAAGCACGACCAGTCCGTCATGGGCGTCAATTCCGGCGACTACGACGCTGCCGCCGTTGCCTCGGACGTGTTCAAGCGCATGATCGAACGCGGCCAGGTCAAGGAAGCCGATTTCCGCGTCATCTACAAGAGCGAGAAATTCCCCACCTCGTCGTTCGCCTACGCGCATGACCTGGAGCCGAAGTTCCGCGACCAGATGCTCAAGTGCTTCTACGACTACCGCTTCCCGGCCGAGATGTCCAAGGCCTTCGACGGCGCCGACCGCTTCTACCCGGTGACCTACGAGAAGGACTGGGCCATCGTGCGCCAGGTCGCCGAATCCGGTGGCGAAAGCTTCAACCGCGCCGCCTACGACCGCGAATCCGCCAAGAGCAAGAAGTAATCAGCATGACGACGTCGCTACGCATTTCCGGCCTGGTCAAGGAATACCGGGCCGGCCGGCCGGTACTGAACGGCATCGACCTGCAGATCGCGGGCCAGGGCCTCACCGCCATCATCGGGCCGTCCGGCACCGGCAAGAGCACGCTCTTGCGCTGCATCAACCGGCTGATCGAGCCGACCCGCGGCGAAATCGTGCTGGAAGCCGGCGACGGCGCCGTCGATCTCGCCCGGGTGCGCGGCGCGTCGCTGCGCCGCGCCCGCCGGCGCATCGGCATGGTGTTCCAGGAATACAACCTGGTCGAACGCCTGACCGTCATGGAAAACCTGCTGACCGGGCGGCTGGGCTACACCAGCGCCTTCAAGGCCTGGACCCGCCGCTTCGAAGCCGAAGACATCGAGCACGCCTATTCGCTGCTGGACACCGTGGGCCTGGCCGGCTTTGCCGACCAGCGCGCCGACGCCCTGTCAGGCGGCCAGCGCCAGCGCGTGGGCATCGCCCGCGCTCTGATGCAACGCCCGCAACTGCTGCTGGCCGACGAACCCACCTCGTCGCTCGACCCCAAGACCTCGGTCGAAATCATGGAGCTGCTGGCCGCCCAGGGCAACGCCACCGGCATCCCCGTCATCGTCAACATCCACGACGTCGAACTGGCCCGCCGCTACGCCAGCCGCATCGTCGGCATGTCCGGCGGCCACGTCGTCTACGACGGCGATGGCCACGGCCTGGATGCCGCCATGCTCAAGACCATCTACGGAGGCGAGTCTTGGCTGGAATAACGCATCCCCGGGGCCCACGCCCCTTCGCCATGTCCAGCCGCGCGAAAGCCGGCCTGCTGTTGCTGGTGCTCTACACCGTCTACGCCGCGGCCCAGCTGGACTTCAGCTGGAGCCGCTTCGAATCCGGCATGGGCCACGCGTCCACCTTCCTGGCGCGCATGTTCCCGCCCAACTTCGAAAAGCCCGCCACCCTGTGGAAGGGCATCGCCGAAAGCCTGGAAATCGCCGTGCTCGCCTCGGTGCTGGGCATCTTCCTGGCCCTGCCCGTCGGCCTTTTGGGCGCGCGCAACATGATGCCCGCCTGGGTCTCCTGGCCCGCGCGTTCGCTCGTCGCCCTGTGCCGCGCCCTGCACCCCGTCATCGTTGCCATCCTGTTCGTCAAGGCCGTCGGTTTCGGCGCCCTGGCCGGCATCCTGGCCCTGACCGTCGCCTCCGTCGGCTTCATCGGCAAACTCTTCACCGAAGCCATCGAGGAAATCTCGCTCAAGCAGGTCGAAGCCGTGCGCGCCACCGGCGCCTCGTTCGCCAACGTCATCGTCTTCGGCGTCCTGCCGCAGGTGTTCGCCCGCTTCATCGGCTTTGCCACCTATCAGTTCGACTCCAACCTGCGCAACTCCACCATGGTCGGCATCGTCGGCGCCGGCGGCGTGGGCGGCACGCTGTTCTCGGCGTTCCAGCGCTTTGACTACGACTTCGTCAGCGCCATCCTGCTCACGCTCATCGCCATCATCATGCTCGGCGAAATCCTGGCCGGCTTCGTGCGCGCCGTCTTCCTGGACAACCTGGGCTTTGACCGCATCCTGCAAAGCCGCTTCGCCGGCGCCCGCGGCATCGGCTCCAGCCAGTCCAAGACCGCCAAGCCGGTCATCAACAAGGCGGAGGCAGACCAATGAACGCCCACGCCCCCACCTTGCGCGACACCGCCGCGCCGCGCGTCTGGCAACGCTACAGCCTGGGCCAGCGCCTCTTGCGCTTCGCCCTCTACCTGCTCGTCGTCGCCGCCATCGTCCAGGCCATCCGCGGCGTCGAAGTCATCCCCGAGTTCCTCTACGACGCCCCCGAACAGATGGCCGACCTGTTCCAGCGCATGTGGCCGGTCGACTGGGCCTACTACCCCGGCGGCGTCCACAACGCCCTGGTAGAGACCCTGCACATCGCCACCCTGGGCACCATCCTGTCCGTCTTCATGGCCGTCCCCGTCGGCCTGCTCGCGGCCAACAACCTCACCCCCAGCAAAACCATCAACATGCTGGCCCGGCTGATCCTCGTCTCCAGCCGCTCGGTCAACTCGCTGGTCTGGGCCCTGCTTTTCATCGCCATCTTTGGCCCCGGCGCCCTGGCCGGTACGCTCGCCATCGCGTTCCGTTCCATCGGCTTCGTCGGCAAGCTGGTCGGCGAAGCCATCGAAGAAGCCCAACGCGGTCCCATCGAAGCCGTCACCGCCACCGGCGCCAGCAAGGCCTCGGTCATCTGGTACGCCTACTGGCCCCAGATCCGCCCTGCCTTCTGGTCCATCGTGCTGCTGCGCTGGGACATCAACGTCCGCGAATCCGCCGTCCTGGGCCTGGTCGGCGCCGGCGGCATCGGCATGGCGCTGGACACCGCGCTGAACCTCTTCCAATGGGACCGCGTCGCCCTGGTCCTGGCCGCCATCTTCGTGGTGGTGGTGCTGGCGGAAGTGATCATCACCCAAGCCCGCAAACGCATCCTCTGACCCAACAACGCATCACCCAACGTTCCTTTGCGCCGCCCGGAAACGGGCGGTTTTTTTTGCACGCCAATCAATCCAAACGCAGTTCATCCCCCCCGCGCAAGCGCGCAGCGTCATCGCAGGACGCAAGACACCACGTAAGCCGAGCAAGGCCGCCCGCGCGGCCGGCACGAGGCGGGCCCCGCAAACTCCTCCACCCCCCAAACCGATCTTGGCCAACACGCCAAGCACACCCCCCGTCCCAGCGCCCGCCAGTAAGGCACATCAAGAGCGCGTGACGGGGCAGGCGGGTGAGGGCGGGGCGTGTAGATTGCGCCCGGCGGAATCCGAAGGAACCGCCAAAGGCGGTGACGAGGATGAGCACGGGGGGGGCCGGAGCGAAGGCTCCGGACCGCAATCGTAGCCCCGCCCTCACCCGCCTGCCCCGCCACGCGCGGCTCAAGAACCAACACCCCCCCTTGTTGACGCACCGCAACCCCGTCTAAGCTCAATGTGAACAAAATATGACCCGTCATCAAATACCCCCCTCCGATTGACTAAGATCTCGGCTTTTGCCGTCGGACACCCCCGCCATGTCGGAACAGGAATTGAAACTGCACGTGCCCACGGCGTCCCGCCAGGCCGTGCTTCGAGAGGTCAAGCAACGTGAAGCGACCCGCATCCGCTTGCACGCCATGTACTTCGACACCCCCGAGCGCGAACTCGCCCGGGCCCGCATCGCCATCCGCCTGCGCCAGGAAGGCCGCGACTGGGTCCAGACCCTCAAGATGCCCGGCATCAACGCCATCACCCGCATCGAACTGAACCACCCCAGGCCCGGCCCCGTCCTCGACCTGTCCGTCTACGCTGGCACCGAAGTCGAAGCGGCCCTGGCCGCCATCAAAGGCGAACTCGGCCTGCGCTACGAAACCGACGTCCAGCGCATGCTGCGCAAAGTCCGCACCCGCTACGGCACCGTCGAACTCGCCTACGACACCGGCATCCTGCGCGCCGGCGCGCTTGAACTGCCCATCTCCGAACTCGAATTCGAACTCGTCTCCGGCCGCCCCGCCGCCATCTTCTCCGTCGCCCGCGGCTGGCAGCAGCGCCACGCCCTCGTCATCGACCCCCGCAGCAAATCCGAACGCGGCGATGCCCTCGCCCAGCTCGCCCAGCGCCTGGCCGACGTCGACGCCATTCCCGGCGACGACCTCGAAGCCCGCCGCGCCCGCGCCATCGCTCTCTTCTGGGCCCCGCGCGGCGCCGCCTCCGTCAAGCTACGCGAAGACATGACCGCGCCGCAAGCCATGGGCCGCATCGCCGCCGAATGCCTTGACCAGATCGCCCGCAACGCCGCCGTGCTGGCCGAAGTCGACACCGAAGGCGTCTACCGTGCCGGCAACTCCGAACACGTGCATCAATTGCGCGTCGGCATCCGCCGCCTGCGCTCCGGCTGGAAACTGTTCGACGGCTGGATCGCCCCCGTGCCCGACGCCCTGCTGCAAGGCGTGCGCGCGCACTTCGCCGCCTTCGGCGCCAACCGCGACCAGGACGTCCTGAACGAAACCGTCGCCCCCGCCCTGATGCGCGCCGGCATGCCCGTCATTCCCATGGAAGCCGCGCCGCCTGAACAGGACGCCCGCGCCATCGCCGGCGGCAAGGCCTTCCAGGCCTGGCTGCTCGACCTGCTGGAATGGAGCCTGGACGTGCCCCCCGCCGTCCCCCTGGCCGACGGCAGGCCCATCGCCAACGGCATGCCCAGCGACGCCGCGCCCGAGCCGGCCATCCGCCTGCAGGGCGGCGTTGCCGGCCCCAGCGTCAAGCCCACCATCATTCCCATGCTGACGCCCGAGCCGGACCCGCAGCAGTTGCACAAACAGCTTGCCCGACGACTGCACCGCTGGCACAGCAAAGTGGCCGACCAGGGCACCCAGTTCGCCGCGCTGGACATTCCCACCCGCCACGAACTGCGCAAGCGCGGCAAGCGCCTGCGCTACAGCCTGGCCTTCGCCGAATCGCTGTTGCCCGCCTCCAAGCTGCGCGGCTATCGCAAGCTGCTGTCGCGCGTGCAGGACATCCTGGGCGAAATCAACGACCTGGCCGTCGCCAAGGACTACTACGAAGCGTGTACGGTCACGCACCCGCAAGCCTGGTTCGCGCTGGGCTGGATCAGCGCACGCCTGGAAGAACTGGCCGTCGACGCGCAAAAGGCCTTCGACGACCTGGCGGGCAGCAAGCCTTTCTGGAAGTAGCGCCAAAAAGACCGCGCCCCACGCATCCGGCATCGGACACGTGGGGCGCATTTTTTTGTGCCGCCAGGCTCGGCGGCATCCAGATCGATCAGTCGGCCAGCAAGGCCCCGGCGAATTCATCCGCCACGAACGGCTGCAGGTCTTCCAGGCTTTCGCCCACACCGATCCAGTACACCGGAATCGGACGCACGCCCTGGCTGCCCGCTGCCACCGCCGCCAAGGTGCCGCCCTTGGCGGTGCCGTCCAGCTTGGTCACGACCAGGCCCGTCAGGTTGATGGCCGCATCGAACGCACGAATCTGCGCCAACGCGTTCTGGCCAGTATTGCCGTCCACCACCAGCAGCACTTCGTGCGGTGCCGACGCGTCGGCCTTGCCGATCACGCGACGGATCTTCTTCAGTTCTTCCATCAGGTGCAGCTGGGTCGGCAAACGGCCCGCCGTATCCACCATCACCACGCCCATGCCGCGCGCGCGGCCGGCATTGACGGCATCGAACGCCACGGCGGCCGGGTCGCCGCCATCCTGCGAGATCACGGTAACGTTATTGCGGCTGCCCCATTCGATCAATTGCTCGCGGGCGGCGGCACGGAAGGTATCGCCCGCGGCCAGCAACACGCTCGCGCCCTGGCGCTGGAACGTGTGCGCCAGCTTGCCGATCGACGTGGTCTTGCCTGCGCCGTTCACCCCCGCGATCATCACGACCAGCGTCTTGGCCTGCTTCAGGTCAAAAGCACGTTCAAGCGGACGCAGGTGGTCGGCCAGCAGTTGGCGCAGCGCCGCCTTGACCTTGGCCGGGTCTTCGATGCGCTCTTTCTTGACCCGCGCACGCAGCGCGGTCAGCAGCTTCTCCGTGGCCTCCAGGCCGGCATCGGCCATAATGAGCGCCGATTCGAGTTCCTCGAACAGGTTCTCGTCGACCTTGACGCCGACGAAAATGCCGCCAATGCTTTGGCCGGTGCGCGACAAGCCTTGCTTCAGGCGCGACAGCCACGACGCCTTCTTGGGCGTGGCTTCGGGCTCGGGCTGCGGTGCCACCGCTACAGGCGGGGCGCTGATCGCAGCAACCGCCACCGGCGGCGGCACGATAGCGGGCTGAGGCGCTGGCGCAGCCGGTGCGACCGCAGCGGGCGTGGCAGCGACGGGCTCTGCGATGACCGGCGCAGCCGATGACGGCGCCACGGAAGCCGGTGCGACCGGAACTGGCGCCACCGGCGCGGCAGCGGCAGGTTGCGCCGCAGGCGCAAACGCCTGCGCGGCCGGCGGTTGCGGCACCGAGGCGGGTTGCGGTTGCGGCACGCTGGCTGGCGCCGGTGCAGGCACCGACGCGGCCGGCACCGGCAACGTCAGTTCGGGCGGTGCGGCAGGCGAGAATTCCCGGACCGGGGCGGGGGACTCGACGGGAGAGGCGGGCGTCTCGGCGCCGGCTTGCGGGCCGGGCGTGGTGTCCACGCCCTCTGGCGGCGACGCAGGCTGGGCCGGCGCGGCGGGCGGAGGGGATTTTTTCTTGAAGAAGCGGCTAAACATGGGTAACAAGTATATTCGTATCGTCGGGGGCCAATACCGGCGCACCCCTATCGTCGTGCCCGACGTGGAGACGCTCCGCCCAACCCCCGACCGGGTGCGGGAAACGCTGTTCAACTGGCTCAATCACCTGTGGGGCGGCGAATTCGCCGACAAGCAGGTGCTGGACTTGTTCGCCGGCAGCGGCGCCCTGGGGTTCGAAGCCGCCTCGCGCGGCGTGGCGCACGTGCAGATGGTCGAACGGGACAAGACCGCCGCGTCCGCGCTGCGGACACTACGCGACAAGCTCAAAGCCGACATGATACGCATCCATGTGGGCGATGCGATGCAGGTCGCCGAAAGAATGGATGCGTCCCGATTTGACCTCATCCTTCTGGACCCACCCTTCGGACAAGGCTGGCTGCCGCGCCTGTGGCCGATCCTGCCCGGCATCCTGGCCGAGGGTGGACTGGTCTACGTCGAGGCCGAAAGCGCCATCGACGCCCCCGACGGATTCGAGATATTGCGCCAGGACAAGGCTGGGGCGGTCCACTACCATCTCCTGAAATTTGCTGCATTGCGCAAATAGATCAATAATCCGAGCTTCGGAGGATGGTGTACACCACTAATAACGGTACGGAGCTCGCATGATCATCGCTGTTTACCCCGGCACTTTCGACCCGCTGACCAGAGGCCACGAAGACCTGGTCCGCCGTGCCGCCACGCTTTTCGACAAAGTCGTGGTCGGTATCGCCCATAGCCGCAACAAGAAGCCTTTCTTCAGCATCGACGAGCGCGTGGACATCGCGCGCGAAGTGCTGGGCCACTATCCCAACGTGGAAGTGCAAAGCTTCGGCGGCCTGCTCAAGGACTTCGTGCGCGACCAGGGCGGGCGCGTCATCGTGCGCGGCCTGCGCGCCGTGTCCGACTTCGAATACGAATTCCAGATGGCCGGCATGAACCGCCACCTGCTGCCCGACGTCGAAACCCTGTTCATGACGCCGTCGGACCAATACCAGTTCATCTCGGGCACCATCGTGCGCGAAATCGCCCAGCTGGGCGGCGACGTCAGCAAGTTCGTGTTCCCGTCGGTCGAACGCTGGCTGCAGGAAAAAGCCAAGGAACGCCGCGAACAGTCCTGGCCGGGCTGACCTCGCGGGCTCCCCCCGCCGCCGAATCCCCCGAAGAGCGCCTCGTGCGCTCTTCTTGCGCTTTGGGGCGGCAGACCACCCATAGCGCCATTGGCAGGACGGCGTCAGGGGCTTGTCCGGGCCCCGTCCGGGGTCGGCAGTACAATGGCCGTGCCCCCAGCTTGATTTTCCTTGCCCGCCCATCATGGCTCTGACCATCACCGAAGAATGCATCAATTGCGACGTTTGCGAGCCTCAGTGCCCGAACGACGCGATTTCCATGGGCGAGGACTACTACGTCATCGACCCTGACCGCTGCACGGAATGCGTTGGCCACCACGACGAGCCACAGTGCAAAGTGGTCTGCCCGGTGGAGTGCATCGAACTGCACCCGCAATGGAACGAAGGCCAGGAACAACTCATGGCCAAGTACCGCCGCCTGACCGGTGCCGCATGAGCGACACCGCGCAACCCAGCTTCAATCCCCCCGACTCCCGCCCCCACGCCCGCCGCGACCTGTCCGCCTCCGCCATCGCGGCCGGCCTGGTCGCCGTGCTGGTGAGCTTCGGCGGCACCGCGGTGCTGATGGTGCAGGCCGGCCACGCCGCCGGCCTGGACGCCGCCCGCATCGGTTCCTGGATCGGTTCGCTCAGCCTGGTGCTGGGCTTCGGCGGCGCGGCCTACAGCCTGCGCACGGGCCTGCCCATCGTCATGGCCTGGTCCACCCCGGGCGCCGCCCTGTTGGTCACCGCGCTGGCCGGCGTGCCCTTCCCCGAGGCCATCGGCGCCTTCGTGCTGGCGGCCGCCCTGACCCTGGCCTGTGGCCTGTTCGGCTGGATCGATCCCATCCTGCGCCGCATCCCCGGCGAGGTCGCCGCCGCCATGCTGGCCGGCGTGCTGCTCAATTTCGGCATGGGCGTCTTCACCAACATCAGCAAGCAGCCGGCGCTGGTGCTGGGCATGTGCGCCGCCTACCTGGTGTGCCGCCGCTGGGCGCCGCGCTACGCCGTGCTGGTGGTGATGGTCGTGGCCGTCGGCATGGCGGCCGGCCTGGGCCTGCTGCAGGTCGACCAGCTTGACTGGCACCTTACCGAATTCGTCTGGACCACGCCCGCCTTCAGCATGCAGGCCGCGATCAGCCTGGGCATTCCGCTCTTCGTCGTCGCCATGGCGTCGCAGAACCTGCCCGGGCTGGCCATTCTGCAAGCGGCGGGCTATCGCCCCCCGGCCTCGCGCCTGGTCGCCGCCACGGGCTTCCTGGGCCTGCTGGCAGCCCCCTTCGGCGCCCATAGCGTCACGCTGGGCGCCATCAGCGCCGCCATCTGCACGGGCCCCGAGGCCCACGCCGATCCGTCCAAGCGCTACATCGCCGCCGCCACCTATGGCCTGGGTTACTTCGCACTGAGCATCGTGGCCGGCGCGGTCGCCGTGTTCTTCCAGGCCCTGCCGGCCGCCCTGCTGGCCGCACTGGCCGGCCTGGCGCTGCTGGGCACGATCATGGGCGGCATGGCGGCCGCCATGGCCAATCCGCAACGGCGCGAAGCCGCGCTCATCACGCTGCTGGCCACGGCGTCCGGGTTCAGTTTCTGGGGGATCGGGTCGGCCTTCTGGGGCCTGGTCGCGGGCCTCGCCGCCCACACCGCCTTCGAATACAAGCGCAAGCTGGCCGTGCCATAACGGCAGGCCGGGTCACGGCAAGCCAGGTAATGGCAAGTCAGGAAACGGCAGGTCGGAAAATGGCAGGACAGGAATGCGCCGCGCGGGTCCGCGCGGCGCACCCCGGCGTCAAGCCGGCCAGGCGGACACAGGCGTGTCCGGATGCACTTTCATGATGCGGCACGGCACCTGCACGAAGTTCGAGATCCAGGCGGCGGCAAGCTCGCCTTCGTCGACGACGTCGATGGTCTGTTCGCCCACCTTCATGCTGTAGCGCACGCTGTCGTCGTCTTCGATGACATCCAGCGGAATATCCATGCGCAGCATGCCCGGCGCGCGCAGCACCAGATAGCCCAGGCGCAGTTCAACCGTCACGTCGGCCAGTCGCGGGCACAGCTCGCGGTTCAGCCACTGCCCTGAATCATTGGCCACCAGCCATTGCCGGTGATAAGGCGCGGCCTCGGGCTGCGCCGTATGGCCGCACTGGGCGATGGGCTGGAAGGCGTCGCTCATTTGCCGAGCAGGCCCTTGAGCGCCTTGTCGACCGCCGCACCGCCCTTGCCCTTGCCCGTCACGGCTTCACGCAGCTTGTTTTCCAGGCTGCGCTTCAGAATGCCGCCGATGGCGTCCTTCCAGAGCAACGTATAGGTGGGTTTGTCGAACGGGCCTTTCACGTGCACGGGTATGGTCACGTCTTTCAGGTCGATCAATTCGCGGCCTTCGGGGTCGGCGGCCGGGTTGACCACGCGGGCGCGCGCCACCAGGTCCAGCTCGTCCTTGACGAAGTCGATGGTGGCCGGCTCGCCTTGCGTCACGCGCAGCAGCGGCGACACGACATTCAGGCGCTTCACGCTGGCCACGCCCTTGGTGAAGGCCAGGTCGGCCTCCATTTCCGAGAACGCGGTCTGCTTGCTGGTGTCGGCCGCGACAGTCTCGTCTTGCGATTCGGGCTTGAGCGCGGCCTTCAATTCGCGCAGGGTCTGGGTCAGGTTGATGCCCTTGACCGCGCCATCGCGCAAGCGCACCTGCAACGTGCCGCCCAGGTTGCTCTTCATGGCGTAGCCGTTGGCGCCGCCGGTCTTCAAGTCCAGGGCCAGGCTGCCGGTGCCGGACAGCACGTTCTTCTGCGTCAGGTCCATCAGCAGCGGTTCGATGGCGATGCCCGCCAGCGACATCTTCGTGGCCAGCTGGTTGCCCTGCGCCGCGTCCACCGACAAGGCGCCGGCCAGCTTGCCGCCGTACAGGCCCGCCGTGAGGCTGGAGATATCGAGCTTGCCGCGGTCCAGCTTGACGGCCGCGGCAACGTCGTCGGCCTTCAGGCCGCGCACCACCAGCTTGCCGACCTTGAGCGTGCCGTTCACGCTGGGGCCGACCAGGGCCGACAGGTTGATCGAGTCGTCCGCAGGCTTGGCCGGGGCCGGCTGGGCGGGCTTGTTTTCGTCTTTCTTGCCGTCGGCGGGCGGCTTGGCCGGCGCGGCCGCGACCGGCGGCACCAGCTTGTCCAGGTCCAGCGTATCGACCGCCAGGGCGAAGTTGACCTGCGGCGCGTCGCTCAGCTTGGTGATGTCGGCGCTGAGATCGAACTTGCCGCCTTCCAGCACGGCATTGATCTTGCTGCTGGCCTGGTCTTTGAGCAGGTCGACATTCAGGCTGCCGATCACGGGAATCTGCAGGCTGCCCTTGGGCAGGCCCGGATCGGTGATGTTGACATCGCCGCGCAGGCCGGACAAGCCGCCCTTGCGTTGCAGCAGGTTCAACGACAGCGGCGAGGCGAAAGTCAGCTTGACGATGCGTTCGCCATTCTTGGACGTGCTGTCCAGCTTGGCTTCCTTGATGTCCAGCTCGGTCGCGTTGCCGCTGATGCCGTTCAGGCCGAAGCTGGCGTCCAGGCCGCTGATGCGCACGCGGCCGGTCAGGGCCTCGCCCGTGGCCTGCGTGGGCGAAATATTCAGGGCCGGTGCATCCACCGCGAATTCAAACGGGCCGTCGGCCACCCCGCCCTTGGCGCGCACCGCCAGCTTTTCGATCTGCAATTGGCTCTTGTGCGGGTCGATCGACAGCTTGGGCATCGCCACGCTGGCTTCGACGCCCGTGGCGCGTGCAGCGGGGTCGGTGATGTCGCCCTGGAAGACGAGTTCCAGTCCGGCCACGTCCAGCGCCGACTTCTGGCCGTTGAACGCCAGGTTGCCGCGCATGGCCAGGCTCTTGGCCTCGGCGCCGGGCAGCTTGCCGTCCATGCGCAGATCCAGCTTCTGGGCGGCATAGCGCTTGGCGGACGGATCCAGCGTCAGCAGTGCCTGGCCCGTCAGGTTGGCATCGATGCGCGGGTTCCCGCCTTCGACGCGGGCCGTCAGGCGCACGTCGAACGGCTGGTTGAACGTCACGCGGCCGGTATTGGCGTTGATCTTGGTGACCGCCACCGCCATGCCCGACATTTCGTCCTGCAGCAACACTTCGCCGTCTTTCAGGTCCAGGCCGGCAATGTCGATCTGCATGTTGTTGCGCGTCGCCGGCGAGGTGCCGTTGGTGAGCGCCTGCGCCGCGGTCTGGGCCGCGCCGGCAATGGCCTCGGCCGGATTGGCGGGCGTGGCCACCACCGGGGCCGTGCCGCCGACCAGATTGCTGAAGTTGAACTGGCCGTCCTTGCCGCGCACCACCCGCGCCTTGAAGCCGCTGATCGCCACGTGGTCCACCACGAAGCTGTTCGACAGCAGCGGCCATACGGCCACCGCCAGGCGGGTGCTTTCGATGGACGCGAAGTTCTCGGTGCTATTGGCTTCGGACAGTGACACGCCCTGCACCGACAGTCCGATGCGCGGGAACAGCGACAGCTCGATTTCGCCGTCGATCGTCAGTGTGCGGTGATAGCGTTCCTGGACAAGCTCTTCGAGCTTGTACTTGTACGCGTTGGGGTCGAACGTCAGCAAAAAGATGGCCAGGCCAACGACGGCCACGACAACCAACACCACCAGGCCTATCAGAATGCGCTTGAACCACGTTTTCATTGCCGCCCCGTCGGACCCTCGACTGGTAATCCTTGAATGCCACCCGCCACGCCGGGCGCGAAGGTGACGCTTTGCCGTGGCTTGCCGCCCGACATCCTGATCTGGCCGTCTTGCATGGCATGCCGCCGCGTGCGCCAGGCTTGGGGCCGGGTCGCTTGAAAGGGGGGATCTACCAAGGAAAAACGGGCTGAAGACGCGGGCATGGCCTGCGTGCAGATACCGCTATCGTAACAAATCGGGCCGGCCTGCGCGCCAACTCGAAAACTGACGGTTTTCTGTCTGGGGGATTGTAGGACTAGAATTATTGATCCATCAATCATTGACGTATCCAACAATGCCCGCCCCCGCCCCCAGCACCCCCTATTCGCCCGGTCAGGTGCTTCCCTTCCGGCAGACCCTGCTGGCCATGCTGGGCATGTGCTTTGTCATGATGATGGTCGCCATCGACCAGACTGTCGTCGGCACGGCGCTGCCCACCATCGTGGCCGAGCTCAAGGGCTTCGAACTGTATGCCTGGGTCGCGACTTCGTACCTGCTGACCTCGGTCATCACCGTGCCGATCTTCGGCCGCCTCGGTGACTACTACGGCCGCAAACCCTTCGTGGTCGCGGCCATCGTGCTGTTCACCCTGGCCTCGGTGCTGTGCGGCGCCGCCGACAGCATGCTGACCCTGGTGCTGGCGCGGGCCTTGCAGGGCATCGGCGGCGGCATGCTGGTGGGCACGGCCTTTGCGTCCATCCCCGACCTGTTCCCGGACCCCCACGTGCGGCTGCGCTGGCAGGTCATGCTCAGCTCGGCCTTCGGCATCGCCAACGCGGTCGGCCCGTCGCTGGGCGGCGCCCTGACCGAGCACTACGGCTGGCGCTCGGTGTTCTACGTCAACCTGCCCATCGGCATCCTCGGCGTCTTCTTCGTGGCGCGCTACCTGCCCCACCTGCGCAACCACACCGCCGGCAAGGTCCGGCTGGACTGGCAAGGCGCCCTGCTCATCGCCGCCGCACTCGGCGGCCTGCAACTGCTGGTCGAACTGCTGCCCAAGGAAGGCGCCAGCCTCACCATCGCCCTGCTCGGCATCGGCAGCGCCGCCGCATTCGCCCTGCTCTTCTGGTGGGAACGCCGCTGCCCGCACCCGCTCCTGCCCTTCGACATGTTCCGCAACCGCGGCCTGGCCACGCTGTTCACCCTGGCGCTGCTGGTCGGCGTCACCATGTATTCGATGCTGTTCTACGCGCCCCTGCTGCTGCAAGGCGGCTTCGGCCTGTCGCCGCAGGACGCCGGCCTGCTCATCACGCCGCTGGTCGTCTTCATCACCGTGGGCAGCATCATCAACGGCCGCATCATCACCCGCATCCGCAACCCCAACCGCATGCTGTACGCCGGCTTCATGCTGATGGCGGCGTCCTGCCTGGGCATCGTCACCACCCACAACTACACCCCGCACTGGCTCATCGCCGGCTACATGATGATGGCAGGGCTAGGCATGGGCTTCATCATGCCCAACCTCACCGTCTTCGCCCAGCAGACCGCCGGCCGCACCCACCTGGGCATCGCCACGGCCCTGCTGCAATCCCTGCGCATGATCGGCGGCATGCTCGGCACCGCCGTCGTCGGCACCATGGTCAACCACAGTTACTTCAGCGGCGTCGAATCCACCCTGCGCGGCACATCGGCCCAGTGGCTGCCGCAGCTGGACGACCCGCAGATGCTGGTCAATCCCGTGGCCCAATCGCAGTTCCTGGCACAATTGGCCCATCAAGGCCAGGATGGAGCGTCGCTGATCGAGATCGCGCGCGTGGCGCTGGTCGGCGCCATCCACGAAGGGCAGCTGATTGCCCTGGCGGTCGCGGTGCTGGCGCTGTGGTGCGTGCGGCGCGTCCCCCTGGTGCAATTGGCGCGCGTTCCCAAACCGGAGCCCGCCGGCGTCGGAGAGTAGCTTTTGCCCAAACAACAACAAGGCCTGCAGGTCATCCAGCATATGGGCCAGACCTACCGCGTCATGCAAAGCGCCTTCAGCGCCAAGGTCGGCCACGCGCTCCCGCGCTGGCGCATCCTGCTGGCACTGCATGAATGCGGGCAGTGTTCGCAAAAGCACCTGGCCGAACGCTGCCGGCTCGACCCGGCATCCCTCACGCGTCAGCTGCAGGCCATGCAGAAACTGGGCTGGATCTCCCGCGCGGTCGATGCCAACGACAACCGGCTGACCAATGCACGGCTGACCCCGGCCGGGCAGGCGGTGGTGGATGAAGCGCTGCCCAAGCGAGCGGCGTTTTTTGATGAGTCGCTCAAGGGCTTGTCGGCCGCCGATATAGACACACTGAACCGGGTGTTGAGCGTGCTGGAAGAGAATTTCGTGCGGGGGGCGGGGGATAAGGGCGCTTGATCGGCCGCGGGCGTTACGTCGTCCATGCCACCGTCGGACAACGAAGTCGTGAACAGACGAGCTATGCGGTTCTAACTATTGCGCTCGAAAGGCGCCTGGGTTGGCTCTGAGCATCACTCTTTTGCGCTGTCATCCAAAGAGCTGCCCAGTTCCCGCTCGATCTGTGCAATGCTGGGTAAACTGGTCCGCAATTCGGCGGGTAGGGATTCGACCAATTGGTACTCCGCTACGCCAAGCGGCTGGGCATTGTTGCGTAGCGCGTATTCGGCCACCACCTTGTTCTTGCCTTTGCACAGCAGCAGACCAATGGTCGGACCATCGTCTGGATGCTTCACCTGTGCATCCACCGCAGTCAGGTAAAAGCCCAACTGCCCCAAATGTTCTGGCTTGAACTTGCCGCCCTTGAGCTCTATCACCATGTAGCAGCGCAGCTTGAGGTGGTAGAACAATAGATCGATGAAAAACTCGTCCCCCCCTACGCTCAGCAGCACCTGGCGACCCACGAAGGCGAAACCCGAGCCCAGCTCCAGCAAGAACTCGGTGACGTGCCTGACCAGCGCGCCCTCGATCTCCCGCTCCTGCGCCTCGTCGGTCAGGCCTAGGAAATCGAAACGGTACGGATCTTTGATCGACTCGCGTGCGAGGTCGGATTGCGGTGCAGGCAGCGTAGCTGGGAAGTTGGTGACGGCTTGGCCGCTGCGCTCCAGTAGCCGGGACTCGATCTGCATCACCAGCACGTTACGCGACCAATTGTGCTCGATGGCTTTGGCCACGTACCACTTGCGGGTTTCGGGGCCAGGCAGTTTGTCCAGCAGCGCCAGATGATGGTACCAGGGCAATTGTGCAAGCACCTCTTGCACAAATGATTCCTCCGGCCAGGCTTCGGCAAACGCCCGCATGTACTTGAGGTTACGCGGTGAAAATCCCTTCATGTCCGGAAAGGCGGTGCGTAAGTCATGTGCCAGCCGATCGATCACCTTGGCGCCCCAACCCTGCACAGTCTGCCGCGCCAGAATGTCGCGGCCGACCTGCCAGTACAACCTCACCAACTCCCTATTGACTGCCTGGGCCGCACGCTGTTGCGCGCTATGGATGCGGCCCTTTAGCTCGGCCAGCCAGTCTGCGTAGCCATGTGGGGCTGGAGTAAGTGAAACTGGCTTGTCGGTCATGGCAGTGCCGCCCCTTTGGGCAAGAAACCCTTTTCTCGCATCCAGCAAAGCGCCTTCAGCCAAAGATCTTCAGGCATATGCCGTTTCGCTTCGAGCCAATTGTGCGGCACTTTTTGGAAAATCATTTCATCAGAAACAGATATAGCGCAGCATAAAGCTATTCATACATTCGTACCCGTTCAAGGCACGCAGCGTGACCGCTCGGCCTCATTCTAGGACCCATCCCGCATCTACTCAGCCCTGCTCAGGGAGGCGGGGATTCCACGGCAAACGGCACCAGCTCGTAACTCGTGCTGCGTCCGCCCGCCCCCTGACCGCAGCAACATCCCCAACACCATCAGTTCGTTGATATCGCGCAGTGCGGTGTCCGTCGAACACCTGGCCAGCGCTGCCCATTTGCTGCTGGTCAGCTTGCCTTCGAAGCCGTCGAGCAAGCGATTGAGCACCTTCACCTGCCGCTCGTTCAACGCGGCGCCTGACACGCGTTGCCAGAACCGTGCCTTGCCCAGCACGGCATCCAGCGTGTGGTCGGCATGACGCACCGCCTCGCCCACCACTTGCAGGAACCACAGCAGCCACGCCGTCACATCCAGCGTGCCCTTTTGCGTGCGATCCAGGATGTCGTAGTACTGCTTGCGCTCGCGCTGGATCTGCGCCGACAGACTGTAGAAGCGTTGGGGACTGCCGTCAGCGCGGGCCAGCAGAAGATCGCCGATGGCGCGGGCGATGCGGCCATTGCCGTCATCGAAGGGATGCAAGGTGACGAACCATAAATGGCCGAGCCCGGCACGGACCAGTGCCGGCTCTTGCGTCGTCGGCACATTCAACCAATCAAGAAAGCGAGCCAATTCATCCGGCAGGCGTTTCGCGGGAGGCGTTTCATAATGCACTTTCTGACGCCCCGCGGGACCAAAGACCACCTGCATCGGCGCATGCGCGTCATCGCGCCAGCCACCGATGGTGATCTTGCTGAGGCCCGAGTAGCCAGTTGGAAACAACGCGGCATGCCATCCGAAGAGGCGCTCCATCGTCAGTGGCTTTGCGCTGTTGGCGCTGGCATCCAGCACCATTTCCACCACCCCTTCCACATTGCGGTCCACCGGCGCCAGAGAGCCGATATCCACGCCAAGTCGGCGCGCAATGGACGAGCGTACCGACACAACGTTCAGATGTTCACCTTCGATCTCGCTGGTCTTGAGCGCGTCATCGGTCAGCGCGGCCAAGCTTGCCTCGTCGCGCAAATCCAGACCGGCGTCGGCCAGGCGTCCCAGCAGCCACCCCTGGGCGTGACTGACCTGCGCCAGCGGCTCGGCCAGAACGGCCAAGTCGTAACGCCATTCCGGCCAGTCAGGGGCTTGCCAAAGGTAGAGGTATTCACCGCTATTCATGCGGTGATTGTGCAATGGATTCGCCGCAACGGCACGCCATTCACCGCAGAAGACGCGGCGAATACAGACGGAGAAACAAGAAACCGCATGGCCCATGCGGCTTCCTGGGGCGGTGCATCCCGGACATGTCATGCCATGCCCAGGACGTTCAATCCGATCAGACGTTGAACAAGAAATTCATCACATCGCCATCCTGCACGATGTATTCCTTGCCTTCCGCGCGCATCTTGCCCGCTTCCTTGGCACCCTGCTCGCCCTTGTAGGCGATGTAGTCTTCGTACGCGATGGTCTGCGCGCGAATGAAGCCACGCTCGAAGTCGGTGTGAATCACACCTGCGGCTTGCGGCGCGGTGGCGCCGATGGCGACGGTCCAGGCGCGCACTTCCTTCACGCCGGCGGTGAAGTACGTTTGCAGGCCCAGCAGCTTGAAGGCAGCACGAATCAAACGATTCAGGCCCGGTTCTTCCATGCCCATGTCGGACAGGAAGGCTTGGCGATCCGCGTCGTCCAGATCAACGATTTCCGATTCGATGGCGGCGCAGATGGCGACGACCGGCGCATTGCGGGCGGCGGCGAATTCGGTCAGGCGGTCCAGCAGCGGGTTGTTGGTGAAGCCGTCGTCAGCGACGTTGCCCACGTACATCGCGCGCTTGGCGGTGATGAAGCACAGCTGGGCGATGTCGGCCTGCTCTTCGGTGGTCAGGTCCAGCGCGCGGATCGGCTTGGCTTCGTTCAGCTGGGCCACGCACTTTTCCAGCACGGCCACGATGCGTTGCGATTCCTTGTCGCCGGAACGGGCGGTCTTCTGGTGGCGCAGCAGGGCCTTTTCGGCGGTCTGCAGGTCGGCCAGGGCCAGTTCGGTTTCGATGACTTCGATGTCGGCGATGGGGTCGACCTTGCCGGCCACGTGGATCACGTTGGGGTCTTCGAAGCAGCGCACCACGTTGACGATGGCGTCGGTTTCACGGATGTGCGAGAGGAACTGGTTGCCCAGGCCTTCGCCCTTGCTGGCGCCAGCCACCAGGCCGGCGATGTCCACGAATTCGACCGTGGCGGACAGGATGCGCTCGGGCTTGACGATCTCGGCCAGCTTCTGCAGGCGCGGATCCGGCACCTCGACGACGCCCACATTGGGCTCGATGGTGCAGAACGGGTAGTTCTCGGCGGCGATGCCGGCGCGGGTCAGAGCGTTGAAGAGTGTCGATTTGCCAACGTTGGGCAGGCCGACGATGCCGCATTGCAGAGCCATGGGAATCCTGTGTAAGTACGGTATTGAGCGTTAACGTTCTAGTTTACCCCGCCAGGGGTTACGGCACGGCGGGCACACGGCCGGCGCGGGGCGGCGACCCGTGAAGGCCGCACAGGCGGCCAGGCCGGCGCCGCGGCTTTGCTACTGCGCCGCGGCGGGCAGCCACCGCATCACCGCCCAGATCAGCAAAATGGGGCCAGCATTGAAGGTGGCGTGCAGCGCGATCGCAGCGCCAATGCCGCGGCGTACGCGAATCCAGCCCAGCACCAGCCCGGTCACCCACTGCGGCAGCACCAGCAGTGGCAGCAACCAGTAAGGGGTGTCCTTGAAGACGAAGTTGGTCAGGTGCACGGCGGCGAAAGTCAGCGCCACCAGGTGGAACACCCAGCCGAAGTGCTTCAGGTAGTGGCGCCGCCAGGCGGTGTTCCAGCCTTTGAGTGGTTCGGCCTTGGGGCGCAGCGCCCAGCACGCCAGCAGCACGAAGGCCGCCAGCAGCAGGCCGGTCCAGATGCGCGGGCCGTACAGCACCACGGGCAACAGCGCCGGGCAGAACCACAGCGCCTGCCTGGGACGCCGCAAGCCATAGCGAAACAGCATTTCCTCGACCAGGGGCGCCCAGATGATGGCGGTCAGCCAGGGAATGTTGGCCGGATCCAGCCGATGCGTCACCCCGCCCGCCCCGGCCGCAGCGACCGCCAGCGGCCCCAGGATAAGCAGGTTGATCAGCCACAGCACGCTCGCCCAGGCGAGGATGCGCCCGGGGCCGACACCTGGCCACCAGTCCGACACCCAGCCTATCGCGGCGGTGCGTCCGGGCAGGCGCCGCATGGGATGCGGCCGGCGCACGAAGCGCCAGAAATCCACCAATTCGGTGCGAAATCGCGGTTTGCGGACGGACATGGTGCCGGGGCTGGCGTTCATCAGGCGTCGTTGCCGCTGTGCAGCTGGCGCGTGGCCAGCGGGAAATCCCCCGCCAGCATGGCCGGCACCACGGCGCGGCAGCGGTCGATGACGGCTTCGATTTCCTTTTGCTCTTCGCGGCGCGGCGGATGCAGCACGAAGTCGGCCACCTGCTGCGCGAGGTTCAGCGTGCGCGGGTGGCCAATGCCGATGCGCAGGCGCCAGAAGTTCGGGCTGCCCAGCGCGGCCTGGATGTCTTTCAGGCCGTTGTGGCCGGCGTGGCCGCCGCCCTGCTTGAGCTTGACCTGGCCGGGCATCAGGTCCAGTTCGTCGTGCAGCACCAGCACGTGTTCGGGGGTCAGCTTGTAGAAGCGCGCCAAGGCGCCCACCGCCTGGCCGGACCGGTTCATGTAGGTGTTGGGTTTGAGCAGCAGCACGCTGTCGGCCCCCACGCGGGCTTTGGCCACCATGCCGAAAAAGGATTTCTCGAGCGCAAAAGAAGTGCGCAGATCGTCCGCCAGGTGGTCGGCCAGCCAGAAGCCGGCGTTGTGCCGGGTGGTTTCGTAGTCGGGACCGGGGTTACCCAATCCCACGATGAGGCGTATGGGAGTAGACATGATGGGGGTGTTTAAACCAAAAAACCCTGCGCATGCAAATGCACACGCAGGGTTTCGGGCACCAGCCGCAGGAAAGCCGAGGCTTTCCGGCAGGACTTAGGCGGCCGGGGCAGCCGGAGCGGCTTCGTCGGCGTCGTCAGCGGCAGCGCCGCCCTTGACGACTGCGGCGGCCAGCAGCGGGTTGGCGTCAGCGCCGTGCGGGACGTAGGTCACGCCCATCGGCAGCTTGATGTCGGCCAGGTGGATCGAAGCGCCAGCCAGGATGTTGGTCAGGTCGACTTCGATGAACTGGGGCAGCGCTGCCGGCAGGCAGGTGATTTCCAGTTCGGTCGTCACGTGGCTGATGATGGCGCCCGACAGCTTCACGGCCGGCGAGATTTCAGCGTTGACGAAGTGCAGCGGCACCTTGGTGCGCAGGGCTTGGTTGGCGTCCACGCGCTGGAAGTCCACGTGCAGGACTTGCGGCTTGTAGGCGTGCCATTGAACCGAACGCAGCAGAACTTGTTCTTCCTTGGCGCCTTCGAGCTGCATTTGCAGGATCGATGCGTGGAATTCTTCCTTGCGCAGCGCGTGGTAGATCTCGTTGTGGTCGAGTTCGATGTTCAGGGGGGCAGCCGTACCACCATAGACAATGGCGGGAACGCGGCCCGCGCGGCGCAGGCGGCGGCTCGCACTCGAACCCTGGACGCTACGCGCAGTGGCGATGAATTTCATGGAAAACTCCAAAAACAAAAAATAGCGAAGAGGCTTCGCCGGTTAAAGCACGGCGCACAACAGGTGCGCCGTGTTGCTTGTGCCTTGCCGCGACCAGCAAGGCACAAAAAAACGGGGGTGGGCTGAACGCCCGACCGACGCCTGGCGTCAGTCGACGAACAGCGAGCTGACCGATTCGGCGTTCGAGATACGCAGGATGGTCTCGCCCAGCAGCGCGGCGCACGACAGCTGGCGGATCTTGCCGCTGGCCTGGCCTTGCTCGGAGAGCGGAATGGTGTCGGTGACGACCAGCTCGTCCAGTTCCGACGCTTCGATGCGGTCGATGGCGCCGCCCGACAGCACGGGGTGCGTGCAGTAGGCGTAGACGGCGCCGGCGCCGCGGTCCTTCAGGGCCTGGGCCGCCTTGCACAGCGTGCCGGCGGTGTCGACCATGTCGTCCATGATGATGCAGGTGCGGCCGTCGACTTCACCGATGATGTTCATCACTTCCGACACGTTGGCGCGCGGACGACGCTTGTCGATGATCGCCAGGTCGGCTTCCAGCTGCTTGGCCAGTGCACGGGCACGGACCACGCCGCCGATGTCCGGGGACACCACGACCAGGTTCGAGAAATTGCGGCGCCAGATGTCGCCCAGCAAGATCGGACCGGCGTAGATGTTGTCCACGGGGATGTCGAAAAAGCCCTGGATCTGGTCGGCGTGCAGGTCCATCGTCAGGACGCGGTCGACGCCAGCCACTTGCAGCATGTTGGCCACGACCTTGGCCGAGATGGCCACGCGCGCCGAACGCGGGCGGCGATCCTGGCGGGCATAGCCGAAATAGGGAATCGCGGCGGTGATGCGGCCGGCCGAAGCGCGGCGCAGGGCATCGACCATGACCATGATTTCCATCAGGTTGTCATTGGTAGGCGCACAGGTGGGCTGCAGGACGAAGACGTCCTTGCCACGCACGTTCTCGTTGATTTCGACCATCACCTCGCCGTCGGAGAAGCGACCGACGGTCATCTTGCCCAGGGACATATCGAGGTGGTTGACTACGTCCACGGCCAGCCGAGTGTTGGCCGTGCCCGTGAAGATCATGAAGCTATCGTTTGCCATGATGGATGATGCGATGGTCGTTTAAGACACTGACGAGATGATGCGGGAACCTGCGGACCGGAAAATAAAAAAGCTGCTGAACCCGGGCCAGTGTCTTACAGGCGTGTTCAACAGCTTTTTTATGTATTCGGTTGGCTGGGGAGGAAGGATTCGAACCTTCGCATGCCGGAATCAAAATCCGGTGCCTTAACCAGCTTGGCGACTCCCCAACTATCTTGCAATCCAATTCCGCAACGGATGCTCAGTCAACCCAGGACAAGCCTGCACTAACCGGAACCGTGGATGCGTTGTGCTGTTTGTTTTAACAGCGCCGCGCATTGTAGCGGTAATTTCCGTTTTCGCCAAAACGGCCTCCGAAAGTTCGGAAAACTCGGCGTACAAACACGCACCAGATCCCGACATGCGAACTGGGATTCCCTTGCGGACAAGAGTTTCCTGTTCAGCAAGCCACCGCGATGCCCTGAAAACTTCAGGATAAAGACGGAAGACTACCGGCTCCAAGTCGTTTCTGCCGAAGCAAAAAGTTGGCGAAGCAAGAAAGTCCGCTATTGTGATGTAAGAAGAATCCCTTGTCAAATCGGGTGCGGAAAAAATTCCAACAGTCGGCACGCTCGCGTCCGGCTGGGCCACCAGATAAGCCCGCTGCGGCAGGTCGAGCGGCGTCAGTTTTTCACCCACGCCCTCGGCAAAAGCCGATTGGCCGAACACGAATACCGGGACATCGGCACCCAGCGGCAAGGCCAGGTCCATCAACTGGCGCCGGGTCAGGCCGGTGCCCCACAGCCGGTTCAGCGCGATCAGCACGGTGGCCGCATCGCTGGACCCGCCGCCCAGGCCGCCGCCTTGCGGAATACGCTTTTCCAGCGCGATCTGCGCGCCCTGGCGCGTGCCGGTGGCTTGCTGCAAGGCACGGGCGGCGCGCAGGGTCAGGTCATCGGCTTCGGACACGCCGGGCAGGGCCGTGGCGCGGCTGATGACGCCATCGGCGCGCGCCTCGAAATGCAGCGTGTCGCACAGGTCGATGAAGCGAAACGCGGTCTGCAGCAGGTGGTAGCCGTCAGGGCGACGGCCCACCACGTGCAGGAACAGATTCAGCTTGGCGGGCGCGGGAACGTCGTAGAGAGTCACGGCGGATCGAAAATTTGGGCGGAAGCGCCGATTTTAACGACCCGCGCGTGCGGCCGGCTGCTGCCAGGGGATCAGGCGATCTGGGGCGCGGCACGGCCGGCCAGGCGCTCGGCAGCCGCCTCGATGACCTGCCCTTCCGGCAGCTTGAACACGGCCACGGCGCTAGCCAATTGGCGCGCCTGCTCTTCCAGCGCGCCAGCCGCCGCAGCGGCCTGCTCGACCAGGGCGGCGTTCTGCTGCGTCACGCCGTCCATTTGCGTGACCGCGCGATTGACCTGGTCGATACCGCTGGCCTGCTCTTCCGAGGCCGCGGAAATCTCACCCATCAGGCTGGTCACGCGCTGCACGGAGTCGACGATCTCGCGCATCGTGGCGCCGGCGGTTTCCACCTGCGCGGAGCCGACGCCGACTTTCTGCGCCGAATCTTCGATGAGCTGCTTGATTTCCTTGGCCGCGGCAGCGCTGCGCTGGGCCAGCGTGCGCACTTCGCTGGCGACCACGGCAAAGCCCTTGCCCTGTTCGCCGGCGCGCGCGGCTTCTACGGCGGCGTTGAGCGCCAGGATGTTGGTCTGGAACGCAATGCCATCGATCACGCCCACGATGTCGGAGATGCGCGCCGAACTGCCCGAGATGGCGCGCATGGTTTCCACCACGCTGGACACGGCATCGCCGCCGCGCTGCGCCACCGCGGCGGACGCGGCGACCATGCGGTTGGCTTCGCGCGCGGTATCGGCGTTCTGCTTCACCGTGGACGCCAACTCTTCCATGCTGGCGGCGGTTTCCTCGAGCGAGGCGGCCTGTTCTTCGGTACGGCTGGACAGGTCGGTGTTGCCCGACGAGATTTCACGCGCACCGACGTTGATTTCGTCCACGCCACGGCGCACGGTGGACACGGTGCGAACCAGGCTGTCCTGCATGGCGCGCAGCGCATTCAGCAGCGCGCCGATTTCGTTGCGGCCGCGATCGGCCACGCGGCGCGTCAAATCGCCTTCGGCGATGCGGCGGAAGATCTCGCCGGCTTCCAGCAGCGGGCGCACGATCATGCGGCGGATCAGCACGTGCGCACCAACGGCCATCGCCAGGCCCAGGGCCAGGATGCCGCCCAGCAGGTAGGTGAACACGCGGTGGAACAGCGAAATCTCGTCCATCACGCCCTGCCCGCTTTCCTCGGCGCGGCGCATGAAGGCGTCGCGCTCGGACACCAGCAGTTCCTGCACCTGTTGCGTACCCTGCTTGAAGTAGGCGTCCATGTCGCCGGCCTCAAGAACCTTGCCCACGTTCTGCAGGTTGGTGCTGAGGTTGCCGTAGGCCTCGATCAGGTCCTTGGAGGCGGCGCGCTCATCGGCCGACAGGCCACCTGAGAAGCCCTGGAACGCGCGATCACCCGCGGCGATGCGCTGACGCGCCAGCCGCAGCGCCGTGGTATCGCTGGCATTGCCCTGCGCCACCCGGGTGGCGTAACGGCTGAGGTCGGTGCGAGCCGCCACCAGGGACAGGGCCGCCGAGTTGACCGCGTTGACCTGTTGTGAAGAGAGGCGATACAGCTGGCCGACGTCCTGGTTGGTCTGACGCAAGGCGATGAAGCCCATGCCGCCGACAAGCAGCTGGAAAGTGAAAAATACCGCGATGATCCCCAAGAGCATCGTCGCGATTCGGGTGTTCCTGAACATAGCCTTTCTCCAAAAAATCGGCGGCGCGATCCGCGGCTGCCGGTCTTGCAAGCCGAGCGGGCTGGTCGCGCGCGCGGGTCTCGGGAGAATTATTCAGGCTAAACAAGATATTTCAAGCCGTAACACAGCGGATTTTGCCGCGCTTATTTGCGCGATTGAAAAATGACGGACGTGTTAACGCCGATGGCCGCGGCGCCCCAGGATTGAAACAAGGGGCGCAGCGGCCATCGGGCCTGACAAATCAGGGAAAGATCAGGGCTGGTTGACGACCAGCCGCACCATGATGCGGCGGCCAGGTTCCTGGCGTTCCAGGACCAGCATGCGAGGCCCCAGGGTGTCGTAGCGCGACAGGTTGGCCCGCCAGCCGCCTTGCTCGAATGCCACGGGGCGGCCCAATTCGTCGCTGGAAACGTCGGTGGCTTCGGGTTGCCCCGCCAGCTTGCCGCGCAGCCAGTCGCGCAGGCCGGACACCGGCATGCTGCTGCCCAGGGCGTCTTCGGCCAGGGCGTCGGGGTTGTCGGCGACCAGGCGGGTGCCGTCGGCCTTGGTCAGGCTGGCGGCGCCGGGTTGGCCTTCAACACGGGCTTCGGTCGACCCCAGCGGGTTGGTCAGGTCAAGCACATAGCGACGGCCATCGTCGGACCACGAGAACCCGCCCTGCACGGCGTTTTGCTTGCCGCCTTCTTCGTTGACCGTTATGGCGAAACGCCCGATGCGTGAAAACGCGTCGGCGGATGTGCCTTCGATGGGCTTGGGCGTGGTGGTGCAGGCCGCCAGCACGAAGGCTAGCAGGGCCAGCAGCGCCCAGCGCAATGCCGCTACGCCATCATGCAGGCGCCGTGCCACTGCCGTCACAGACTGACTCCCAGGCGCTTGACCACATCAAGCACGGTCTTGTTCTTGGGGTCTTTCTGCAGGGCGGCGCGCAGCAGGTCAGTGGCCTGGTCGCGCTTGCCCTGAGTCCAGAGCACTTCGGCCAGGTGGGCGGCGATATCGGCTTCCGGGCGCACGCTGTAGGCGCGGCGCAGGTAGTCGGCGGCCGCGACCTGGTCGCCCATGCGGAACTTGACCCAGCCCATGCTGTCCAGGATGAACGGATCGTTGGGCGAGAGTTCCAGCGCCTGGGTGATCAGGTCCAGCGCTTCGGGCAGGCGCTGGTTGTGATCGGCCAGCGTGTAGCCCAGCGCGTTGTAGGCGTGGGCGTGGTCCGGATCCAGCGCGATGACCTGGCGCAGCATGCGTTCCAGGTCGGCCAGGCGGTCCTGGCGCTCGTACAGCATGGCCAGCTCGTACTTGATCTCGACGGTATCGGGCAGTGCCTGGTCGGCGGCTTCCAGCGTGGACACCGCCTGGCCGATGCGGTCGGCATCGCGCAGGATCTGGGCCTTGGTCAAGACGCCCAGCGTGCGTTCTTCTTCGTCTTGCGGCGAGGCGGCATCGACCATCTTGATGGCGTCGTCGACCCGGCCGGACTTGGCCCGCAGGACGGCCTGGCGCATGCTGGCCGAGTAGCGCAGCGACGGATCGTCGATGCGGCCGAGTTCGGCGATGGCTTCGTCGTACTGGCCCTGGTCTTCGGCAATGCGCGACAGCAGCACGTGAGCATCGGCCGCGGCGGCGCCGGCGTCGGTGGCGCCCGGCACAATGGCGCGCTGGCGCTGGTTCTGAACGTCCAGGTACTGCTGCAGGAAAGCCTTGGCCTGCGGCAGCTGGCCGGCCTTGTAGGCCAGTTGGGCCTGCATGAAGAGCAGGTCGAAATCTTCGGGCGAACGGCGCGACATGGCCTGCAATTCGGCCAGGGCGCCCGCGTAGTCGCCGGCGTCGGCCATTTGGCCGGCCAGCATCAGGCGCACCTTGCGGGCGTTGGGATTGCGGCTGATATAGGCGCGGGCGTCGGCCTGGGCGCGCTGGGGATCGACCTTGGAGCCGTACTCGAGCACACGCTGGGCGGCGGCTTCGGACTTCGGGTCGGCGGCCAGCGCGGCGCGGGCTTCCTGGGTGGCGCGTTGGTTGTCGCCGGACGCGGACGCCACGTCGGCCAGCGCCAGATGCGCGGCGGGCAGCTTGCGCACGCTGTCGCTGAAGGATTCGTCAAGGATGCGCAGCGCCAGGCGGCGGTCGTTCAGGCGGCTGAGCACGGCCAGGGCCTGGCCGATGGCCGCGGGCTTGTCGCGGGAGGCGTCGATGCGGTTGCGCAGCGCCTGCGACAGGCCCTTGGTCTGGCCATTGGCGGCGGCCAGCGCCAATTCGGTGGAGCTGGCTTCGAGATCGTTGGGCGACAGGCGGGCCCAGACCCGGGCCGCATCCAGTGCGCCCGGCAGGTTGCCGCCCGCCAGCTGGAATTCCAGGCCGCGGCGCGCCAGGCGGGGATCGCCGGTATCGCGGGCCAGGCCGACCATGGTGTTGGCGGCGGTACCGTACATGCCGCGCTGCGCGGCGATTTCCGATGCCAGGACGCGATAGAAGATGTCGGCCGTCAGCGACACATAGGGCAACTGCCCCGGACGCAGGCGGATGACCTCGGTTTCAGGTTGGCGGTTCTGGGGCGCCATGCGCGGGCCGGTCGCGTCGCGCGTCCGGCTGTCGGCGGCCTGGGCCTGAGGGGCCAGGATGGCGGCCAACGCGAGCGCCAGCGTGGCAAACCCGATATTCATTTGTTTGAAAGACGACTTCACGCGGCCCGTCCGGTTGATGGCACAATCTTCGTACACGCAATTGATGATCTTACACTGGCTCATGCCGGAACTGCCTGAAGTTGAAACCACGCGTCGGGGAATAGACGCTGTCATCACCGGCCGCCCCCTCACGCGGCTGGTCGTCCACGAGTCCCGGATGCGCTGGCCCATCCCTGCCGACCTGCCCGACCTGCTGGGCGGGCATACCGTGCTGGAATGCGGCCGCCGGGGCAAATACCTGCTGCTGCGCTTTGACCACGGCACCCAGATCGTGCATCTGGGCATGTCCGGCTCGCTGCGGAGCACGGCGCCGGGCGAATTCCTGCGCAAGCACGACCACGTCGAATGGATCTTCGACCAGGCGGTCCTGCGCCTGCACGATCCCCGCCGGTTCGGCGCGGTGCTGTGGCACCCCGACGCCGACGGCCCCATCGAAAACCACCCGCTGCTGGCCAAGCTGGGCATCGAACCCTTCGACCCGCGCTTTGACGGCGCCTGGCTGCACCGGCACTTCAAGCGGCACGGCGCGGCGGTCAAGCAGGTGCTGCTGGCCGGCATGGCGGTCGTGGGCGTGGGCAATATCTACGCCTCTGAAAGCCTGTTCCGGGCCCGCATCAATCCCAAGACCCCGGCCAATAAATTGTCGGCCGCCCGCTGCGACCGCCTGGCGGACATGGTGCGCGCCACCCTGGCCGACGCCCTGACCTCGGGCGGCAGCACGCTGCGCGACTACGTCGGGGCCAGCGGCGAACCGGGCGCCTATTTCGAGATCCACGCCGCGGTCTACGAACGTGAAGGCCAGCCCTGCAAGGTGTGCGGCACCCCGATACGGCGCATTGTCCAGGGCCAGCGCGCTACCTACTACTGCCCAAAGTGCCAGAAAACCTAGCGCTGCCCGCCCGGGTCGCGGTCACGCGTGGCTGCATCGCCAAACTGGCAATCTGAGCCCTGCCGGGCCCGGAAGTTCCCCCTGAATGCTCCCCTCCGGGCCGCCTCGCGGCCCGGTTTGCCATGGGCGGCCGACCCGACACCCTGGTGAAATCCCTGAAAAAACCAGACCATTAGTCAATAGCAAACGTATTGCATAAGCACTAACGCCACGCTATATTCCTTCCACACCCCCTATTCCTATAAAAGTGGAAGGAGCCAGTCATGAGCAAGCAATTCGCCTCGCAAGCCGACCTGTCCGACAAGGTCGTCTCGTTTGAAAAACTGTCCGACAACGCCTATGCCTACACGGCCGAAGGCGACCCCAACACGGGCGTGATCATCGGCGACGAGGCGGTCATGGTGATCGACACCCAGGCCACCCCGGTTATGGCGCAGGACGTCATCCGCCGCATTCGCGAAGTCACCGACAAGCCCATCAAGTACATCCTGCTGTCGCACTACCACGCCGTGCGCGTGTTCGGTGCGTCGGCCTACAACGCCCAGGAAATCCTGGCCAGCCGCGACACCTACGACCTCATCGCCGAACGCGGCGAACAGGACAAGGCCAGCGAAATCGGCCGTTTCCCGCGCCTGTTCCGCAACGCCGAATCGATTCCGCCCGGCCTGGTCTGGCCCACGATGACTTTCAAGGGCGAAATGACCGTCAACCTGGGCAACCTGGAAGTCAAGCTGCTGCAGGTGGGCCGTGGCCACACCAAGGGCGACACCATTGCCTGGCTGCCCGAACAGAAGATCCTGTTCGCCGGCGACCTGGTCGAATACCAGTCCACGCCCTACTGCGGCGACGCCTACTTCCGCGATTGGCCCACGACGCTGGACGCGCTGTCCGGCTTTGAAGCCGAAAAGATGGTGCCCGGCCGCGGCCCGGCCCTGAAGAACGCCACGGAAGTGCGCCAGGGTCTGGCCGGCACCCGCGCGTTCCTGACCGACCTGTACGGCGCCGTGAACCGCGGCGTGGCCGAAGGCCGCGACTTGAAGACGATCTACCGCGAGGTCTACGACTTCATGAAGCCGCGCTACAGCGACTGGGTCATCTTCGACCACTGCATGCCGTTCGACGTGTCGCGCGCCTATGACGAAGCCTCCGGCCACGTTCACCCGCGCATCTGGACCGACAAGCGCGACCTGGAAATGTGGGCCCAGCTCGAGGGCTGATCCCGCACCGGAACGGGGTGGGCAGGCCGACACAAGCGGCCGCCCTCACCGTTTCACGCCAAGCAGGAACCGGCTTCGCCCGCCCCCACCCCAACCGGCGTGGGCAGCAAGGCGCAGCCGAGCATAAAAACAAAATGACCCACACAGGAGACAACCGTGGGAGACATCGACTTTCAGGCGATGGAGTTCGCCTATGAAAAACACGCCGACCAGGCGGCCGCGGCACGCGCGCGCCACCCGGTGGTGGTGGTGGGCGCCGGACCAGTGGGCCTGACCACGGCGCTGGACCTGGCCAGCCAGGGCGTGCGCGTGGTGGTGCTGGACGACGACTACCGCCTGTCCACCGGCTCGCGCGCCATTTGCTTTTCCAAGCGCACGCTGGAAATCTGGGACCGCCTGGGCGTCGGCCAGCGCATGGCCGACAAGGGCGTGTCCTGGAACGTGGGCAAGGTGTTCTTCCGCGACCAGGAGGTCTGGCGCTTCGACCTCTTGCCCGAACCCGGCCATCGCCGCCCCGCCTTCATCAACCTGCAGCAGTACTACGCCGAAGGCTACCTGTACGAACAGGCGCGCCAGCAGCCCAATATCGACCTGCGCTGGAAGAACAAGGTGGTCGGCGTCGAGCAGACTGACGCGAGCGTGGTGCTGTCGATCGACACGCCCGAGGGCGCCTACACCTTGCAGGCCGACTGGCTGGTGGCGTGCGACGGGGCGCGTTCCCCGGTGCGCAAGCTGATCGGCCAGGAAAGCCACGGCCGCATTTTCCGCGACCGCTTCCTGATCGCCGACGTCAAAATGAAGGCGGACTTTCCCGCCGAACGCTGGTTCTGGTTCGACCCGCCCTTTCACCCCAACCAGTCGGTGCTGCTGCACATGCAGCCCGACAACGTCTGGCGCATCGACTTCCAGCTGGGCTGGAACGCCGACCCCGTCGAAGCCGTCAAGCCCGAGAACGTGCTGCCGCGCATCCGCGCCCTGCTCGGCCCCGACGCGCAATTCGAGCTGGAATGGGTCAGCGTGTACACCTTTGCCTGTGAACGCATGGACACGTTCCGCCACGGCCGCGTGCTGTTCGCGGGCGACTCGGCCCATCGCGTATCGCCGTTCGGCGCTCGCGGCGCCAACAGCGGCGTGCAGGATGCCGAAAACCTGGCCTGGAAGCTGAAGCTGGTGCTGGCCGGCCAGGCGCCCGAATCGCTGGTGGACAGCTACGCCGCAGAACGCGAGCATGCCGCCGACGAGAACATCCTGAACTCGTCGCGCGCCACCGATTTCATTACCCCCAAGAGCGACATCAGCCGCAGCTTCCGCAATGCCGTGCTGAACCTGGCGCGCCACCATCCATTCGCGCGGTCACTGGTCAACAGCGGCCGGCTGTCCTTGCCCGCCACCTATGCCGATTCGCCGCTGAACACGCCCGACACGGACGCGTTTGCCGGCCGCATGCGGCCAGGCGCCGTGGCGCTGGACGCCCCGGTACGAGGCCCGGGCGGTATCGACTGGTGGCTGTCTCGCCTGACCGGCAGCTTCACGCTGGCGCTGTTCTGCGGCGACCAGCTGCCTGCGCCCGACACGCTGCAAGCCCTGCAGGCGCTGCGCCTGACGGCCGTGCCGGTCACGCCGGTGCTGGTGGCAAGCGCCCACTGCGACACCTCGGCGTGGCCCGCCGACCTGGCGCAGGTGGTCGACAGCGAAGGCCTGCTGGCCCAGCGCTACGACGCCCGCCCCGGCACCGCCTACCTGATCCGCCCCGACCAGCACATCAGCGCGCGCTGGCGCGCCTTTGCGCCCGACGCCGTGGCCTCGGCCATCCAACGCGCCACCGGCCGCGCCTGAATCCGAAGGACTATCCATGCTGATCACCGAGAACAACCTGGCCGCGCCGGACGACTTCTATGAAGCGCTGATCGACGCGCACCGCGACCTGAGCAACGAGCAAAGCCAGGAAATGAACGCCGCGCTGATCCTGCTGCTGGCCAACCACCTGGGCGACATGGCCGTGCTGCGCGAAGCCCTGGCGCAGGCGCGCGCCTCGGTCATACCGCAGGCGCCCCCACCGCAAACGCATTGACGATCAAGGCGCGCAGCCACTGGTTGCCGCCGTCGCGGTCGTAGCGGCGCTGCCAGTACATATTGGTCTGCAGCGCCGGCACCTTCACCGGCGGCGTCATGATGCGCAGGCCAAAGGGCGGCGCCGCGCTGGCGGCCAGCTTTTCGGGCACCGTGGCCAGCAGGTCGGTCGCGCTGACGATATACGGCACGGCCGAGAAATGCGGCACGCTGAAGTGTTCGGCCAGCACCAGGCCGGCGCGCTCCATCGACTGGTTCACCTGGCCGTAGGGCGCGGCGCGCGACACGATCAGGTGGCGTTCGGCTCGAAACGCCTTCAGCCCCATGCCGGCATGGGCCGTGGGATGCGCCTGGCGAAACAGCGTGGCGTAGCCCTGCCGGAACAGCATGCGCTGCAACGTGCCCGCCCCCATCTCGTCGAATGCGCCGATCGCCAGGTCGACGCGGCCCGCCTCCATTTCGCGCGGCAGGTCCGGCCCTTGCACTCGCACGGAGTCAATGCGCACCTGCGGCGCCACCTGCACGCACACTTCCATCAGGCGCGGCATGAAGTGAATCTCGCCCACGTCGGTCATGGCCACGCGAAAACGCCGCGTGCTGGTGGACGCGTCAAAGGCATCCTGGTCCTGCAACGCCTGCGTCAGCATCGCCAGCGCCTCGCTGACCGGTCCGGCCAGACGCTGCGCCCGCGGGGTGGGCAGCATGCCCTGGGCGGTGCGCACGAACAATTCGTCGCCAAAGGCCAGCCGCAGCCGCCGCAGGGCATTGCTGACGGCGGGCTGCGACAAGTCCAGCCGCCGCGCCACGGCAGACAGGTTGCGGTCTTCGAGCAGATGCTGGAACAGGATCAGGAGGTTCAGGTCTACGTCGCGCAGTTCGGCCATGCGGCCCCCTACTATTCACAAAATTTATAGTTGCTATTTTTGCATTCCCGTAGCCGTAGCGGGGTTTTTTTCCGACAATGGCGTATCGGCCTCGGGCAAGCGCTGCCAGTAGCCCCAGAACCAAGACCGCGCGGCCACGCACCGCGCGCCACCCAGGAGGATTCCATGGAACTGCAATACCAGACCGGCTTCGGCAACGACTGTGCCACCGAAGCCCTGCCCGGCGCGCTGCCGCTGGGCCGCAATTCGCCCCAGCAATGTCCCTACGGCCTGTACGCCGAGCAACTGTCCGGCACCGCCTTCACCGCGCCGCGCAGCGAGAACCGCCGTTCGTGGCTGTACCGCATCCGCCCCGGCGCCCAGCACAAGCCGTTTGCACCGTTCAGCGGCGCCGCGGGCTGGCAAAGCACGTTTGGCGAAGGCCCGGTCACGCCCAACCAGCTGCGCTGGAGCCCGCTGCCCATCCCCAGCGCCCCCACCGATTTCCTGGAAGGCGTGAAGACCTGGGGCGGCAATGGCGGCCCCGATGAGCAGGGCGGCGTCGGCATCCATCTGTACGCGGCCAATCGCAGCATGAAGGGCCGCTATTTCTACAACGCCGACGGCGAGCTGCTGCTGGTGCCGCAGCAAGGCCGCCTGCGCCTGGCCACCGAGCTGGGCCTGATCGACCTGGAGCCGCTGGAAATCGCCGTGATCCCGCGCGGCGTGCGCTTTGCCGTGCAACTGCTGGACGACACGGCGCGCGGCTACATGCTGGAAAACTTCGGCGCCGCGCTGCGCCTGCCGGAACTGGGACCGATCGGCTCGAACTGCCTGGCCAATGCGCGAGATTTCAAGACGCCGGTGGCCTGGTATGAAGACGTGGAAGGCGATTTCGAATTGATATCCAAGTTCACGGGCGGCTTCTGGCGCGCCGCCATCGGCCATTCGCCACTGGACGTGGTGGCCTGGCACGGCACGCATGCACCGTACAAGTACGACCTGCGCCACTTCAACACGATCGGCTCGATCAGCTTCGACCATCCGGACCCGTCGATCTTCACGGTGCTGACGGCGCCGTCCGACACCCCGGGCACGGCGAACATGGACTTCGCGATCTTTCCGCCGCGCATCCTGGCGATGGAAAACACGTTCCGTCCGCCCTGGTTCCACCGCAACGTGGCCAGCGAATTCATGGGCCTGATCCAGGGCGTATACGACGCCAAGGCCGAAGGGTTCGCCCCGGGCGGCGCCAGCCTGCACAACTGCATGAGCGGCCATGGCCCGGATGCGGAAACGTTCGAGAAGGCGTCGCACGCCGACACCAGCACGGCGCACTACATCCGCGACACGATGGCGTTCATGTTCGAGACGCGCCGTGTGATCCGCCCGACCGCCCAGGCATTGGCGTCGGTAGAATTGCAGGGCGACTATTACCGGTGCTGGCAGGACATCAAGAAGCACTTCGATCCCGGCAAGGCGTGACCGGACAGACCGATTTCACGCCCGCCCACGGCGATGCGCGCAAGCGCATCGCCGTTTGGCTTTGGCTTTTCCCGGCGCCTGCCGGCCCCTTACAAACACATTGAACGAGACACCAGAACCATGACCACTTCGATCAACGAAACGCACGACCCGTCCCTGAAGAGCTGGGTAGCCAGCGCCAATACGGGCACGTCGGATTTCCCGGTGCAAAACCTGCCGTACGCGGCGTTTCGCCGCAAGGGCTCGCAGGAATCGTTCCGCCCAGGCGTGGCAATCGGCGACCAGATCCTGGACCTGGCCGCACTCGCTGACAAGCAGCCGTTCGAAGGCGCTGCCGGACAGGCATTGGCCGCCTGCCAGGGCGATAGCCTGAACGCGTTGATGGCGCTGGGCCAAGCCCACTGGAGCGCGCTGCGCCTGGCACTGTCGCGCGCGCTGCGCGAAGGCGCGGCGCTGCGCACGGTGGTGGAGCCGCTGCTGGTGGCGCAGGCAGACGCCGAGTACACGACGCCGGCCCGCATTGGCGACTACACGGACTTCTATATTTCGGTGCACCACGCAACGTCGGTGGGCAAGCAATTCCGTCCGGACAATCCTCTGCTGCCGAACTACAAATGGGTGCCCATCGGCTACCACGGCCGCGCATCGAGCATCGGGGTGGACCAGAAGTTCCCGCGCCCGGTAGGCCAGACGCGCCCGGCAAACGAAGGTGAAAACCCGCAGTTCGGCCCGTGCGCGCGCCTGGACTATGAACTGGAACTGGGCATTTTCGTGGGCACGGGCAACGCGCAAGGCGAACGCATCACGCTGGCGGACGCGGACGCGCACGTGTTCGGCCTGTGCATCCTGAACGACTGGTCGGCACGTGACATCCAGGCCTGGGAATACCAGCCGCTGGGCCCGTTCCTGTCGAAGAATTTCGCCTCGACGATCTCGCCGTGGATCGTGACGATGGAAGCGCTGGAGCCGTTCCGCACGCAATGGAACCGCGGCCCCGCAGAACCTCAACCGATGCCCTACCTGGCCTCGGACGCAAACCGCGCGAAGGGCGCCTACGACGTGCAAATGGAAGTGCTGCTGACGACGGAAAAGTCGCGCACCGAAAAACTGCCCCCGGCCAAACTCTCGCGCAGCAATTTCCGCGACGCCTACTGGAACATCGCCCAACTGATCACGCACCACACCGTGAACGGCTGCAACCTGCAACCGGGCGACATGTTGGGTACGGGGACGCTGTCGGGTCCGCAGGCGGCAGAAGCGGGTTCGCTGCTGGAACTGAGCAATGGCGGGAAGACTGCATTTGATCTGCCTTGGGGGGAGAAGCGTACGTTCCTGCAAGATGGGGATCAGGTGATCATGCGGGCTGAGTGTGTGAAGGCTGGGTATCCTCGGATTGGCTTTGGTGAAGCGTCCGGGATTGTGTTGCCGGCTCGGGTTTAGGTTATTTGGATTGTGTGGTTGTCGCTTCGTAGGTCGCCCCTCGCGGGGGTGGCATGCGGGGTGGGCGCCCACGATTGCGGTCCGGAGCCTTCGCTCCGGACTGCCCTAGGCGGGCCCCCCCTGCGTCATCCTCGTCCAGGCCTGCGGCCTTCCCTACGGATTCCCTTGGGCGCATCGAGGTTGCCCACCCCGCATGCCACCCCCGCGAGGGGCTACGGCTTTCGAGGCTTGTGGCGCTGCTAGACCTGTGGTCAGGGAATGGAATCTACAGGGTCGCCAAGCCGCGGCCGCGCGGGCGGCCACGTTTGGCATTGCGTTTCTAGAAAGTGTTGCGGGTGCGCTTCGCGCGGGTGGAGAGTTGTTTGCTATTGGTCCGCACGTCGTGGGGGGGGCGGTGATGGGCGGCGCGGCTGGTGCCGGCTTGCTCGTATTGGCCGTCTCGCGCGCCGCCCATCAGGCGCTGGCCACTGACGTCGAACGCCATGGCATCCGCGCCGGTAGCAGGCCGGCGTCGATTGGCTGGATTTTCACCAGGGTGCCGCTGCGGCAAGCTGCTGACCTATTGCCTTCAGTGATCCTATTGCCTTCAGCAGTCTTCTGATCTGTTGCCGTCACACACTAGAGAACAACAGCATCACCGACACGCGCGAGCGGCGCGTATGCCGTGGCGTTCGACGTCAGTGCGTAGCGCCTGATGGGCGGCGCGCGAGACGATCAGCACGAGCAAACAGGTACCTGCCGCGCCGCCCATCACCGCCCCCCACTCTGACCGTGGCTATCATGCCAAGCACACCACCCGCCCCAGCGCCCGAGGCTAATCACCATCGTGAGCGCTTGGCGGTGTCGGTGTGGGGTGGGCGGGGCGTGTAGATGCGCCCGAGGGAATCCTTAGGGAGCCGAAGGCGTACGAGGATGAGGACGGGGGGGGCCGCCGAGGCGAGTCCGGAGCGAAGGCTCCGGACCGCAATCGTGAGCCTGTCCGTATTTTCGTGGGCGAGGCGTTTTAAAAGTTGTTATCCATGCGCCGCAGTAAACCGTTCACCGAACAGGATAGCAAACTGGTTCATGGCCGCTTTCCAGTCGAAGGTTGCCCTCACAGACTTGGCGAGCACGTTGCGTAACGCCAGCCATAGGAGCTTGATGGCGGCCTCATCGTTGGGAAAGTGACCTCGCGTCTTGATGATCTTGCGTAATTGCATGTTCAAGCTCTCGATGGCGTTGGTCGTGTAGATCACGCGCCTGAT